>NZ_JASAUT010000007.1:0-276461 GCF_029952935.1 Bradyrhizobium sp. Mp19 | reverse complement strand
AGAGAATCATTCGACTCACCGTTCCGCAAACGGAAACGCCTCAAATCACATAGATTCACAGCCTCTCAGGATGACGGACTAACACGGTGAAGCGGTTGCTACTCCTCGATCCCCCGCTGCGCCAAAATCCGCTCGGCGCTGTCGTTCCAGACGTCCATCTTGACGATCTGCCCGCCCCGCACCACGAAGCGGTCGACATAACGGTTGCCTTCGAACGGCGTGCCGTCGCTCCATTCGCCGTAGAGCGTGCCGACGCTGTAGACGACGGTCTCGTCCGTGCCAGGGCAGACATCGAAGCGGTCCATCCTCTTCTTCACCCAGCGGTAGCGCTTCGCGTTGAAGGCGGTCGGCCCGCGCGGATGGTCGAATTCGCGCCCGTCGGTGAAGGTGATCACCGTGCCCGGCTTCATATAGGCCGCGGCCGCATCCGGATCGGGGATCATCGACGCCGTCAGATAGGCCTCGACGATCTCGGCATCGGACATCGGGCGGGCATCGGCTTTGGCGGGTGCGGACATGGGGGCCTCCGGGGATAATCAGGACTCTACAATCTGGCGACAAAAGTGTATGCACATTTTTTGGACAATATGGCTAGCAAATTGCACACAATCTGATGCTGCTGGTTCCCTGCCCTTCCGCTAGGCTCAGACCATCCTGATGTCTTCTTCCCGATGATCGCGAAACCTGCCTTCGACCTGGTCTTCCGCAATGCCGTGACGCGCAGCTCTGCCGCCACGGTCGATATCGGCATTGCCGGCGGCCGGATCGCCGCGATCGCGCCGCGCCTCGTGTGCGAGGCGGTTGAAGTCGACCTCAGCGGCCGGCTGGCGTTGCCCGGCTTCGTCGACACCCATATCCATCTCGACAAGGCCTGCCTGCTCGGCCGCTGCGGCCACGATCACGCCAGCCTCGGCGAGGCGATCCGCGCGGTGTCGGCGATGAAGCGCGATTTCACGGTCGAGGATGTCTATGCGCGCGGCTCAAAAGTGATCGAGCGCGCGATCACGGCGGGCACCACGCGGATGCGGACACATGTCGAGATCGATCCGCGGATCGCCCTGCGCGGCTTCGAGGCGCTCAAGGCCTTGAAACGCGACTATGCCTGGGCGCTCGACCTCTCGCTTTGTGTCTTTCCGCAGGAGGGCTTGACCAACGACCCCGGCGCCGACGAGCTCTTGGTCGCGGCGCTGCACGACGGTGCCGAGGCGGTCGGCGGCTGCCCCTATGTCGACAGCGATCCGAGCGCGCATATCGCGCGCATCTTCGACCTCGCGCAGGAGTTCGACGTCGATGTCGACCTCCATCTCGATTTCGACCTCGATCCCTCCTGGTGGCACATGGAGGAGGTCTGCCGGCAGACCGAACGGCGCAACTATCACGGGCGCGTCGCGATCGGGCACGCGACCAAACTCTCCGCGCTGCCGCCTGATCGGTTAAAGAAAGCCGGCGCTCGGCTCGCCGAGGCCGGTGTCGCGGTCACCGTGCTGCCCGCGACCGACCTCTATCTGATGGGCCGCGATGCCACCCACAACGCGCCGCGCGGGCTCACGGCCGCGCATCGGCTCGTCGCGGACGGGGTGCTGTGCTCGGTCGCGACCAACAATGTGCAAAATCCCTTCACGCCGTTCGGTGATGCATCGCTGCTGCGGATGGCCAATCTCTACGCCAATGCGGCGCATGCCGGGATCGGCGAATTCGACGCCTGCCTCGATCTCGTCACCGACCTGCCGGCGCGGCTGATGAACCTCGGCGACTACGGCATCGCGGTCGGCAATCCCGCCGACATCGTCGTGCTCGACACCGACAGCGGAACCAACGCGATCGCCGAGCTGCCCGACGTGCTGACGGGCTTCAAGCGTGGCCGCAAGACCTTCGAGCGGCAAAGGCCGACGCTGTTCCGGCCATAGATCCGAACACTCCCTCCCCGTCATCCTGAGGTGCGAGCTCTTGCGAGCCTCGAAGGATGCACGGCCCCATGAGATCCACGCGGAAGGAGCCGGGCCGTCGCCCTTCGAGGCTCGCTCCGCTCGCACCTCAGGGTGACGGTTCGGTAGCATTGAGCCGCCACCAACGACTGCGTGCCGCAGCACCAACCTGCGCGCATTGTCGCCTTGCCCTGGCGCGAATTGACGCGTCCGCCGATCCGTTGTTGAACGTCCCCAACACCAACAAACAGCCGGGCAGGAAACCATGAGCAAATCCACCACAATCAAAAGCGTCGAGACGCTCGCCTGCGATGCCGGCTGGCGGAATTATCACTTCGTCAAGGTGACGACCACGGACGGGCTGGTCGGCTGGAGCGAATATGACGAGGGTTTTGGCGCGCCCGGCGTGACCGCGGCGATCGAGCGGCTGTCGGCGCGGGTGGTCGGCAAGAATGCGTTCGAGCACGAGCGGATCTATGTCGAGCTGTTCGCCGCGACGCGCCCTGCCGCCGGCGGCGTGGTGGCGCTGGCGCTCGGGGCGATCGAGAACGCGCTGCTCGACGTCAAGGCCAAGGCGCTCGGCGTGCCCTGCTACGACCTGCTCGGCGGCAAGATCCGCGACCGCGTGCGGGTCTACTGGTCGCATTGCGCGACCTGGCGCATCAATCATCCCGACTGGTACAAGCCGGCGATCACCGATCTCGACGGCGTCAAGGCGATCGGGGCCGAGGTGCGCGAGAAGAAATTCACGGCGATGAAGACCAACATCTTCGTCTACACCGACGGCAAGCCGCAAGGATGGCGCCCGGGCTTCGGCTCGCCGTTCCAGCCCGAGATCAATATCGACCGCACTGTGCTGCGCAATCTCTGCATGCACCTGGAGGCGATCCGCGACGGCGCGGGGCCGGATGTCGATCTCCTGCTCGACCTCAACTTCAACGCCAAGACCGAGGGCTATCTGAAAATCCTGCGCGCCATCGAGAAGATGGACATGTTCTGGGTCGAGATCGACACCTTCAATCCGCAGGCGCTCGGCTATATCCGCCGCCAGAGCCCGCACCCGATCTCGTCCTGCGAGACGCTGCTCGGCCTGCGCGAATTCCTGCCCTATTTCACCGAGCAGGCGATGGATGTCGCGATCATCGACACGCCGTGGAACGGGGTCTGGCAGTCGATGAAGATCGCCGCCACCGCCGAGCATTTCGAGGTCAACGTCGCGCCGCATAATTTCTACGGCCACCTCTGCACCATGATGAACGCGCATTTCTGCGCCGCGGTGCCGAACCTGCGGATCATGGAGACCGACATCGATCGGCTGGCCTGGGACCACGAGCTGTTCACCCATGTGCCCGAGTTCGTCGACGGTCATCTCGTGATCCCGGATCGTCCGGGCTGGGGCACCGAGCCGAACGAGGAAGGCCTGCGCGCGCATCCGCCGAAGAACAAGGGCGGGTTGTTGAATTACGGGTTGAAGAAGTAGGCGGTTGTTGCGCCGGCCCCTCACCCCATCGTCGTCCCGGCGAAGGCCGGGACCCATAACCACCGCTGGGTGGTGTGTAAGGGATTATCGCCCCAGCAGAGCAAAACAATGCGCAGTTGGGGTAATGGGTCCCGGCCTTCGCCGGGACGACAAAGACTAATTATCCTCGCGCACTGCCGTGAACGCGCTGTCGATCACGTCGCCGATCGGCTGCCAGGCATTGCCGTCGAACTGCACCAGCCGCATCTGCTTGATCGGGCGGAAGTCCTTCGGTCCGGTGTTGATCACGATCCCGGGCAGCGCGATCGGGCTCTGATAGTCCTTCAGCGACGCGGCCTGCCGCATGATGTTCTCGCGCGACAGATCGTCGCCGCACTGGCGCAGCACCTGCATCAGCGTATCGGCTGCGGCGTAGCCGAACACGGCGTAGATGTCGTCCTTGTCGCCATCAGGATAATATTTGTCCATGAAGGCGAGCCACGCCTTGATCTGCGGATCGTCCTTCCAGGAGGCATCGCCGGCATCCTTGAGGAACGAGGTCGAGATCACGCCGAGCGAATTCTGCAGGCCTGCCGGCCGCAGCGCGCTGGCGATCGAGGCCGACGCATTGTCGAGGATGAACACCGGATGCCAGTCGAGGTCGGCGGCGACGCGGATCGCGCGCGCCGCGATTGCCGGCGCGCCGTCGAACACAAGGATATCGGCGCCGGAGTTCTTCAAAATTCCGATCTGGTTCTGGATCGCGGTCTCCGACGCGTCGAAGGCGAGATCGGCGACGATCATGCCGGCGGTGTCGCCGAGCCCTTCCTGCAATCCCTTGAACAGGTCGCGGCCGAACTGATCGTTCTGCCAAAGTACCGCGATCTTGCGGGAGGGATAGGCTGCCTGGATATAGTTGGCATAAATCCGCCCCTCGGCGCGGAAGGTCGGCTGCCAGCCCATGGTCCAGGGAAAGGTCACGGGATGCGCCCACGCCTCGTCGCCGGAAGCAACGAACAGCTGCGGCACCTTGTTCTCGTTGAGGTACTTCCGGACCGCGAGATTGCTCGGCGTGCCGAACGAGCCGAACATCAACAGCACGTCCTGCTTCTCGACGAGATCGCGGGTCTGCTCCATCGCAATCTTCGGATTGGAGCTGTCATCGACCGAGACGAACCTGACCTTGCGGCCGTTGATGCCGCCATGCTCGTTGACCATGTCGAAATAGGCCGCCTCCGCCCGCCCGATGGTCGCGAACGCCGCGAGCGGCCCGGTGTAGGGCATGACGTTGCCGATGCGGATCTCGTTGCCGGCCGCCGTCTGCGCCTGCTGCGCACGCAACGGCGCCACCGCGAGGACAGCTGCGAGGACGAGGGATATCGAAAGCGCCGTTTGTCTTTTTGCTTGCATCAACATCGCCACAAACGCCGGCGGCTGGCCGGCGCTCCTCCCGAGCGAGCGGAGTTTATCGCCCAAGCCAATGCCGGAAAAATGAAATGTTGATGGCGGAGGCGGGCTCAGCGCAATGTTATATCGAGCCAGCCGAGCGGGTTGACCGCGACGCGGTCACCGCTGTCGACCAGGACGGTTGTGGTTTCGGCCTCAATGATCGCGGGACCGGCCAGCGCTTGGCCCGGCCTGAGATCGTCGAGCGCGTAGACCGGCACCTCGCGCCAGGCACCGAACCAGGCCTGCCGCTTGCCGCGCGGCGCGCAGGGCGCCGCCGAGCTGGCCTTTCCGGCATCACTGCTGCCGCGCGCCACCTTGCCGACCGCGGCGACGCGGGCGTTGACGAACACCACCTCCTGCCCGCGCGAGGCATAGGTGTAGAGCTCCTCGTGGCGGCGATGGAAGCGTTCCTCGATCTGCGCCACCAGGTCGGCGGCGCCGAGATCGAGCTCGCCGAGCGGCACGTCGATCTCGAACACCTGCTCGCCGTAGCGCATCTCGGCCGAGCGCTCGATGGCGATATCGCCCTTGAACCAATCGCGCAGCCGCCCCGCCGCCTGCTCTTCCAGCCCGGCGAACAAGGCGCGAACCTCGTCGGCGGAAATCCGGCCCGTGCCGTAATGGGTGCGGCTGACCTCGTAACGCAGATCGCTGGTCAGCATGCCCCACGCCGAAAGGACCGAAGCGACCGTCGGCACGATGATGCGCTTGATCTCGAGCTCGCGCGCGACCTCGGCGGCGTGCATGCCGGCGGCGCCGCCGAAGCTGAGCAGCGCGAATTTGCGCGGATCGACGCCGCGGCGCAGCGTCATCAGGCGGATGCCGTCGGCCATCTTCAGATTGATCATCTTGTAGATGCCGGCGGCGGCCTCGATCCGCGACAGCTCGAGCGCTGCGGCGATCCGGTCCACCGCCGCTTCCGATGCTGCACGATCGAGCGGCCGCGCGCCGCCCATGAAGGCCGCGGCATCGAGATAGCCGAGCACGACATTGGCATCGGTGACGGTGGCGGCCGTGCCGCCATTGCCGTAGCAGGCCGGGCCCGGCACCGAGCCCGCGCTCTCCGGCCCGACCCGCAACGTGCGGCCGCCGTCGACGCTCGCAATCGAGCCGCCGCCGGCGGCGATGCTGGCGATATCGAGGCTGCGCAGCGCAATGCGCTGGCCGGCGAGCATGCCATCGGCCGACAGCGAGGCCTGGCCGTCCGCGATCAGCGAGATGTCGGTCGAGGTGCCGCCCATGTCGAACGGCACGAGATCGGGAATTCCGAGAAGATCCGCGCAGCGGCGGCTGCCGGAAATGCCGCCGGCCGGCCCCGACAGCACCGTGCCCGCGGCGAGCCGCGAGGCTTCCTCGACCGGCGCCATGCCGCCATGCGACAGCACGACGAACAGCGAGCCCGCAAAGCCGGCTTCCGCGAGGCTGCGCTCCAGATTGGTGAGATAGCGCCGCACCGTCGGCGCGACATAGGCGTTCACGATCGTGGTCGAGACGCGCTCATATTCCTTGATCTGCGGCAGCACGTCGCTCGAGCGCGACACGCTGACGTCGGGCAGCTCCTTCGCCAGTTGCTCGACGGCGGTGAGCTCATGCGCCGGGTTGAGATAAGCGTGCAGAAAGCAGACCGCGACCGAATTCGCACCGGAACGTTTCATCTCGGCGATGACATCGCCGAGCGCGGCGGCGTCGAGCGCAACCGCGGCGCTGCCGTCGGCCTTCAGCCGCTCGCGCACGCCAAAGCGGCGCTCGCGCGGCACCAGCGGCTCCGGCGGCGGCGTGCGCAGATCGTAGCGGTCCGGCTTCAGCCCTTCGCGCATCTCGACGACATCGCGGTGTCCCTCGGTGGTCAGGAGCGCAACTCTCGCACCCTTGCGCTCGAGCAGCGCATTGGTCGCAACTGTCGTGCCGTGCACCAGGCGATCGGTCGCGGCGAGCATCGCCGCGCGTGTCACGCCGAGGCGGCGCGCCAGCTCTTCCAGTCCCGCCATGACGCCGATCGACTGATCGGCCGGCGTGGAGGGCGATTTTGCAAAAACCGTGCGCCCGGTTTTGTCAGTTGCAACCAGGTCGGTGTAAGTGCCGCCGACGTCGACCCCAATCGTGTACATCGCTGCCTACACCGCTTTCGAAACCAAACCTTGCGCAAGATCGCGCGCCCGCGCTTCCGCCGAGCGCTTCTCCGGCGGCCCCCAGCCGCCGCCGCCAGAGGACCGGATCTCGAGGCAGTCGCCGGGGCGCAGCTCGATGCCGACCTCCTTGGTCTTCAGCACGCGCGGCTCGCGTCCTTCCGAGAGCAGCCGGTAGTGATGCGGCTCGCCGTCCTTGCCGCCGAGCATGCCGCAGGGACCATGGCGCGCGCCGTCGCCGGCGGTGTTGCCCTTGGCCGGCTTTTGCGTCTCCAGCACCATGTCGAGCGCGACGCCAAGCCCGCCGCGATGCTGGCCGTCGCCGCCGGAGTCCGGCCGGAATTCGTGCTGGCGGAAATGCAGGGGAAAGCGCACCTCTGCCACCTCGATGCTGCCGAATTTGAGTCCGCCGACCGAGTGCCATTCGCCGATCGACGAATAACCGTCGCCGCCGGGCGAGGCGCCGCCGCCGGGCCGGGCCTGGAACATGTGCCAGATGAAATTGCGTCCGTTGCGCGGATCCTCGCCCTGGATCGCGATGCGGAAGCGGCGTCCCCACCCGCCCATCACGCGATCCGGACAGGACGCCGACATCGCCTTGATGATGGCTTCGACGATCTCATTGGATGGATGGCTGGTGCACAAGGTGACGGGACGGCCGGGATCGGCCCAGACAATCGTGCCCTGCTTCGCCACCACCTTCAGCGGCCGTAGCGCGCCGGTGTTCTTGGGAATGTCGGCGTCGATCAGATAGGCAAAGGCCATCGCGACCGCCGCCTGCATGTTGGCGTGCGACGAATTGACGAAGCTGGTCGACTGCGGATCGGAGCCGGCGAGATCGACCTCGATGTCGCTGCCCTTCTTCGTCACCTTGGCGGCGATCTTGATGTCGGTGCGGCCGTGGCCGTCATCGTCGAGCAGGGCCTCGCCGTAGAACACGCCGTCCTTCCAGGTCGACACCACGGCGCGGGTCTGCTGCTCGGTCGCGTCGAGAATAGCCTCGATCGCGGCTTCGACGGTCTCGGCACCGAACTCGCTGAACAGCTTTGCGACGCGCCGCTCGCCGAGATGCGCGGCACCCAGCATCGCCGCGAGGTCGCCGCGGAATTCGCGGGGGTTGCGGATGTTCAAAGCCAGCAGATCGAGCAGATCCTCGCGCGGCTTGCCGGCCTCGTAGAGCTTGATCGGCGGAATGCGAATGCCTTCCTGATAGATCTCGGTGGCGGCTGGATTGTAGGCGCCGTGGGTGGCGCCGCCGATGTCGCTCTGATGCGCGCGCACGATGGTCCAGAGCAGTCTTTTTCCCCCATCGAATACCGGTACGAATGCGGTCAGGTCAGGCAGATGGCTGCCGCCCTGATAAGGATCGTTGAGCAGGATGACGTCGCCGGGCGCGACATCCTTGAAGCGCTCCTCCACCGCCAGCGTCGCCCAGGGCAAGGCGCCGACATGAACCGGAATGTGGTCGGCCTGCGCGATCAGCCGGCCGTTGGTGTCGCAGATCGCCAGCGAGAAATCGCGGCTGGAATTGAGGATCTGCGAATAGGAGGTGCGAAGCATGGCTTCGCCCATCTCCTTCACGATCGACGACAGGCGGTGCTGGACGACGGAGCGGGTGATCGGATCGATCTTGGCGGACATCTTGGCCTTCTTGGCGCGAGCGACTTGCGCAGGGAGGATCGAGGAACCGGTCGATCGGAACCGGAATTCCCTCTTATAGCCAGTGGCTTGCCGATCGCAAACCGGCTGGCTCGGCCGAAACGGATCATTCCGTCGATCAGCAAGTCGTGATCGAGAAGAACCTGCCCCGCGACGGAATAGAACTCACGCTGCTGCGTCCCACCCATGCAAGCCGGCCCAAGCCCGTAACCGCTCGGGCCTTCCCGACAACTCCCAGGGTGAACGCAAATGCTTCCTCGATTCCTTAAGTCCGGCCTCGCGCCGCTCGTCGCGGCCGCCCTGCTCGCTTTTGCAGCTGCGGCGGCTGCTTTCGCGCATGACGACCATCATCCGGTCCAGACCGGGCAGACGGCCGAAGAGAGCGCCTTCCTTGCTGAAAACGATACCGCGATGACCAAGATGATGAACGACATGGCCGCCAAGCCGAGCGGCGATATCGATCGCGACTTCGTCGCGATGATGGCGCCGCATCACCAGGGCGCGATCGACATGGCCGTGATCGAACTCCGCTACGGCAAGAACGAGCAGCTGCGCCGGATCGCGCAGGAAATCATCATCGAGCAGCGGCAGGAGATCGACGCCATGAAGCTCGCGATCGGCGAGCCGGTGACGGCATCCGCGCCGGCCCCGACGCAGCCGGGCCCGGCGCCCGCCGCAGCCCACGATCACGCGGCTCACGATCACATGAACATGTCCCACGAAATGAAGAACTAGGAGCCTCAAACGATGAACCGCAAGATCCTGAAGTGCCTGCTGGCCACGACCGTGCTGGCGATGTCGAGCTCCGCCTTCGCCGGCCAGGCGCCGGGCGCTGCGTCCTCGCCCGACATTCCGGTCAGCCATCACGATCGCGTCTACGCCGCCGAGCAATTCTCCAACACGGTGTCGGTCACCGACCCGGCCGACAACAAGCTGCTCGGCGTGATCCGGCTCGGCGATCCGCAGCCGGGCAATTTCAGCCCACTCTACAAGGGGCAGGTGCTGGTGCACGGCATGGGTTATTCGCCCGACCACCAGACCCTCGCGGTGGTCTCGATCGGGTCGAACTCGGTGACCTTCATCGACACGGCGACGAACTCGGTCAAGCACGTCACCTATGTCGGACGCTCGCCGCACGAGGCCTTCTTCACGCCCGACGGCAAAGAAATCTGGGTCACCGTGCGCGGCGAGAATTACATCTCGGTCATCGACGCGCAGAGCTTCAAGGAAACGATGCGCATCGAGGTGCCCGCGGGACCGGGCATGCAGATCTTCTCGCCCGACGGCAAGTACGGCTACATCTGTTCGTCGTTCAATCCGGAGACCGATGTGGTCTCGGTCGCAGACCATCAGATCGTCGCGAAGGTGAAGCAGGAAAGCCCGTTCTGCCCGAACATCGCGGCCTCGCCCGATGCCGACCAGGTATGGTTCACGCTGAAGGATGTCGGCAGGACGCAGGTGTTCAACGCGAAGCCGCCGTTCAACCTGATCAAGACCATCGACACCGGCCCGATCACCAACCACGTCAATTTCGCCAGGACCTCAAAGGGGACCTTCGCCTATGTGACCATCGGCGGCGCCAACGAGGTCAAGGTGTTTCGAACCGATGATTTCTCGCAAGTCGCGACCATCCCCGTCGGCAATCTGCCGCACGGCGTCTGGCCGTCCGGCGACGGCACGCGGGTCTATGTCGGTCTCGAAAATGCCGACGCGCTGGCCGCGATCGACACCGCGACCAACAAGGTGGTCGCCAACATCCCGATCGGCCAGGCGCCGCAGGCCATAGCTTACGTACCGAACGCCGCGCCGAATCCGGATGACCGCCAGAACCTGCAAGCCCTCGGCGTTGCCGGCCAGGCCGCTCACCTTGCGCTCGCGCCGAAGAAGCAGGCCAAGGGCGAGAAGCCGCCGACCAGCGTCTCGCTGTTCGATCAGGGGCTGATCCAGGTGCTGCAGGCGTCGGTCACCGGACTCGAACCCAAGCAGCACTACGTGCTAGGGTTGGCCGAACGTGCCGATGGCACGGGATCGGTGGAGCCTCTGGCAGCCTTCATGACCAATCCCGCCGGCTCCGCCATTGTCAACGTCACCGGACCGATCCGCCAGATCGTGCAGAGCGCAGCCAGGACGGAGCGGCGTTACCTCGTCATCGCATCCGGCGAACCGGCGAAGCTCGGAGCGGTCGTGCAGGTGCAAGCGCCATGAGCGACATGCTGCACCAGATCGAGCCGGTCATCCCGGCGCTGCGCCGCTACGCGCGTGCGCTGGTCCGCAACCACGCGGCCGCCGACGATCTGGTGCAGGACTGCCTGGAGCGCGCCGTTAGTCACTGGCACCAGCGGCGCGACACCGGCAGTCCACGGTCATGGCTGTTCGCCATCCTGCACAACCTCGCCATCAACCAGTTTCGCCGCGCATCCGTTCGCGCCCGGCACGTCGCCATCGACGAGGCGGGTGAGCACGAGCTCGGACAGGATGCGGTGCAGGAGCAGAAACTGATGTATCAGGACGTGCTCGGAAAGCTCGGGAAGCTTCCCGACGAGCAGCGCGCCGTGCTGCTGCTGATCGCCGTCGAAGACCTGACCTACGCGGAGGCCGCCACGGTGCTCAACATTCCCGTCGGCACCGTGATGTCGCGCCTCTCGCGGGCACGCGAGAAGCTGCAGCAGGAGCTGGAAGGGCCCGCGGATAACCAGCACAGGAACGTCGTACAGTTGCGGAGCATCCCATGAGCAATCGTCCCATCTCGGAAGACGATCTGCACGCCTATGTCGATCACGCGCTCGAGCCCGAGCGCCAGGCCGAAGTCGCCGCCTATCTGGAGAGCCATCCGGATGTGGCAAAGCGCGTCGCTTCCTTTTCCGATCAGCGCTGCTGGTTGCGCTCGGCCCTCGCACCGATTGCAGAGGAGCCGCTGCCGCCACAACTCAATTTATCAAGGATCATCGAGAGCAAGCGCCGCCGCCCCGCCCCGTTTCGCTGGGCGATCGCGGCGATGCTGATGCTTGCAATCGGCGGCGTCGGCGGATGGGCGCTCCGTGGCGCGACCGAAGGGCCCGCCGTCGGCCTTGCCGCGCTCGCCCAGGAAGCGAGCGATTCCTACAAGGTGTACGCCTCCGATCGCACCCGGCCGGTCGAGCTGCGCGACAGCACCGAGCTTGTGCAGTGGGTCTCCAACAGGCTGCGTCAACCGGTCAAGCTGCCGGATCTGACGAGGTCGGGATATCGCTTGATGGGCGGACGGGTGGTGCCGACCGCACACGGTCCGGCGGCCATGTTCATGTATGACGACGATCGCGGCGAGCGGCTCGTGGTTCTCACCCGTCCGATGACGTCGGACCAGAACGCGCCGATGGCCGCGCATTCGGGTGGCGACGTCGCGGGCTTCTCGTGGGCCGACGGCGGTACGGGCTACTCCCTGGTGGGGCCGCGCGGGGGCGATTCCCTGCGGCCGCTTGCCAACGAGATTCGCAAGCAGGCGCAGACGATCTGATCGGAACGGAGCGCTAGGGCCTGGTGTAGATCAGGAACAGCACGATCCCGATCACCAGCGCGCCGGCGATGAACAGCAGCACCGCGGGCAGCCCGAACAGCGCCGCGACGCCCGCGGTGCTGGATTGCAGCAGCGCTGCGCCGAGGAAGAACGCGAGATTGACCGAGGACAGCGCCTTGCCGGTGTTCTGGGCGGCGACAAGCTGGCGCGTCATGCCGTAGATGAGCGGCTGCGCCGACGTCGCGAGCCCGATCAGGATCAACAGCACCAGGTCATATTGCGTCGGCATCACGGCAACGCCGAACAGGTTCGAGACCGGGAAATGCGGCGCACCGGCCGCCATCAAGACGAGCAGCAGCGCGGCGATGGCGTGCGTCGCCGCCACCATGGCGCGGCGGTGCCCGAACTTGCGGTCGAAGGCACCGATGCAGGCCGGGCCGACGATCATCGCCAGCGTGAACAGGCCGAGCACATTGCCAGCCTCGATCCGGCTGAGCCCTTTCTCGTCCATCAGCCACGGCCCACCCCACAAGCCGCGCAACGTCAGCGACGCGCCGAGCGACACCAGCGACAGCGCGATCAGCCCGCGCAGGCCGCGCGACATGCCGAGCCGCAGCACCTCGGCCATCTGGTGCAGCGGCGAGGAATCATCCGCATGCGCCGCCGGCTGCCGCGGCACCAGCGCGAACACCGCGATCAGCACCACAATGCCGAAGCCGGCCGAAACCCAGAAACCGGCGCGCCAGCCGAACTGATCGACCACGAAGGCCAACGGGCTTGCCGACAGCAGCATCCCGATATTGCCGATCGAGAGGATCAGACCGGACCACAGGCCGAACTTCGCCGCCGACATCTGCTTGGCCGCGAGCGTCATCGGGCACATCAGCATGCCCGAAGTGGCGACGCCGAGCATGAGCTGGCCAAGCACGAAGCTCGCCGGCCCCGTCGCCAGTGCCGAGACCAGCGTTCCGACCACGGTACCGGCGAGCAGACTCAGCGACACCGGCCGCACGCCGAAACGATCCATCGCGGCGCCGACCGGGATTTGCGAGGCGGCAAAGGAGAAATGATAGATCGAGGTGAGGCTCGCCAGCGCCTGCGGCGAGGTGCCGAAATCCGACGCCATCAGATCGAGGCTGATCGCCGGAATGGTCCGCAGCAGCGTCGACAGCATGTGGCCGGAGGCCAATGCCAGAAGTGCAAGCACCAGGGCGCGGAACCCGATCCCCGCCTCTTCCTTCGTCACCACGCCGTCCACGAATCGCCTCTTTCCCGAGCGGTTTGGCGACGGGCGTAACATTATTGGGACGGGGGTGCCAAGTTTGAGGGCAGAGTGACCTTCTGCGCTCCACGCACCGTCATGCCCGGGCTTGTCCCGGCCATCCACGTCTTTCTTCGCGCGGAGCCCAAGACGTGGATGCCCGGGACAAGCCCGGGCATGACGAATTTATGGGAAGCGCGTCCCTTACTGCTTATGGAACACCAGCGTGCGCAGCTCGATGCTCTCGCGCGGCGCGGCGTCCGCGGGCGTGGTGGGATCGACAAACGCCGTATGCGGCCCGAACCGCGTGCGGCCGTCGGTCGCCGAGTCGTAGCATTTCAGCAGGATCGCCTCGTCCGGCGTCATCTCGGGAATGTAGAACCAGCGGTGGTTCGGGTTGTACTTCACCGAATAGGTCTCGCCGCTGCGGTTCGGATAGATCAGGTCGGAGGCGATCAGATCCTCCGGCGCCACTGTCGTACCGTCGGCCATCGCAAGCGGTGAATCGCGCAAGGGCCCGCGGATCGGGCGCCACAGATTGATCACCTGGACGCGGCCCTTGACCAGTTGCTCGGCCTCGTCGGGCAGGTGCTCGAACACCCGGTTGTGGCCGGAGACGGCGGTCTGGTCGACATGGACGCGGGTCGCCGGCTGGCGCGGTCCGCCGCCGCGAATATCAGCTGCACCCTCGACGCGCTTGCGCACGGTGTGATCGAAGATGAAGACACGATCCGCCTTCAGCGTCGCCTTCAGGAAGGCTTCGACGGCAGGATAGTAGACGTTGCGGACTTCGTTGTCGTCGTAATAGTCCTTCACGCTGGTCGGATGCTTGACCAGCGCAAAGCCCTGGCGATCGAGCGAGAAGCCGTCGGCGATCAAGCGTCCGTCAAAGATCGGAACGTTGTGGGCTTCGGGCAGCGCGGTGGATTTGGGTTCGCCGGGCGGCGGATCGAAGGCGTAGGTCCGGGGCTTGCCCGGCGTCGGCGCGAGATAATTCAGTTCAGCGGTCACAAACGGCAGCGACTCGATGCGAGTTTGTTGAAGGCCCATGGTGATCTCCCGGACTCGATTGTTCGTCCGTTTGATCTTGGCAGCGCCGGAGGAAGCGGCAAGGTCGTGGCGAAAATAGCAACGTTGCGGTTTTGGAATGTGCCAAACGGGGAAAATCCTTGCCGCGCGGCAGCCCGCGGACGAATGGATGTTTTGAATCACGGGTTCGTTAGCGGTGCAATAGTGCGGCGTTGAATCGCTTCCGCGCAGACGGTCCACATCTCCCGCTTGCAGGGCCGCCGCAGCTGCGCTGGCAAAATATCGAAAACAACCCCATGCAAAGGAGCTCGCGGCTGGCGGCTGCCGGCCTTCGACGGGGCAGCTTGACACGTCGGGCAAATCAGGAATACATTTCCAATATTCCGAAATCATGCAAGTGCCCGTCGTCCTGGCGAAAGCCAGGACCCATTACCACCGAATTTGATAGTGAGCGGGATCGCGGCCCCAGCGTCGTACAACAACTGCCATCCGGGGTAATGGGTCCTGGCTTTCGCCAGGACGACGCTGGTGTCGCTTGCAAGTTGCCTACAATCCGGCGCCCTTCTCTACGGCTCCAGCGAACGACCGATCGACGATGTCCGCGGCGTTGATCTTCTGCCTGATCAGGCCCCAGCGGTCGTAGAGGTCGATGGTCTTCTGCTCGTCGGCCACCACGCCGTCGTCGATCGGCGCGATGCGGATCTTGGCGCGCGTCAGCCAGTTCACGGCCACCGCGGGCGGGATGTTCATCAGCCTGCCCCAGGTCGCAGCGTAGCCCTCGACATTGTTCTGCGACCATGCGCGCGCCGCGGCGAGGCGACGCACGAAATCCTCCAACTGGGCGCGCTTGTCCTTGATCGCATCGGGCGTTGCGACCTGGAAGCCGAGGCCGGGCGTGATGCCGTCGGCCGTGATGACGCGGCGCGACTTGAACAGCACCTCTTCCTGGCTGACATAGGGCTCCCAGGTCGACCAGGCGTCGACCGCGCCCTGCGTGTAAGCGACCTTCGCATCCGACGGCGCGAGGAACACGATCTGCACGTCGCTCGCCTGCCAGCCCCTGGATTCCAGCGCGGCCAGGATCAGCTGATGGCCGATCGAACCGCGGCCGGTCGCGATCTTCTTGCCTCGCAGATCGTCGAAGCTCTTGATCGCGGAGCTTTCCGGCACCAGGACCGCGAGCCCGTCGCGCGACTGCCGCACCGCCGCGATCGCCTTGACCGGAATTTTGGCGGCGGCCGCGAAGGTGAACGGCGCGTCGCCGACCAGCCCGGTATCGATCGCGCCGGCCCCAAGCGCCTCCAGCAGCGGCGCGGCAGCTGCGAATTCCTTCCACTCGATCTTGTACGGGACGTCCTTGAGCACACCGGCCGCTTCCATCACGGCCTGCGAATTGCCCTTCTGGTCGCCGACGCGCAGCGTGGTCTGCGCGGCGGCGCCATCGATGGCGGCGAGCGCAAGCGCTGCCGCAACAATGAGACGGATCATTCGGCGGCGATCCCCCGCTGCTGGTCGCGCGCTTCGATCAGCTTGCGGGTCAGCGGGATCAGCGCGCGGCCATAATCGATCGCATCGACCAGCGGATCGAAGCCGCGGATCAGGAAGTGACTGACGCCGAGATCGTAATAGTCGCCGAACACCTCGGCGACCTGCTCGGGCGTGCCGACCAGCGCAGTGGTGTTGCTGTTGGCGCCCGTCAGTTTGGCGATCTCGGTCCACAGCCGCTTGTCGATGCGCGTGCCCTGATCGGCGAGCGCCAGCAGCCGCTTGGCGCCGTCGGTCGCGTGGTTGGGACGGCGATAACCGGTCTGGTCCTGCAGCGCGGTGGCACGTTCGAGGATATGTTCCGCCTTCTTCCACGCCTTCTCCTCGGTGTCGGCGAGGATCGGCCGCACCGACAGGCTGAAGCGCGGCGTCGGCCGGCCGTGCCTGGCAGCGGCCGCGCGCACCCGCGCGGTGACGTCGCGTACCTGCGCATAGGATTCGCCCCACAGCGCGAAGGTGTCGGCGTGCTTGCCCGCGACCTCGACCGCGGCGTCCGAGCCGCCGCCGACGAAGGTGTAGATGCCGCCCTTCTGCAACGGCTTCACCTGCGAGAAGCCGTTCTCGACGTTGTAATACTTGCCGCTATAGTTGAACGGCTTCTCGCTGGTCCATTCCAGCCGCACCACGTCGAGGAATTCGCTGGTGCGGGCGTAGCGTTCGTCCTTGTCGTCGAGCGTGTTGCCGTCCTGGCGCAGCTCGATGGCGTTGCCGCCGGTGATGACATGCAGCGAGATGCGGCCGCCATAGAATTGATCCAACGTTGCGAGCTGGCGCGCCAGCAGCGTCGGCGCGGTGAAGCCCGGGCGCTGCGCGATCATCACCTTGAGCTGCTTGGTGATCGTGAGGACATGCTGCGCGACCTGCAACGCATCCGGCGTGGTGGAGTGGAACGCCAGCAGCGCGCGATCGAAACCGGCGAGCTCATGCGCCTTGGCCACCGTCTCGATGTAGGGCGGATCGAGCACCGGCCCGGCGCGGACGATGGTCTCGGAGGCATTGTTGTTGGTGATGAAGCCGATGAACTCGACCGGCATGACGGGAACTCCGTTGTTGTTGGCTAGAGCCATTTCCGTTCCGATAGAATCGGAACGGAGCTCTAGATTCTTGCTTTGACGCGTTTTCTTCACGCGAACCGGTATCCACTTCGCTTGAAAACGCTCTATTGTTTTTCAGACGCCCAGCGCGGAGCGTCCGGCGGAGACACGGGTGGCATCGTCTTGCGGGGTATGGACGCGGCCGCACAGCACGTCACGGTAATGCCGCTCCAGCGGATTGGTTCGCGACAGGCCGTGATTGCTGGTCAGCGACAAGGCATCCTCCACCACTGCCGCGGCGTTGTTGGTCACCGTCAGCTTGATGATGTTAGACTCGATCGCGGACAGCGGGAAGCCGTTATCGAAATCGGCGGCGAAGCTGTCGATCAGGCGGGCATTGACCGCGAGCCGCGCCTCGATCGCGCCGACGACCTCCTGCATCCGCGGCAAGGTCGCGAGCGGCGCGCCGAGATTGGCGGGCACCCGCTCCTTCAGGAATTTGACCAGCCAGTCGCGGGCAGCGCGGGCGATGCCGTCATAGATCGCGGCGACGAAGATCGCGTGCACGGTCGCCTGGGTGACGTCAGGAACCTTCCAGTCGTCGGGCCTGCGGACGTCGATCTCGTAATCCAGCGGAAACACCACGTCGTCGAAGATCACGGTGTGGCTGCCGCTGGCGCGCAGGCCGAGATGATCCCAGGTCTCCTCGATCCGCGTTCCCGGCAGACCGGCGGGAACCAGAAACAAGCCGACACGGGTCTCCGGCTCATCGGTCTTTGCCCAGACCGAATACCATTTCAGGATCGGCGCGCCGGTCGAATAGATCTTCCTGCCGGTCAGCCGCCAGCCAGTTTCGGTGCGACGCGCTGTGGTCGCCGGCAGGCCGCCACGCGCGGGCGACCCGAGCTCGGGCTCGACGCGCAGCGCGTTGATCAGCGCCACGCCTTCGACCGTTTCCTTGGCGAGCTTGCGCGACAGCCGGCCCGGCCAACGCGTGCTGCGCGCCATCACCAGATGCTGGATGTAATGCATCGACAGCACCAGCGCGGTCGACGGATCAGCCTTGCCGATGATGCCAAGCACGCGCGTGGCGTCGCGGGCGCCCGCTCCGCCGCCGCCGAGCGCGGCCGGCACGGTCAGCGCCAGCAGACCTTCGCGCGACAGATCGGCGAAATTCTCGAACGGAAAGCTGGCGTCGCGGTCGTGCGCCGGCGCACGCGCGGCAAACACCTCGGCGAGCCGCAACGCGCGCGCGATGTGCTCCGACTCGTTCGCCGGCGGCAGCTCCCTCGCCGCTGATGTCACCATGTCGCCTCCAGCCCGAGCAGGCCGAGAATCTGCTTGCGCAGCTCAGCCAGATAAGGATCGCCGCGATGCCGCGGGTACGGCCGGGCGACAGCGATGTCCGCCTCGATCCGCGCCGGCCGATCGGAGAGCACGATGACGCGGTTGGCGAGCACCAGCGCCTCTTCGACGTCATGGGTGACCAATAGCGTGGTAAAGCCCTTGCGCTGCCACAGCGCCACGAGTTCGGACTGCATCGCGATCCGCGTCAGCGAATCGAGCTTGCCGAGCGGCTCGTCGAGCACCAGGATTTTCGGATCGTTGACGAGCGCCCGCGCCAGCGCCACGCGCTGCGCCATGCCGCCGGACAGCTGGTGCGGATAGGCGTTGCGGAACGAGGACAGGCCGACCAACTCGATGACATCATCGACCCGGTGGCGCTGCGCCTTCAGGATGCCCTGCGCTTCGAGGCCAAGCGCGACATTGTCCCACACCGTACGCCACGGAAACAGCGTTGGATCCTGGAACACGACAACCCGCGACGGATGCGGGCCGGCGATGCGGACTTCATCCTCGCGCAGCGAGCCGGACCGGGGCTTTTCCAGCCCCGCGACCAGCCGCAGCAAGGTCGACTTGCCGCAGCCGGACGGGCCGAGCAGCGCCACGAACTCGCCCGGCGCGATCGAGAGATTGACATTGTCGAGCACCGGCAGCGTGGCGCCATCGATATCGAAGGCGTGGCTGACGCCTTCGATATCGAGTTCGGCGCCGACCGCAGGATAGGTGATTGCTTCGGCGGCGGACTGCACTACCATTTGACGACGCCCTTCTGCCAGACCAGCAGGCGGTCGCGGGTGCGGAACAAGAGCGTGATCGCGCCGGAGCAGAGCAGCGACATCACGATCAGCGCCGCGTACATGTTGGCATAGGCCGCCCAGCCCTGCGCCCATTGCAGGTACCAGCCGAGCCCGGCCTTGACGCCGATCATCTCGGCGACGACGAGCACCGCAAAGGACGAGCCGAGCCCCATGAACAGGCCGACGAACACATGCGGCAGCGCGGCGGGGATCGCGACCTTCAGCACCAGGAACGATGGCTTCGCGCCGAGCGTGCGCGCGACGTCGTAATAGGCGCTGCTGACGCTCGCCACGCCCGACCAGGTCAGCACCGTCACCGGGAAGCCGGTGGCGAGCGCGATCAGGAAGGTCGAGGCGCTCCAGCTCGACGGAAAGGTGAAGAAGGCGATCGGCAGCCAGGCGGTGGCCGGCAGCGGGCCGATGAAACGCAGCACCGGATGCACCCAATAACCGATCTTCTGCGACCAGCCGATCGAGACACCGGTGATAAAGCCGACGGTTGCGCCGATGATGTAGCCGCCGAGCTGCAGCTTGATCGAGGCGAACACGCTGTCGAGCAGTTTTGGCAGATCGTCGGTGTAGACTTCGAGGATCGACTGCGGCGGCGGGAAGAACGGCAGCGGCAGCCAGGCGAACTTTGCGGTGGCGACCTCCCACAGCGTCACGAAGGCGCCGAACGCCACCAGCCACGGCGCGCGTTTGCGCAGCGCCGGCCCGGCGCCGCCGAGATAATCCGCGCTGACCGTGCCGAACAGGATGAAGGCGGCGATGACGATCGCACCGATGCCGAGCGATCCGGTCCGCGACCAGTCGCCGACATCGGGCCAATAAAGGCATGAGAGGCCGAAGGCGAGCCAGACGAGGCTCGCCGCAAGGCCGACACCGTAACTGCCGGAGAGGTTCGAGAACGTGACCGCCGCGCGCGGCGCGGGCGCGGCCGTCGTGTCAGACACTGAATACGTCGACATAGATCCGCTCCGCGAATTTTGCCGTGTCGGTGCTCTGCTTGAACACCTGCACCGTCTTGAGGTCGTCGGCGTAGCCCTTCAGCTCGCGCTTGAGCACCTCGCCGGTCGGATGATGGTGATGGGTGTGGTAGCGTGCCATTGCCTCGAGATCGGCGAGGCTCGCCGCCTTCGGCGCATAGGGCTGGAACGACTTCGCCGCCTTGTCCGGGTTCTGCGAGGTGAACATCGCCGCATCGAGCAGCGCCTGGGTGATGGCGCGCGCGACTTGAGGCTCCTCGCGCACCAGGCTGCCGCGCAGGCCGACGATGCAGCAGCTCTTGTCGCGATATTCGCCGTCGAGGTTGGAGGCGACCTCCTTGTATTGCGCATCCTTCAGCCAGAGATAGGCCAGCGGGTCCGACGACAGGAAGGCCTGCACCTCGCCCTTCTCGACCGCGACGTTGAGCAGATTGCCGGGATAGGCGCGCCAGTCGACGTCCTTGATCGGGTCGATGCCGAGCTTGGCGAGCTGGATCGAGAAGAAGTTCTTGTCGGGACCGGCGAGATCGCCGACCGCGACGATCTTGCCCTTGAGATCGGCGAGCTTGCCTATGCCGGAATTGGTGCGGGTCAGGACGCGCATGCAGCCGCCATGGGTGCCGGCGGCGATCTTGACGTCAAAGCCCTGCTCCAGCGGCTTCAGCCAGCGCAGCGCCATGCCGAGACCGGCGTCGCTCTTGCCGGTGGCGATCGCTTCCAGCAGCTGGTCGGTCGAGCCCGAATAGTTGACCAGCTCGACGTCGAGATTCTGCTTCTGGAAGAAGCCGTGGTCGATCGCGACCGGCAGCGGCGCAAGGCAGACCGCGCCGGCGTTCCAGGACAGCTTCAGCTTGCGCGGCGCGCCGGTCAAAGCCGGTGCATCGGACGCGGTCTTGCAGATTGGGAATTCGGAGAAATCGATCGCCGGCGTGATCGCCCGTGGCGCGAAGGCCTGCGCACTATACGCCCCGATCGGCGCGGCAAAGGCCGCGGCGGCGCCGGCACGCAGCAATGTGCGGCGATCCATCACCGTCTTCTTGTTATCTCTCGACATCATCACTCCTGCATTTCGGCAAGGCTCCGCCCCGCGCGCAAAGCGTGTCTGCGCGCCCCGTCGTTCGAAGCTCATGGTTTTAGTAAAAGCGGATTTCTCCGGCGCGATTGCACTCAAAGCAACGTGCAAATGATGCGGCGCGACAAGTTCATCGTCAATGAAATGGAATTTCGAATGTTGTCGACGCCACAGCCGAACTCTCCACGATCGCATCGCGCGGCGATGAAAGGATTTTCACGATCGTCCCACACGGAGATGCGGCGCGATCACCGCGACTGCATCAAATTTGAGCGTTTTGCGGTCGCATGCGCGATGTCTTCTACGCACCGCATGCCTGACGAGATCATCCTTGCCGCGCAGCCGGCGAATTCAGATTTCCGTTTCGTTGACGGCGAACGGCTTGCTCATAGACTTGATCGAACGCTGCCGCGCGTTCCGCCGCGCAGCGAATGAATCAGAAAGAAACTTCAAATGCACAAACTGACCCGTTCGGGTTCTCCCTATACTTTCACCCGCCGCACGGCGGCCGCGCTGATCACAGCCGTGATCACGCTGTCGACGTCGGCCGCGGCACTCGCGGCTGACGCGATCGTGCTGCGCGTCGGCGACCAGAAGGGCGGCAACCGCTCGCTGCTGGAAATTTCCGGCCTCGCCAAGGACCTGCCCTACAAGATCGAGTGGTCGGAATTCCCGGCCGCAGCGCCGATCCTGGAGGCGATAAACGCCGGCGCGCTCGACGTGGGCTACACCGGCGATCTGTCCTTCCTCACCGTCTATGCGTCGGGCGCGCCGATCAAGGCGATCGGCGGCACGCGCTCCGATGCGCGGACGCAGGCGATCCTGGTGCGCGGGGATTCGCCGATCAAGACGGCGGCCGATTTGAAGGGCAAACGCCTTGCCGGCACGCGGGGCGGCTGGGGGCAGTTCCTGATCAACGCGACGCTGGAGAAGGCCGGCAGCAGGATCGAGGACGCGACCTTGGCCCCGCTCGGCCCGGTCGACGCCAAGATCGCGCTGCTCGCCGGCTCGATCGACGCCTGGGCGGTGTGGGAGCCTTACATTTCCTACGCCACGCTGAAGGACAAGGCGCGCGTCGTCGCCGACGGCGAAGGGCTGACGCCGACCATCACCTTCATCGTCGCCTCCGACAACGCCATCGCAACCAAGCGCGCGGCGGTGCAGGACCTGTTGCAGCGGCTCAACAAGGCGCGGCTGTGGTCGCTCGACCATCTCGCCGAGTATGCCAGGAACACAGCCGAGCTGACCAAGCTGCCGGAAGACGTGCTGCTCGCCGCCTACACCGCCCAGAAGACGAGCCCGATCGCGATCGACGAGGCCGTGGTGAAGGAGGTGCAGGCCGCCTCCGATCGCGCCACGCGCTATGGCATCCTCGGCAAGACGCTCGACGTCGGCAAGGCCGTCGACCGCAGCTTTACGGCAAGCGCGAGCTTGAACTAGCGGCGGTCCTTCACCTCCCCTTGAAAAGGGGAGGTCGGTTTGCGCAGCAAACCGGGTGGGGATCCTGCCTCCGCGAACGCCAGCGTCCGGGGAGGGCAACCCCCACCCCGCCCTCCCCCTTTCAGGGGGAGGGAGACAGACGGCGGTGCCCACCTAACGAGCATCAAGCCGCGCACCACCATGGAGACCTCCGATGTCCGGTCCGCTCCATCTCGCGTTGATCGTCGCAGCGCATCTTGCCTGCATGACGCTGCTGGTGATGCTTTCGCTCTAGTGTGCTGAATGCGAAGTTCGTGCGATTTCGCGGCAACCACCTTCACGAACTTCGCATTCATAAAGCACACTAGAATCATAAGTTTGCTAGTGTCCTTATCGAATCCGAAGTTCGTCCCGAAGGTGCGGCGAATGATGCGAACTTCGGATTCGGGACACTAGAGCTCCCGATACGCACAATGGCAATCAGGCAACGAACGGTTTTTGTGATCGAGACCCGCCAGCATGCGGCGTTCGCGTTTGAGGCTGCGAGCCTTGCGCAGGCCCGGCAATTGCTGCGGACGCCATGGCTCGCCGCGGCCTTCGAGGCGTTTCATCGTCGACACCGCGAGCCATCGCAGGCAGGGGAGCCCGCGCGCATCCGTGCGGCCACCCCCGAAGAAGCCATGCTGTATCGCGACGTCGCCGATGAATTTGCCGACGGCTCTGATCGCTTCCTGGTCGCCGAGTTGCCCGATGAGACCGGCGCTTCCTAACAAACGCCATTGCTGGGGAGCGCGCTGGGAGCCCTGCTCAAGGAGTGCCGCCTGCTTACTCCGTCTTCCATTCGGCATCGAATACGTTGATCGCCTTCGGGATCAGCTTGAGGCGGGTGAAGACATCGGCAATCTTCTGCTGCTCCGCAAGCACCGAAGCGTCCACGCGCCGGGCGCCGAGCTCGGCGCGATTGACCGAGCGCTCGATGATGTCGGCGGGCAGACCGATCTTCGGACTGAGTTCGGCCGCGTATTGCTTGCGGTTGTCCCTGATCCATAGATCGATCTCGTCGATCGCCGTCAGCACGGTCGTCAGCACCTTCGGATTCTCTTCGGCGATCGGCCGCGATGCGATGTAGAAGGAAACATTGGCTGCCAGGCCGCTCGCATCCGCAATGCTGCGCGCGCCGAGGCCGATTTCCGCTGCGGCATAATATGGATCCCAGATCACCCAGGCGTCCACCGCGCCGCGTTCGAACGCCGCGCGCGCATCCGCCGGGGCAAGGTAGACCGGCTCGATATCCTGATAGGTCAAACCGTTGGCTTCCAGCGCGCGCACCAGGAAGTAATTGACGTTCGATCCCTTGTTCAACGCGACGCGCTTCTTTCGCAGATCGGGAATCGTCTTGATCGGGCTGTCCTTCGGCACGATGATCGCCTCGTTTCGCGGCGACGCGGGCTCGTAGCCGGCATAGACGATGTTGGCGCCGGCGGCCTGCGCGAAGATCGGCGGCGCCTCGCCCACCGGACCGAAATCGGCCGCGCCGATATTCAGGGATTCGAGCAGCTGCGGGCCGGCCTGAAATTCGTTCCAGCTCACCGTCCAGCCCAGCGGCGCCAGTTTCTGCTCAAGGATACCGCGCTCCTTGAGGAAGATCAGATTGCCGCCGCCCTTCTGAAACGCAACGCGAAAGACCTTGTCTCTCGCCTGCGCTGACGGAAGCGCGCTCCAGCCCAGAAGCAAGCCGGCCATCGCCAGCGCAAGACTTCGACCCAGCCAGTTTCGCATGCTCGCTTTCCCCCTCGAAAGACAGTATTGGAGAGGGCAAGCGTGTTTGATTTTGCGGATCGCAGCAATTTCAAAGATGGGCGATTTCCGGTTCAAGCCTTTCACGCAGCATCGGTGCGGCAGAATTTCTTTGACGCCGTCCGCAACGACAACAGGGAGAGCAGCATGCAACTATCGATGAAGGACCGCGTCGCGGTGGTCACCGGCGGCAGCAAGGGCATCGGGATCGCGGTGGCACGGCGGTTTGCGGAGTCCGGCGCCAAGGTCGCGATCCTCGCCCGCGGCGCCGCCGACCTCGCGGCGGCGCGCGAAGCGCTCGCCAGGGACGGCCTCGTGGTGCGCGATTACGTCTGCGACGTCGCGAAGGCCGCCGACATCACCAAAGCCCACGCCCAGATCGTTGCCGATCTCGGCAAGATAGACGTTCTCGTCAACAACGCCGGCACGGCGCGCACGCTGGCGTTCGAGAGCATCAGCGACGAGGCCTGGCAGGAAGACCTCGACCTGAAACTGTTTGCCGCGATCCGCTTCAGCCGGCTGGTATGGCCGGGCATGAAGCAGCGCAGATGGGGCCGCATCATCAACGTGCTCAACACCTTTGCGAAGGCGCCGGCCGGCAATTCCGCGCCGACCTCGGTGTCGCGCGCGGCCGGCATGGCGCTGACCAAGGTCATGGCCAATGAAGGCGGCGAGCACAACATCCTGGTGAATGCGCTCTTGGTCGGCCTGATCATGAGCGATCAGTGGGTCAAGCGGCATGCTGCCCAGGCGCCGAGCACGGATTTCGGGGAATTCGCCAAGGGCCTTGCCAAGGGCACGCCGCTCGGCCGCATCGGCACGGCCGAGGAGTTCGCCAACCTCGCCTGCTTCCTGGCCTCGGAGCAAGGCTCCTACATCACCGGTACCGCGATCAATGTCGATGGTGGCCGGTCGCCGGTAGTCTAGAGCCCCGGTCCTGGTTCAACCAGAACCAGAGCTCCAGATTCTGCTTTGGCGCGTTTTCTTCACGCGAACCGGTGTCCACTCGCTGGAAAACGCGGGCTGGCAACCAACGGCAGGAAGCGACGGCTCAAAAGCAAAAGGCCTCCGTCACCGGAGGCCTTCTCGTCTTAAACCGCGTCCTTGGCGGCCTTGACCGGCCGTGCGCGGACGATCTTCCGGGCCGGCTTGGCCTTGAACATCATCTCTTCGCCGGTGAAGGGGTTGGTGCCCTTGCGCGCCTTGGTCGCAGGCTTCTTGACCACAACGAACTTCGCGAAGCCGGGGACAAGGAACACCCCGTTCTTCTTCAGCTCCTTGTGGCCGACATCGACGAGCGAGTCCAAAACGTTCTTGACGTCGCGCTTGGAGAGTTCGGTGGTGGTCGCGATCTTCTCGATCACTTGCGACTTCGACAGTTGGGTAGCCATGGTTGCTCCATTGATTCTGGAGTGGGCACGATATGGCGGAAAACGCCGAGAAAAACAGTGTTTTCTGCACTCCCCACCACAATATCGCTGTGGACAGCCCCTGAATCAGGGATTTTTCCAGTGTTTTTTCCAGTCAAGGCGCTTCCGACCCCTAAATTTACAGGGTTTGCGCGGCTTCGGTGCTCCCGAAAACGCCCCCTCGAGAGAATCACCAAGCGCATCCCGCGCGGCCCGAGTGCGACAATGCTGCGCGCAGTCCGGGTTGCGAAGCGCTGCGGCAGGCCACTTCAGGTTTTGGAAACGATCCTCCAAAAGGCCGAGGCATTAGAAAATGACTCGGGTTCCCAATCCAAGGTAACATCCGCGAAGCGTGGCCACGACCGATCGGCTGGCCGCCGGATGCAAGCCTTTATGTATGAGCTGGAGACCCGCGTATGGATTTGAGCCGCCTCGAGATCAACCGCCGCACGGCCCTTCTGACCTCGGCCGCGATTGCGGCCAATGTCATCAATCCGATGCGGGCCTTCGCGCAGGAAACCCCGCGCAAGGGCGGCGTGTTCAACGTCCATTACGGCGCCGAGCAGCGCCAGCTCAATCCCAGCATCCAGGCCTCGACCGGCGTCTACATCATCGGCGGCAAGATTCAGGAGAACCTGGTCGACCTCGACGCCAACGGCCAGCCGGTCGGGGTGCTCGCCGAGAGCTGGGAGGCGACGCCGGACGGCAAGACCGTCACCTTCAAGCTGCGCAAGGGCATCACCTGGCACGACGGCAAGCCGTTCACCTCGGAGGACGTCGCCTTCACCGCGATGAACATGTGGAAGAAGATCCTCAACTACGGATCGACGCTGCAGCTGTTCCTCACATCGGTCGATACGCCCGATCCGCAGACCGCGATCTTCCGCTACGAGCGGCCGATGCCGCTGAACCTGCTGCTTCGCGCCCTGCCCGACCTCGGCTATGTCTCCGCCAAGCATCTCTATGAGAGCGGCGACATCAGGCAGAACCCGACCAATCTGGCGCCGGTCGGCACCGGCCCGTTCAAATTCGTCAAATACGAGCGCGGTCAATACATCATCGCCGACCGCAACCCGGACTATTGGCGGCCGAACGCGCCCTATCTCGACCGCATCGTCTGGAAGGTGATCACCGACCGCGCCGCCGCGGCCGCCCAGATGGAGGCCGGCGAGCTGCACTACAGCCCGTTCTCGGGCCTGACCATTTCGGACATGGCGCGGCTCGGCAAGGACAAGCGCTTCATCGTCTCGACCAAGGGCAATGAGGGCAACGCCCGCACCAACACCATCGAGTTCAACTTCCGCCGCAAGGAGCTGTCCGACATCCGGGTCCGCCGCGCCATCGCGCACGCGATCAACGTGCCGTTCTTCATCGAGAATTTCCTGGGCGATTTCGCCAAGCTCGGCACCGGCCCGATCCCGTCGACCTCGACCGACTTCTATCCGGGGCCGAACACGCCGCAATATCCCTATGACAAGGCCAAGGCGATCGCGCTGCTCGACGAGGCCGGTTTCAAGGCCTCCGGCGGCAACCGCTTCTCGCTGAGGCTCCTGCCGGCGCCGTGGGGCGAGGACATCTCGCTGTGGTCGACCTTCATCCAGCAGTCGCTGGGAGAAATCGGCATCCAGGTCGACATCGTGCGCAACGACGGCGGCGGCTTCCTCAAGCAGGTCTATGACGAGCACGCCTTCGATCTCGCGACCGGCTGGCACCAGTATCGCAACGACCCCGCGGTCTCGACCACGGTGTGGTACCGCTCCGGCCAGCCCAAGGGCGCGCCGTGGACCAACCAGTGGGGCTGGGAGGACAAGACCGTCGACAAGACCATCGACGATGCCGCCACCGAAGTCGATCCGGCCAAGCGCAAGGCGCTCTATGCCGATTTCGTCAAGGAGGTGAACACCGAGCTGCCGGTCTGGATGCCGATCGAGCAGATCTTCGTCACCGTGATCACGGCCAAGGCGCGCAACCACTCCAACACGCCGCGCTGGGGCTCGACGAGCTGGCACGATCTTTGGCTGAGTGCGTGAGGCGTGGCTCACCCCTCATGGTGAGGAGCGCGAAGCGCGTCTCGAACCATGAGGCCCCGGTGGTGGCCTCATCCTTCGAGACGCTTGCTCCGCAAGCTCCTCAGGATGAGGAATTGGCCGGCGCGGACTGGCCCGTTGAAATCAGTGTCTTGACGAACAGATCGAAATGGCGCGACGAAAGTCGTCGCGCTCCAACTCCTTATCGGCCACAATAAGGCATGCGTATCCTGAGCCTTGCGGGGCGGCGGCTCGCCGCCTCGATCCCGACCCTGTTCCTGATCCTGATCGGCGTGTTCCTGCTGTTGCAGCTCGCGCCGGGCGACACCGTCGATGCGCTGATGGCGCAGATGGGCGGCGGCGACGCCGCAACCGCCGAGGCGCTGCGCAAATTCTACGGGCTGAACCTCTCGGTTCCGGCGCAGCTCGGCAACTATCTGTGGCACCTGGTCCGGCTCGACCTCGGCTTCTCCTCGATCTACGGCAAGCCGGTGGCGACCGTGATCCTGGAACGGCTGCCGCCGACCATCCTGCTGATGACGGCGTCGCTGTCATTCGCGTTCTTCTTTGGCCTGGTGTTCGGCGTGATCGCCGCGCGTGGCGTCAACCGCTGGCCGGACACGATGATCTCCACCCTCGGCCTGATCTTCTACGCCACGCCCTCGTTCTGGTTCGGGCTGATGGCGATCGTGCTGTTCTCGGTCTATCTGCAGTGGCTGCCGCCGGGCGGCTTCGAGGATATCGGCAACGTGCAGACCGGAATCTGGCGCGTGCTCGATATCGCGGCCCATCTGGTGCTGCCGACGCTGACGCTCGGGCTGATCTTCCTCGCGATCTATTTGCGCATCATGCGCGCCTCGATGCTGGAGGTCTTGAACCTCGATTTCGTCCGCACCGCCCGCGCCAAGGGGCTGGACGAGACCCATGTCGTCACCCGCCATGTGCTGCGCAACGCGCTGCTGCCGATGGTGACGCTGATCGGATTGCAGGCCGGCACCATGCTCGGCGGCTCGGTCGTGGTGGAGAGCGTGTTCTCCCTGCCCGGCCTCGGTCGCCTCGCCTATGAATCCGTGGTGCAGCGCGACCTCAACACCCTGCTCGGCATCGTCTTCGTGTCCGCACTGCTGGTCATATCAGTGAATTTCGTCGTCGACCTGCTCTACGCGCGGCTCGATCCGCGCATCGCGGCGGAGGGCTGACGATGGATGCCGTGAAACGCTACTTCCGCAGCCCGGCCGCGGTGATCGGCCTAATCCTGTTGCTGCTTGTCATCGCGATGGCAATCAGCGCGGGTCTCCTCTATCCGCGCGATCCGCTCGCTTTGGCGGGCCGGCCGCTGATCTGGCCGTTCTCCAACCCGCGCTTCCTGCTCGGCACCGACAATTCCGGCCGTGACATCGCCGCCCAGATCTTCTACGGCGCGCGCATCTCGCTGTTGATCGGCGGCGTCGCCACCGTGATCGCGATCCTGATCGGCATCCTGGTCGGCGCCTTCGCCGGCTATTACGGCGGCTGGGTCGACAATGTCCTGATGCGGATCACGGAAGCGTTCCAGACGCTGCCGAACTTCGTGCTGCTGCTGGTGCTGGTCGCGGTGTTCGGCTCGACCCTGACCACGGTGACGATCGCGGTCGGCGTGGTGTCATGGCCGGCGCCGGCGCGGCTGACCCGCGCCGAGTTCCTGTCGCTGCGCAACCGCGAATTCGTGCAGGCCGGCAAGACGCTCGGCATGAAGGACGTCCAGCTCATCCTCGGCGAAATCCTGCCCAACGCGCTGCCGCCTGTGATCGTCTACGCCAGCGTGGTGATGGCGGTCGCGATCCTGCTGGAAAGCGCGCTCGCCTTCCTGAGGCTGTCCGATCCCAACGTCGCCTCCTGGGGCAATCTGATCGGGCTCGGCCGCGACGTGCTCCGGGTGCAGTGGTACGTCTCGGCGATCCCCGGCATTGCGATCCTCGTCACCGTGCTCGCGGTGTCGCTGGTCGGCCAGGGCCTCAACGACGCGCTCAATCCGAGGCTGAAGAGCCGATGAGCGAGAGCGTCCTTTCCCTCGACGCCCTGACGGTGCGCCTGCCCAAGGGCGCCGACCGCCCCCATGCGCTGTCCGACATCTCGCTGTCGGTCGCCTCCAACGAGATCCTCTGCGTGGTCGGCGAGTCCGGCTCCGGCAAGTCGATGATGGCGAACGCCATCATGCGGCTGCTGCCGAACGAGGTGACGATCGAACGGGGCCGGATGATGTTCGACGGCCGCGACCTCTGCGCTGCCGACAGCGCCGAAATGCGCGACGTGCGCGGCGCCGGGATTGCGATGATCTTCCAGGAGCCGATGACCGCGCTCAATCCGCTGCGCACCATCGGCGACCAGATCGGCGAGATGTTTGCGATCCACACCGGCCTGTCGAAGTCCGAGATCAATTCGCGGGTGCTGGCGCTGCTCGACGACGTCCGCATCCCCGACCCCAAGGCTGCCGCGAAGGCCTACCCGCACGAGCTCTCCGGCGGCCAGCGCCAGCGCGCCATGATCGCGATGGCGCTGGCGCTCGACCCGAAGCTCCTGATCGCGGACGAGCCGACCACCGCGCTCGACGTCACGACGCAGGCACAGATCCTGAAGCTGATCCGCGATTTGCAGCAGCGCAAGAAGACCGCGGTGCTGTTCATCACGCATGATTTCGGCGTGGTCGCCGAGATCGCCGACCGCGTCGTGGTGATGCAGCACGGCGCGATCGTCGAGCAAGGCGCGGCCGACAAGGTGCTGAACGATCCGCAGCATGCCTACACGAAACAACTGATTGCGGCCGTTCCGCCGCTGACGGCGCCACCGCCGCGCATTCTCTCCGGCAAGGACATCCTGACCATCGACGGTGTCTCGAAAACCTACCGCACCGGCGGCTTCCTCGGCCGCGGGGCGCGGATCACGGAAGCCGTCAAGAATGTCTCGCTGCACCTGCCGCGCGGCGCGACGCTCGGCATCGTCGGCGAATCCGGTTCGGGCAAATCGACGCTTGCGCGCTGCATCGTGCGGCTGATCGATCCCGACACCGGGTCGATCGTGCTCGACGGCAAGGACTGGGCAAAGCTCGGCCGCGACGATATCAGGCGCGAGACCCGCCACATCCAGATGGTGTTCCAGGATCCGTTCGCCTCGCTCAATCCGCGCCGCAAGGCGGCCGAGCTGGTGGCGCAGGGACCGATCGTGCACGGCACCGACCGCGCCACCGCGATTGCGGAAGCGCGAAAGCTGTTCGAGCTGGTCGGCCTCGATCCGTCCGCCGGCGATCGCTACCCGCACGAATTCTCCGGCGGCCAGCGGCAACGCATCGGGCTCGCCCGGGCACTGGCGTTGAAGCCGGACGTGCTGGTGGCCGACGAGCCGGTCTCGGCGCTCGACGTCTCGGTGCAGGCGCAGGTCTTGAAGCTGCTCGCCGGGCTGCGCCAGCAGCTCGGCCTCTCCATCATCTTCATCACGCATGATCTGCGGGTCGCTGCACAGATCTGCGATCTCGTCGCCGTGATGAAGGATGGCGCCGTGGTCGAGCAAGGGCTGACCGCCGAGGTGTTCGGCAAGCCGCAGCACCCCTATACGCAGGCGCTGCTGTCGGCGATCCCCGGCGGCGCGTTCGCGCGCGAGCACGGCACCGCAACCGTATAACCGGGCACGCGCGGCCCTACTCCGCCGCTTGCGGCTTGGGCTCCTCGCGCAGCCGGAAGCGCTTCAGCAATCCGGATACCGTGTCGCGGAAGCCGCCATATTCCAGCTCTGAATAGGGCAGCATCGCAGCGCCGGACCAGCCCTGGCTGCGCATCTCGATCGCCTTGCGCTGCGCGCGCCGGCGGACCTCGTCCCACGCAAGGTTGTCAAAGAAATCGGTATAGGACTCCGAGAACTTCCCGTCCCGGTCGATCGAGAAGCCGACGCAGGACACGATCGGCAGGCAGTACATCCCCGTCACCGGGGTGTTGAGCGGCACCGGCATGAGCGGCATCACATGCGAGCCGCGCGCATCGCCGCCCACGAAGTGCGCCTTGGCGAAGGGCGAGATGATTTCTTCGGGCGCCGCGAAAATGCCCTGGTTCCTGACGACCGCGACCGGATCATCCTTGCCGGTGTACTTGCCTGCGATGGAGTGAAGGCGCTGCGCCGAAACGGCGACGGCGACCTCGCCATAGGTTTTCGAGACGATGCGATCAATGCCGAAGCGCTCGTTGTCGCGAAGCAGCGCCGCAATGTGGTAGCCGTCCGCGGGCGCATCGAGTTCGATCACGCTGTCGCCGGCCGTGTTGTCCATATCGATGATATGGAAACGGAAGCCCTTGATCATCGGGGGCAGCATCAGCCCGGCGCAATACATGGGATCGGCAAAAGCCAGATAGAGCGGCAGGTTGTAGGCGCCGGGGCCGCATTTGTCCGCGGCGAACACCATGAAGGACTCCGCGGGTCTCGCGCCCGAGAGGCTGTGGTCGAAGCTGAGTTCGGCGACGGCCGGGCCCGCGCCGCGAACGTTTCCGGAAGGGGCGTCGACGAGAAGATCCTGGCCGGCGCCGTAGAGCCCGGAGGTCTTCGCAACCGCAGTGGCCGCGAGAAACGTCTTCCAGGCGAATTGGTGGACTTCGGAGCTCCCTTCGCCCCGCGTGTGCGTCATGATGATCGCAATATCGTCGCCGGTATGGCGCACGAAACCGTCGATCAGGAGACCGTTGTCGATCGCTTTCGCGACCTCCCCTTCGACAGCCGCCATCATGCGCGCAGATGGTTTCGTGTGGCCCCCAACGGAGCCAATGTCAGCCTTGATGACCGAAATGGTGAGTTTCATGAGCATCCCTCCGACCGCAGCGCAGCGCCTTCGCCTCGGCGCTCGCTGCGCCGGGGGCGACGGCGCGCTCATTTGCGAAAAAGAACGTCGTGTGGTGCGACAGGTTCCCTGCGCAAATTGCTTGCGGAACTATGGCCCCTCCGTCACCGCGTGTCGATACGGGCTATCGACGCATCTGGAATAGCTCGTCATGCTCGATGGGGTTACCACCCGCCCTATGAAGCGCGGTTGAGAAAGATCGGCAGGCCCCGCTTGTTGGAATAGAGAGGACGGTAGCGCTCGGTGTTGTAGGCGCTTGCGACGTCCAATTTGCGTGGCCCGAGCTTGGCGTCGGGGATCGGCACGAGGTCGTAGCGGCCCTCGACCAGCGCCGACATGAGGCCGGTTTTGCCTTCCAGGATCGCATCGTAAGCCATGTTGCCGAACGTCAGCGCCACAAGCTTGTCGATGAAGTCCGGATCGCCTGACCGCAGGTCGTAGGTGAGGTCAGAAACGATGGTCTCCTCGCCGGTGCGCCGCTTGATCTCGTCCGCGAACGCTTCGGCCACGCTCGCCTTCCTGCGGTGACCGTAGGCGTCAGGCTCGCCGAATTCCTGCACCCTGTAGCCTTCCCACTCGGCGCCCTCGCTGAGCACGATCAGCGCGTAGTTGCTTGGGTTGCCGTGCTTGTCATCGAGGAGAAGCTGGATCAGCTTGTCGAGATTGACCTTGTACTCCGGTATGGCGCATCGGATCGAGGTTGCGTATGCGGTATAGAGTGCCGTAAAGCCGGCATCGCGACCAAAGACGCGGAAAATGCCGATTCGCTCGTGCGAGCCGACGGTGGTGCGCTGGCGCTGGATGGCATCGCTGGCACGGGTGATCGCGGTCGAGAAGCCGATGCAGTATTCGGTGTTGCGAACGTCGTTGTCCATCGTCTTCGGAATGGCAATGATCTTGACGCCTCGCCTGTTGAGCTTGTCCGCGTAGCTGAGAGTATCGTCGCCGCCGATGGCGATCAGATGTTCGATACCGAGCCCCGCGAGATTCGCGAGCACCTCGTTGGTGAGGTCCCACGTCGCGGTTGCGATGCCACCCTTGGTGCTCCGGGAAACCGGAAAGTCGCGGCCCGCGAGATGATCGGGCAACTTCTTCATTTTGGAGGGATTGGTGCGGCTCGAGTGCAGCACGGTGCCGCCGCGCCGGTCGATGACGCGCGTGTTTTCGCGGTTCAGCGGGATGATGTAATGGGACTTGCTCGACGGGTCGTCGAGGTTGAGGTGCGTGAGGGCCTCCCAGCCGCGGCGGAGACCGACAACCTCGATGTCGTCCTCGCTGCCGCGATAAGTCACGCTCTTGATCACCGCGTTAAGGCCAGGGACGTCGCCGCCTCCCGTAAGAATACCAATGCGCTTCCTCGCCATGCCCACCTCCCAGGGTTGCTATCTGGCAATAACGCCTGCGTCGCGTCGGGGTTTCCACAACGCTCTCCGTCAACGGCGGAATCCTCGTGATCGCGGCAGCCGGCCGAACCTGCTTGGGCCCCCCCTTGGGCCCTCACTCTTCCAGCGACGTTCTCCGACCAGTCCCCACCTCGGGCGGCTTGCCCTCCATGCCCTTTATCTCGCGTGCGTGGCGCGACGTTGCTCCGCGCTTACCGTGAACGGCGCGAGGCGAGGAAATACTCCGCCCATCGCAGCAACTCGAAACGATCGCCCTTGACCAGCTCCTGCGCGTCGCGGCGCCGGTAGAGCAACAGCATCCAGGGCGCGAGCTTGCGCAACAAGCCATGCGCCATGTACTGCACCGGCTCGGAGAACGGCAGCGCCAGCTCGCTTTCCGGGACGCCCTGGACCGCGCGTGCCAATTCGCGGCCGAGCGGGATCGTCAATGCGACCGCGCGGCCGTTGCAGCCGGTCCAGCCATAAGCGTTCGGACCCAGCCGGTGCATGCGCGGCAGGAAATCCGCGGTCATCCCGACATAGCCGTTCCAGACATAGTCGAAGGAGACGTCGCCGATCTGCGGCCACAGGCGCTGCAACCGCTCGGTCACCCGCGCCTTCAGCCGCCCGGTCTTGTCGCCGGGGCCGAGCACGGCACCGCCGGTGACGAGGCGGTTGCGGGCGTCGTAGCGCGCGAAATACAGTTCGCCATGGGTGTCCGACATCGCCTGCCGGGCGGGGATGATGGTCTTGCGGACATTGTCCGACAGCGGCTGCGTCGCCATCTGCCACGACAGCACCGGCATCACCTCGGTCGCGATCTTCGGCACCAGCGATTTCGCGAACTCGCCGCTATAGGCATTGGTCGCGACCACCAGCGCGCGGCCGGAAATTTCACCCTTTTCCGTCTTCACCACCCAGCGATCGCCGCGGCGCTCGAAACTGAGTGCCGGCGAGCGGGCATAGATCCGCGCACCGAGGCCGAGCACGGTGCGCGCAAGGCCCCGCGCCAGCGCCAGCGGATTGACGTGGCCGCCGGTCCTGTTCCAGAAGCCGCCGTACCAGGCATCCGAGCCGAGCATGTCGCTGGTCTGATCGCGCGACAGCAGCTCAACAGGCGCGCCGAATTTCGACCATTGCTGCACCCGCCGCTCCGCGATCCTGATGCGGCCCGGCGAGTGCACCGGCTGCACCCAGCCGGCCTGCTCCTGCTCGGCCTCGATGTTGTAGCGCCTGACGACGTCGAACAGATCAGCGGCGCTGTCGCGCAGCACCGCGACGAAGCGCTCGCCGGCCGCGCCGTGCCTCGCGATGATGTCATCGGGATCGGGACGCGACAGCGTCGGGATCACCTGGCCGTTGTTGCGCCCCGAGGCGCCCCAGCCCGGTTCGGCGGCCTCGACGATCGCGACGTCGACATTGGCCTCGCGCAGATGCAGTGCGGTCGATAGACCCGTGAAGCCGCCGCCGATGATCACGACATCGGCCTGCTGCGCGCCGGTCAGCTCGGGACAATCAGGGCCGGAGGGCGTCACTGCTGCCCAGAGCGAATTGGGCCAGCGCACGGCATTGCTGTTCATCATGATCCTTCCTTGCGGGCGCCCGGTCATTCTGGTTAGCTAATTCTACTCTCCTATTCCAGCCGGGAAGACAACAAGTGGCACTCAAGAACGTCATCGGAATCGATCACGCCGTGGTCATGGTGAAGGACCTCGACAAGGCCGCCGAGAACTACAAGCGGCTCGGCTTCACCGTGTCGCCGCGCGGCACCCATAGCGCGCATATGGGATCGGGCAATTACACCATCATGTTCGACCCCGATTACATGGAATTGCTCGGCGTGCTGACGCCGACCGAACACAACGCTCCGGCGCGCGCCTTCCTCGAAAAGCGCGGCGAAGGCATCGAACGCATTGCGTTCACCGCGGTGGATTCCGCTGCCGGCGCCGAGGAGATTCGCGCGCGCGGCTATGCGCCCATCGGGCCGACCGATTTCGAACGCCCGGTGACCCTGCCTGATGGCACGGTCTCCGCAGCGAAATTCCGTACCTTCCAATGGCCGACCGCGGAGGCGCCCGGCGGCGTCCGCATCTTCGCCTGCCAGCACAAGACCCGCGAGACGGTGTGGATTCCCGAATTGATGACGCACGCCAATGGGGCAAAACGCCTCAAGCAGGTGCTGATCGTCTCGCCCGATCCCGCAGCCGATGCCGCGCATCTCTCCAAGATGATCGACGTCGCCGCCAGGAATGACGCCGACGGTGCCGTTGCGGTGCCGTCCGGCGGCGACCGCGCCGACTTCGTGTTCCTGACCAGGGATCAGCTCGGCAAACGTTATCCCGGCGTATCGCTGGATGGCCTGTCCGACCGCGGCGGCGCCGGCCTCGTGATCGCGGCCGATCTTGCCGCGACCGAGAAGGCGCTGGGCTCAGCCGGCGTGAAGAGCGGCAACAGCATCACCGTGCCGCCGGCCTCCGGCAACGGCACCCTGCTCGCTTTCGTCAAGGCATAGCTGCCATACCATGCGCGGCGCAGCGTTATGCAACGGCGCCGCGCATGTGGGACTAGGCACAGAAAGTTGAGGCGCTAGTATCTCTCCCAAACAAGAACCGTCCAGGGAGAGAAACATGTCGCATCACCTGATCTCGCGCCGGCAGATGCTGGCCGGCACCGCTGCCGCCGGCGCGGTTGGATTGACCGGATTTCCGGCCCGCGCCGACATCAACTGGAAGAAATATTCCGGCACCACGCTCGAGGTGATCCTCGCCAAGGGGCCGCGCGGCGACAATCTGCAAAAATACATCAAGGAATTTACCGAGCTCACCGGCATCAAGGTCGAGTCGGAGCAGATTCCCGAGCAGCAGCAGCGCCAGAAATGCGTGATCGAGCTGTCCTCGGGCAAGCCGAGCTTCGACGTCGTGCACCTGAGCTATCACGTGCAGAAGCGGCAGTTCGAGAAGGCCGGCTGGCTCGCCGACATGTCGGGCTACCTGAAGGATCCGAGCATGACGCCGCCGGACCTCGTCGAGAGCGATTTCTCGGCGGCCGGCCTGCAATATGCGCGCAACGACAAGGGCCAGATGCTGTCGCTGCCATGGTCGGTCGACTATTTCATCCTCTACTACAACAAGGAGCTGTTCCAGAAGAAGGGCGTCGAGGTCCCGAAGACGCTCGAGGAGATGGCAATCGCGGCCGAGAAGCTGACCGATCCGAAGGAAGGCATCTACGGCTTCGTCGGCCGCGGCCTGCGCAACGCCAACATGGCGATGTGGACCAACTTCTATCTGAACTATGGCGGCGAATTCCTCGATGCCAAGGGCAACATCCTGACCGACGGCCCCGAGGCGATCGAAGCCACCAAGCTCTATCAGCGGCTGCTGACGAAATGCGCGCCTCCCGGCGTCGCCGGCTTCAACTGGATGGAGTCGATGGCGTCCTTCACGCAAGGCCGGTCGGCGATGTGGATCGACGCCGACGGCTGGGCGCCGCCGCTGGAAGATCCCGCCGCCTCGCGCGTCGTCGGCAAGGTCGGCTACACGCTGGTGCCCGCCGGTCCCAAGGGCAAGTTCTCCTCGACCTATGGCGACGGCGTCGGCATCGCCGCGGCGAGCAAGAACAAGGAAGCCGCCTATTTGCTCTGCCAATGGGTGGTCTCGCGCGGCCAGGGCGCGCGCCTGCTGCAGGCCGGCGGCGGCGTGCCGTTCCGCAACTCCATCGTCGACGATGCCGAAGTCGCCAAGGGGGTGAAGACCAAGGAATGGCTGCAGTCGGTGGTTGATTCCGCCAAGATCTCGAAGCTCGGCCTGCCCGTCATCATCCCGGTCGCCGAATTCCGCGACATCGTCGGCGCGGCGCTGACCGCGACGCTGTCGGGCGCCGATCCCGCCACCGAGCTGAAGAAGGCGCACGAGCAATTCCGCCCCATCCTGGAGCGTAGCGAAAAAGCGTGAGCGTCGTAACACAGACTGAGCCGGCGGCAACGACCGAGAGCGTTGCGCCGGCGCGTGAATGGCGTCCGCCGTCCTATTGGCCGTTCGTGATCCCGGCGCTGGTCGTGGTGCTGGCGGTGATCATCTTTCCGTGGGTGTTCACGATCTGGATGAGCCTGCAGGAATGGAAGGTCGGCTCGCCGACCGTCTTCGTCGGGCTCGCCAACTATCTGCGGCTGCCGACCGATCCGCGCTTCGTCGAGGCGGTCGGGCACACGCTGTCCTACACGGCGCTGTCGGTCGTACTGCCGCTGGTGTTCGGCACGCTGGCGGCGGTGGTATTCCATCAGAAGTTCGCCGCGCGCGGTTTCCTGCGCGGCATCTTCATCATGCCGATGATGGCGACCCCGGTGGCGATCGCGCTGGTGTGGACCATGATGTTCCACCCGCAGCTTGGCGTGCTCAACTATCTGCTGTCGCTGGTCGGCCTGCCGCCGCAGCTCTGGGTGTTCAACCCCGCGACGGTGATCCCCTCGCTGGTGCTGGTCGAGACCTGGCAATGGACGCCGCTGGTGATGCTGATCGTGCTCGGCGGCCTCGCTGCGATCCCGACCGAACCCTATGAAAGCGCGCAGATCGACGGCGCCAATTTCTGGCAGGTGTTCCGCTTCATCACGTTGCCCTTGATCATGCCGTTTCTGTTCATCGCCGGCATGATCCGCATGATCGACGCGGTGAAGAGCTTCGACATCATCTTCGCGATCACGCAAGGAGGACCGGGTTCGGCGTCGGAGACCATCAACGTCTATCTCTACAGCGTCGCCTTCGTCTATTACGACCTCGGCTACGGATCGGCGATTGCGGTGGTGTTCTTCCTCCTGATCGTGGCGCTGGCGGCACTGCTGCTTTACTTGCGCAAGCGCCTGCTGTGGACATCTGAACTCGGGGGCGAGGCATGAACCCGCGTCAGATAGCTTTGCGTCAGATTCTCGGGCGGATCGGGCTTTGGCTGTCGGTGTTCGTCATCGTCTCGCCGGCGATCCTGTTCTTCCTCTGGATGGCCTCGCTGTCGCTCAAATTCGAGATCGACAACGCTTCCTATCCACCGGTGTTCTTTCCAGAGCATATCGCCTGGAAGAACTATGCCGACGTGTTCGCCTCCAACCGCTTCCTGACCTATTTCAGCAACAGCCTTGTGGTCACCGGCTGCGCCACGGGACTTGCGATGCTGGTCGGCGTGCCCGCGGGCTACGGCATCGCGCGGATGGCCGCGCATAAGTCGGCGATCGTGATCCTGATCGCGCGCATCACGCCCGGCCTGTCGTATCTGATCCCGCTGTTCCTGCTGTTCCAGTGGCTCGGCCTGCTCGGCACGCTGGTGCCACAGATCATCATCCACCTCGTCGTCACGGTGCCGATCGTGATCTGGATCATGATCGGCTATTTCGAGACCACGCCGCTGGAACTGGAGGAAGCCGCGCTGATCGACGGCGCGACGCGCTGGCAGGTGTTCCGCCATGTCGCGCTGCCGATCGCCAAGCCGGGGCTCGCGGTCGCCTTCATCCTCGCGGTGATCTTCTCCTGGAACAACTTCGTGTTCGGCATCGTGCTGGCCGGGCGCGAAACCCGCACGCTGCCGGTCGCGGTCTACAACATGATCTCGTTCGATCAGCTGAGCTGGGGCCCGCTCGCCGCCGCCGCATTGATCGTGACGGCGCCGGTGCTGCTGCTCACCGTGATGGCGCAGCGGCAGATCGTGGCGGGGCTCACCGCGGGCGCGGTGAAGGGCGGCTAGAGCGCGTACTCGTAAATCCGCCCGCCGAATGACGCCTGCATTACCGTCAGAAGCGGACAAACGACGCGCGCTCGGTCATGTCGGCTGAGGCCAATAGCAGAAGCCGACGGCACCCGGCCCCATTACGTCTGAGGACACCGAAATCTACATCTTGTCGATGATCGACGAACCACCGACTTCGGACGCGCTCTCTTTAGCAGCGGCCGCGACAATCGCGGGGATTACGTCCTCGGCACGATCAACGACAATGGGTTGAAGCAGGTGGTCTCTATGAAGGAAACCTGCGCTGCGTATGTGGTCCAGCATTGCCATCATCGGCGCCCAAAAATCTTTGATGTTCACCAGGACCATCGGCTTACGGTGCTGCCCAAGCTGGGCCCAAGTCATGATTTCCACGATTTCCTCGACGGTGCCGATGCCACCCGGAAGTGCCACGAAGGCATCAGAACGCTCGAACATTCTGTGTTTGCGTTCGTGCATGGTGTCTGTGATCGTCAAGTCTTCGAACATCTTGAGCGCATCAGTCGTCGTTTCCCAGTTTGTGAGAAATCTCGGAATGATCGCGCCGACCTTGCCGCCGTTGTTCAGTGTGCCGCGAGCGACCGCGCCCATCACACCATGGGTTCCGCCGCCGTAGATCAGCGTCAATCCCGATGCTGCAAGAGCGTGTCCCAATCGTTCGCCTGCCTCGACGTAGGCAACGTCGCGACCGGGCGAGGAGCCGCAATAGACGCAGACTGCTTTGATCGTGCTCATGTGGAGGATAAACGCGATGCACGGCCATAGCGTCAAGCTTGTTGTGCTCGCCAGAGTCCGCTTAGGGTCACAAAGGCGATATCCCTGACGCGTCCCCTCGCCCCTCTAGCCAGCGAGCGCCTCCAGCACCGCGGCTGAATCGGTGACCCAGCCGAAGATGCCGCCCTGGGCCTTGATCATCTTCAGGCCCATCTCGTGGAATTCCGGGAAGTACGACGCGCAGCCGTCTGATATCACGACGCAGCGGTAGCCGCGGTCGTTGGCCTCGCGCACCGTGGTGTTGACGCAGACCTCGGTGGTGACGCCGCAGACCAGGAGATTCTCGATGCCGTATTTCTGCAGAATGTCGCCGAATTCGGTGGCGTAGAACGCGCCCTTGCCGGGCTTGTCGATCACGATCTCGCTGCCCTGCGGATAGAGCTCGGGAATGATGTCGTGCCCCGCCTCGCCGCGGATCAGGATCCGCCCCATCGGTCCGGGATCGCCGATCCGAAGCGACGGCGCGCCGCGCTCGACCTTCGCAGGCGGCGCGTCGGAGAGATCGGGCAGATGGCCCTCCCGGGTATGGACCACGAGCAGCCCGGCGTCGCGCACGGCCGCGAGCACTGCGGCAATCGGCTTCACCGCGCGGGCAAGCTGGCTGACGTCATTGCCGAGCGTCTCGCCGAAGCCCCCTCGCTCCATGAAATCGCGCTGCATGTCGATGATGACGAGCGCGGTCCTGCTCCAGTCGAGCGTGATCGGCGCCGGCTCCGCCGCGATCGTCCCGCTTGAATTCGCCATGACGCACGCCCCGAATGCGAGGAAACCAGCATTTGATTAAGCAAACCGCGTGCCATTGCGCAATGATGCGGCGCATCGCGGCGATCCCGATCAGCATGTGACCGTACGCCTGCATTTGCGCATTCTGCGATCTTGCTGGCATGATCGTTGCTAGCTGGGAGCCCGACCGAACGAAGATCATCGTTCGCGAAATGACAGCCCATTTCAAACAGGCGGGAGGACAGGCATGAATGGACTTGGCGGTCTCAACAAGTCACCCAACGGCGTGGTGATCGGACTGGTGCAGCTGCAGTTGCCTGTGGTTGCGACAAGGTCCGACCTGGCACGGCAGACGGAGCGCATCGTCTGGATGGTCGGCAAGGCGCGGCGCAACCTCGGAACCATGGACCTCGTCGTGTTCCCCGAATACTCGCTGCACGGCCTCTCGATGGATACCAATCCGGAGATCATGTGCCGGCTCGACGGGCCTGAAGTCGCGGCTTTCAAGCGGGCCTGCATCGAGAACAAGATCTGGGGCTGCTTCTCCATCATGGAGTTCAACCCGCACGGCAACCCCTATAATTCAGGGCTGATCATCGACGATCACGGCGATATCAAGCTCTACTACCGCAAATTCCATCCCTGGATTCCGGTCGAGCCGTGGGAGCCGGGCAATATCGGCATTCCCGTGATCGACGGACCGAAGGGCGCCAAGATTGCGCTGATCATCTGCCATGACGGCATGTTCCCGGAGATGGCGCGGGAATGCGCCTACAAGGGCGCGGAGATCATGATCCGCACCGCAGGCTACACCGCGCCGATCCGCGACAGCTGGCGCTTCACCAACCAGGCCAACGCGTTCCAGAACCTGATGGTCACGGCCAATGTCTGCATGTGCGGCTCGGACGGGTCGTTCGACTCGATGGGCGAAGGCATGATCGTCAATTTCGACGGCAGCATCATCGCGCACGGCACCACGGGGCGGGCCGACGAGATCATCACCGCCGAGGTGCGGCCCGACCTCGTGCGCGAGGCGCGGATCAACTGGGGCGTCGAGAACAACATCTATCAGCTCTGGCACCGCGGCTATGTCGCGGTGAAGGGCGGCGCGATGGATTGCCCCTACACGTTCATGCAGGACATGGTGTCCGGCCGCTTCCGCCTGCCCTGGGAAGATCAGGTCAAGATTACCGACGGCACGTCCTGCGGCTTTCCCGCACCGACACGGATGTTCGGCAAGACCGCGAAGGCCGCCGAGTAGCCGGCCCTTTGATGTGAGCATGATCTCTCCGGAAAACCGCTCCACACTTTTCCGGATCATGCTCTACCTGAAGAAGTGCACGAGGCCGATGCTCAAGCCCAGGAGCAGCATCAGCGACAGCGTGACGGCGGCCGTCACCCGGCCGCCGACGGTCGAGAGCACCCGCACATCGACCCCGAGCCCAAGCGCTGCCATCGAGACGACGGTGAGGATCGCCGCCGTCTTGGTCACCGGCGCGATCGCGATGTCAGGCACGAGCTGGAACGAGCGCATCGCGGCCAGCACCAGGAAGCCGATGATGAACCAGGGCACCAGCTTGAACGGGCTGATCGAGGCGGTCTTTGAAGTGCCCTCCCTGGCGGCGCCGGCCTTGCGCCGCCGCGCCACCAGCAGCGAGAGGCCGATCACGATCGGGCCCAGCATCAACACCCGCACCAGCTTGACCAGCGTGCCGATCTGGGTCGAGACGATGCCGGCCGGCACGGTCGCTGCCAGCACCTGCGGCACGGCATAGACCGTGAGGCCGGCGAGGATGCCGTATTGCGTCGCCGTCAGCTTGAGCAGCGGAATCAGGAGCGGCAGGCCGAGCACCATCAGCACACCGAGAATGGCGGTGAACGAGATCGACGAGGCGATGTCGTCGCCATCGGCCTCGATTACCGGCGCCACCGCCGCGATCGCCGAGTTGCCGCAGATCGAGTTGCCGCAGGCGATCAGGATCGCGAGCTTGGTCTTGAGGCCGAGCATCCGGCTGAGGCCATAGCTCACCGCCAGCATGATCACGACGGTCACGGCGATGGCGCCGATCAGCAGCCCGCCCGATGCCACGATCGCGGCAAAGCTGATGGAGGCGCCGAGCAGCATCACCGCGACCTCGAGCAGCTGCTTGGCGCTGAAGGCAATGCCCGAGCGCCAGCGCGCCGACGGCTCCCAGGCGGTGCGCACCGCCATGCCGAGCAGGATCGCGACGACGAGCGCCTCGATATAGGGATGGTCGAAAACGCGCTCCTCGGCGGCCTGGATGCCGAGCGAGATGACCGTGACGACCCCGCAGAGCAGAATCCCCGGAATGAGCTGGAATATGCGCCTCAGCGCCCCCTGCTTCTGCCCCTGGTCTTGTTCTTGTTCCGGCACAAAATCCTCTTTTCGGAGAAGATTTTATGCGCCATGGCACACCTCTTGGCTAATATATTTTCGGACTGCCCCGATAGAGAGAAGTTATGTCCCTCAACCTGCATCTGCTCCGCCTGTTCGCGGCCGTGGCGAGAACCGGAAGTTTCTCCCGCGCCGCCGACCTCCTGCACATCAGCCAGCCGGCGATCTCGAAGGGCGTGCGGGATTTCGAGCTGCAGGTCGGCTGCCGGCTGCTCGACCGCACGCCGAAGGGGGTGCGGCCGACCCGGGAGGGTGCGGCGCTGGCGCGGCATGCCGAGACGCTGTTTGCGGCCGAACGCGCCGCCGAGGACGAATTGCAGGCGCTGCGCAACCTCGACAGCGGCTCGCTGCGGATCGGCGCCAGCACCACGATCGCGACCTACATGATCCCGGAATATCTCGGCGTGTTCCACCGCGCCTTTCCCGGCATCGATCTGCACGTCGTGAGCGCCAACACCAGCGATATCGCCGCGCTGATGCTGGGACACGAGATCGAGATCGCGCTGGTCGAGGGGCCGGTCGAGGACGAGAATTTGGTCAGCGAAGCCTGGCGTACCGACGTGATGGCGCTGATTGCGGGTCCGGATCATCGCTTCGCAGCGGTCCAGGGGCCGATCGACATCCGGTCGCTGAATGACGAAATCCTGATCGTGCGGGAACCCGGCTCAGGCACGCGCGAGGTGGTCGCGCAGGCGCTGGCCGCCCACCACGTCGAGCCGCAGCGGACGCTCGAGATCGGCAGCACCGAGGCGATCAAGCAGGCGGTGGCATCAGGCGTCGGCGTCGCCATCGTGTCGATCGCGACGATCGACGATCAGGTGAAGCTCGGAAAGCTGAAGGTGATCCCGATCAAGGGCGTCCACATCGAGCGCACGCTCTGGCAACTGAAATCGCCCGGCCGGCTGGACGTGCCGGCGGCGGTGGCGTTCGAGGGGATCATTCGGGAAGCGCAAACGGCGAAGAGGGCGTCGCGCGGGCCTGCGGCTAGAGCGCGGCGAACAGACCCTGCGCCCAGGCAACGGCATGCTCGAAGCTGAACACACCGGGCTCGAAATAGACGGCCCGTGCCAGCACGATGCCGACCACCAGCACCCAGAACACGCTGGTGCCCGCAGTCTTCAGCCATTTCGACACGCCCTCGCTAGCGATCGAAGGATCGACCGCGGGGACCGGCTCGCCGAAGGGATCGAATGCGGATTGGCTCATCGTCGTGACCATCAGGAATGTCAGGAGAATGTCGCGACGACGGGGGCGGAAGCAAGGGTAGTGGAATGCCTTTTGCGGCGGTTACTTGGAAGGACTTTTTCCAGTCTGAAAGCCGGGGAGCATTTCCTTCTCGGCGTCCCCTTCAGCCATCAACCATCGGTCACGCGCTGGGGCGCCACGCGTGGCAGGGTGATCCGCATGCGTGTCCCCATGCCCGGGGCACTGTCGAGATGGAGCTCTCCGCCCAGCCGGTTCGTGACGATGTTATGAACGATGTGGAGACCGAGCCCGATGCGGCCGATGTCGCGGCGCGTGGTGAAGAAGGGATCGAAGGCCTGCCGCAGCACGTCGTCGTCCATCCCGCAACCGTTGTCGGCGAACAGGATCTCGACCTGGTCCGCGCCTGACGCGCCCAGCCGGATCGTGATCACGCCGCCCTTGCCATCCGGAAACGCGTGCGCCACCGAATTGACGAACAGGTTGGTCAACACCTGGCCGTAGGGGCCGGGATAGCTGTTCATGGCAAGACCGGGCGGGCAATCGACCTCGAGCGCGAGGTTGTTCTTCGGCAAGGCCGGACGGAGGTTCGAGAGAACCTGCTCGGTCACCGCGGCGAGATCGAACTGGCTGCGGTCGAAATAGCTGCGATCGACGGCCACCTGCTTGAACGATTGCACCAGATCCGCCGCGCGCTTGAGGTTGCCGACAAGCAGCGACGAGGCGCTTTCGACGACCTCGATGAAATCGCTCAGGCTGGACCGCTTCAGCTTGCCGCGCGCAGCCTCGGCAGCGAAGTCGGCGCATTTCTGCTCCAGCACTGACGCGACGGTGAGACTGGTGCCGACCGGACTGTTGATCTCGTGCGCGACGCCGGCCACCAGCCGGCCCAGCGCCGCGAGCTTTTCCGCCTCGATCAGCGACGCCTGGGTCTCCTGCAGATGGTGCAAGGCCTTCTCGGCTGCGTCACGGGCGGCGCGGATCTCGCGTTCGCTCCGCTTGCGATCGGTGATCTCTTCGGCCGCAACGTTGACGCCGACGATGCTCCCGTTCGGTTCGCGCTGCGGATGCCAATGCGTGATCCAGCATCGCTCGTCATTGTGGCCGGGGCGCTGGCCGTAAACCTCCACGTCGGTGACGGGCTCTCCGGTCTCCATGATCGACCGGACGATACCTTCGACCGCCGAAGCCAGCGCGGGCACGCAATCGTGCACCGTACGCCCGAGGTGGCCTTCGACCGAAATGCCGCAGATCTCGGTGAGACGCTGGTTGATCTGAAGGTAACGGCAATCGGGAGAGAGGTAGGCGAGACCGATCGGCGCAGTGTCGTAGATCAGCTGCAGCGCCGGTTGCTTTGGGAACTGAACGTCCTGGACGACGGACGACCTCATGTCCACTACCCCCCGTTGTACCAAGTCTAGCGCTTCGCGCCCGGCCCGCAAATAGCCCAGCTGAGCCGGAAACGGTGGTCTGATCTGTGCGGATTCGGCACGGGGCGGGGCCGGCAGCGGCCCCCGGACCGGTGCCTGCGGCGTGCTGACGCAACGTGGACAGCAAGAGGTCCTCGATATTTCGAGCCCATTTCCGCCAAGAGACTCTCGCCCCTGCGAACGCCATTTGGACCGTCGTCCTGAGGTGCGAGCGGAGCGAGCCTCGAAGGACGCACGGCCACAGTTGGGCCGTCGCCCTTCGAGACGCCGCTTCGCGGCTCCTCAGGGTGACGGTGTTGGAGTTGCGAAGGACTCTCGATCTACTCGCTGCGCAACGCGGGCGCGGCAGCTTCAGCTATTCACGACACCGTGCGGACGAAAATTCTCGACGAAGCGCAGCAGCACCCGCGCGCCGGTGTCGGCATCGGCGAGCTCGACATGCTCGGCCGGATTGTGGCTGATCCCGCCGCGGCAGCGCACGAAGATCATGCCGATATCGGCGACATCGACCATCGCCATGCCGTCATGCCCCGCCCCGCTCGGCAGCTCGAACGCGGCATGGCCCTCGGCCGCAACGGCCTCGGCGATCTGCGTCTTGAGCCACGGCGCGCAGGGCACGCTGCGGTTCTCGTGGGTGACGTCGATCTGCAAGGCGAGCTCGCGGCGTTTTGCGATCGCCTCGATCTGCCGCACGATGTCGGCGACGGCGCGCTTGCGATGCATGTCGTTCTGCGAGCGGATGTCCATGGTGAAGGACACCTTGCCCGGGATCACATTGGTGGCGCCGGGCATCGCGTTGACATAGCCGACGGTGCCGACGAGGCCTTGTTCGTCGGACTGGCAAAACTGTTCGATCGCAACGATGCATTCGGCAGCGCCCGCCAGCGCATCGCGCCGCAGCTTCATCGGCACCGTGCCGGCGTGGCCGGCGACGCCGGTGAGACTGGCGGCCAGCCGGGTCGCACCCGAAATCGCGGTGACGACGCCGACCGGCAGCGCCTTCTCCTCAAGCACGGGGCCCTGCTCGATGTGCAGCTCGACATAGGCGAGCAGCTCGCGGCGGGGGCGCGCTGCCTTGCCGATATGATCGGGCTCGAGGCCGAACTGGATCAGCGCATCGCGCATCGACGTGCCGGCGCGGTCGCGCGTGTTGAGCACGCTCTCGTCGAAGGTGCCGGCGACCGCGCGGCTGCCGAGCAGGGTCGAGGCGAAGCGCACGCCCTCCTCGTCAGCAAAGCCCACGATCTCGATCGCGAACGGCAGCCGCCTGCCGCGCCGGTTCAGATCGGCGACGCAGGCGATTGCGGTGATGACGCCAAGCGGGCCGTCCCATCGGCCGGCGTCGCGCACGGTGTCGTAATGCGAGCCGAGCATCAGCGCCGGCAGGCCCGGCCGCTCGCCCTCATAGCGGCCGCAGACATTGCCGATGGCATCGAGATGCGCGCTCATGCCAGCCTCGCGCATCCAGGACAGGATGAGATCGGCCGCCTTGCGGTGCTCGTCGGTGAGGAAGACTCGCGCCAGATGCTCCGGCGTCTCGGAGATCGTCGCGAGCTGATCGATCCGCGCCACGATCTCTTCGCCAAGCGAAGACGGTTTCGAGGACGGTTTTGTCTCGCTCATGCTGTTTCCCATCAGTCCAACGCGGCCGCCGGAGCCCGCTTCACTCGTAGCAGGCCCGATCCGATTGACCAGCCGGCAAATGGCGCGTCGCGCGCAGGTCCCGACCGGGCGTGCACGGGCTGTCCAGCGGTTAGCGACTGCTTAACGGCATTGCATACAACAGCGATCGATCGCTCATAAAATAGGCAAATCGATCTGGATCAGCTTCCGAGACTTCTGGACCTGATCACCATTCCTACGTGCATTCAACCGCTTACGGAGGAATGACCGCCAAACATGCTCTGGCATGAAGCTTGCGACACTTCCCTCAAGCTCCGCCGTCGGGCGGCTGCGACAAGGACAGGCGGGCCGGACCCGCCGGAGGGAGCAGGCGATGGATTTTGGCAGGATTTCAAGAAGGCATTTATTGCAGGGGAGCGCCGCACTGGCGCTCGGCAGCACGCTCGGCATTCGTGGCGCGGCCGCAGCCGAAACCACGATCGGCTTCATCTATGTCGGGTCGCGCGACGACTACGGCTACAACCAGGCCCACGCGCAAGGAGCCGCGGCGGTGAAGAAGCTTCCCGGCATCAAGGTCGTCGAGGAAGAAAAGGTGCCGGAGACCGATGCAGTCGAGAAGACCATCGAGTCCATGATCAATCTCGACGGCGCCACGCTCATGTTCCCGACCTCGTTCGGTTACTACAACCCGCACGTCCTCAAGATGGCGGGCAAGTTTCCAAAACTGCATTTCGAGCATTGCGGCGGGCTGTGGTCCGACAAGGACCCGAAGAACGCGGGCAGCTATTTCGGCTATATCGACGAGGCGCAGTACATCTCCGGCATCGTCGCCGGCTATTCGACCAAGAGCGGCAAGCTCGGCTTCGTCGCCGCCAAGCCGATCCCGCAGGTGCTGCGCAACATCAACGCATTCACGCTCGGCGCCCGGCTCGCCAATCCGAAGGCGACCACGCAGGTGATCTTCACCGGCGACTGGTCGATGCCGGTCAAGGAGGCCGAGGCGACCAACAGCCTGATCGACCAGGGCGTCGACGTGCTGACCTGCCATGTCGACGGACCGAAGACGATGGTCGAGAACGCCGCGCGCCGCGGCGCTTTCGTCTGCGGCTATCACGTCAACCAGTCGCCGCTGGCGCCGAAGGCCTATCTCACCGGCGCCGAGTGGAATTGGGAGGCGCTCTACCCGAAATTCGTCAAGATGATCACCGCGGGCGAAGCGATCCCGAACTTCTATCGCGGCGGCCTCAAGGAAGAGATCGTCAAGGTGTCGCCCTACGGCGAAATGGTCTCGGCCGAGGCGCGCAAGCATGCCGACGACGTCAAGGCCAAGTTCATGACCGGCGAGTACGCGATCTTCAAGGGCCCGCTCGTCGACAACAAGGGCAAGACGGTGATCGCTTCCGGCACCGATCGCGGCCAGCAGGATCCCGAGCTCGAGAAGATGGACTATCTCGTCGAGGGCGTGATCGGAGCCACCGCGTGACGACCGAGACGGCGGAATCGGTGGAGGCGGCCGGCATCGCTCCGGCCGCCGATCCCGGATTCCTCCAGCGCCACGGCGCGAGCATCGAATACATCCTGATCCCGGCCGCGGCGCTGGTCGGCGCGCTCGCGGTGTTCGGCGGTTTTGTCGCGCTGTACGGCAAGAACCCGCTCGATCTGTATTTCTACATGTATTACGGCGCGTTCGGCACCGCCTTCTCCTGGCAGAACACGCTGACCCGCGCCGCACCGCTGATCCTGACCGCGCTGTGCACGGCGCTGCCGGCGCAGCTCGGCATGGTGATCATCGGCGGCGAAGGCGCGCTGCTGATCGGCGCGCTGTCGGCGACCGCGGCCGCGCTGGCGCTGCAAGGCGCGGCGCCGATCGTGGTGCAGCTCGCGATGGTGATCGCGGGCATGATCGGCGGCGGCCTCTGGATCACGCTGTCGGGCGGCCTGCGGCAATATCGCGGGGTCAACGAGACGATCTCGAGCCTGCTGCTGGTCTATATCGCGCTTGCGATTCTGAACCATCTGGTCGAGGGCCCGATGCGCGATCCGGCGAGCCTGAACAAGCCGTCGACGCGCGAGATCGGCGCCGCCAACATGATCGGCACCATTCCCGGCACCGACGTGCATTGGGGCCTGGTGTTCGGCCTCGTCGCGGCCGTTGCCGCCTACATCCTGATCTATCACACCACCTTCGGCTTCGCGGCGCGCGTTGCCGGCGGCAACATCCGCGCCGCCAAGATCGTCGGCCTCAGCGTCGGCAAGCTGATCCTGACCGTCTGCTTCCTCGCCGGCAGTTGCGCCGGGCTAGCCGGCATGATCGAGGTCGCGGCGGTGCAGGGCCGCACCAACGCCAACCTCGCCGCCGGTTACGGCTTCACCGGCATCCTGGTCGCGTTCCTGGCGCGGCAGAATCCGCTCGCGATCATTCCGGTGGCGATCCTGCTCGGCGGCATCTCGGCTTCCGGCGGCCTGTTGCAGCGGCGGCTCGGCCTGCCCGACGCCTCCGTGCTGGTGCTGCAAGGCATCATCTTCGTGTTCGTGCTGGCCAGCGACGCGCTCTATGGACGGATCGGATTCCTGAAGGGAAAGTCCTGACATGGCGGACGCATCGCTCGGGCTCTGGACCGTTCCGCTGGCCGTGTTCGGCGGCGCCATCCGCGTCTCGACGCCGTTCCTGTTCGTCAGCCTCGGCGAGTGCATCACCGAGCGAAGTGGCCGCATCAATCTCGGCCTCGAGGGCACGCTGGTGATGGGCGCAATGAGCGCCTACGGCATCTCCTATCTGTCGGGCTCGCCGTGGCTCGGGGTGCTTGCGGCCGGCATCACCGGCGCCCTGTTCGGCGCGCTGCATGCCGGGATCTGCTCGCTGCCGCGGGTCAACGACATCGCGGTCGGCATCGCGCTGATGCTGCTCGGCACTGGTTTGGCGTTCTTCCTCGGCAAGCCGCTGATCGAGCCGACCGCGGCCCGGCTGCCGGCGATCGATTTCGGCTGGTGGAGCGACGTGCCGCAGGTGCGCGCGGCGCTGCGCATCAACGTGCTGTTCCTGATCGGCGTCGCGATCGCGCCGCTGCTCTACTGGGCCTTCAGGACCACGCGCTGGGGCCTCTTGATCCGCACCGCCGGCGAGAGCGCGGATGCGGCACGCGCGATGGGCCATTCGGTGCTGCTGATCAGGTTGCGCGCCACCATGGTCGGCGGCTTCCTCGCCGGCATCGGCGGCTCGTTCCTGTCGCTGTTCTATCCGGGCAGCTGGAACGAAGGCCTTTCCTCGGGACAGGGCATCACCGCGGTGGCACTGGTGATCTTCGCGCGCTGGGACCCGATGCTGTGCCTGTGGGCGTCGCTCGCCTTCGGCGGCGCGGCCGCGCTCGGGCCCGCGCTGCAATCGGTCGGCATCACCTCCGGCTATCATTTGTTCAACGCCGCGCCCTACATCCTGACGCTGGCGATCATGATCATCACCTGCTCGCCGAAGCGCACGCTGACCGGCGCGCCCGCCGAATTGTCCATCACCCGATAGCATCTCGAAAGATCATTTCATGCCCGAGCGCTTCATCAAGTCCGAGCCCTACGCTTGGCCCTACAATGGCGATCTGCGGCCAGAGAATACCGCGCTCATCATCATCGACATGCAGACCGATTTCTGCGGCGTCGGCGGCTATGTCGACAAGATGGGCTACGACCTGTCGCTGACGCGGGCGCCGATCGAGCCGATCAGGAAGCTGCTCGCGGTGATGCGCGCGCAGGGCTTTCACATCATCCATACGCGCGAGGGGCACCGGCCTGATCTGACCGACCTGCCCGCCAACAAGCGCTGGCGCTCGCGCCAGATCGGCGCCGGCATCGGCGACCCCGGCCCCTGCGGCCGCATCCTGGTGCGCGGCGAACCCGGCTGGGAGATCATTCCCGACCTCGCGCCGCTGCCGGGCGAGCCAATTATCGACAAGCCCGGAAAAGGCTCGTTCTGCGCTACCGACCTCGAGCTGATGCTGCGGCTGCGCGGCATCGAGAACATCGTGCTGACCGGCATCACCACCGACGTCTGCGTCCACACCACCATGCGCGAGGCCAACGACCGCGGCTTCGAGTGCGTGTTGGTCGAGGACTGTTGCGGCGCGACCGACCGGAGCAACCACGACCACGCGCTGAAGATGATCAAGATGCAGGGCGGTGTGTTCGGCGCGGTGACCAGATCCGCCGACCTGATCGGGGCGCTGTCGTGATCATCGGCGAGCCGCCCGCACCATCAGGCGCGTTCGGCGTCGATGCCATCGCCATGACGATGCGGTTCGGCGATTTCACAGCGCTCGACAATGTCGAGCTCAAGGTGCGTCCCGGCTCGTTCCACGCGCTGCTCGGCGAGAACGGCGCGGGCAAGAGCACGCTCGTGAAATGCATTATGGGCTATTACCACGCCACCGAAGGCGACATCCTGGTCGGCGGCCGCCAGCAGGCCATTGCCAATCCGAAGGACGCGCATGCGCTCGGGCTCGGCATGGTCTACCAGCATTTCACGCTGGTGCCAGCGATGACGGTTGCCGAGAATTTGGTGCTGGCGCGCGACGACGTTCCTGCCGTGGTCGACTGGCGCGAGGAGAAGAAGGAGCTCGAGGCCTTCCTGGTGCGGATGCCGTTCAAGGTGCCGCTCGACGCAAAAGTATCCGACATCTCCGCCGGCGAGCGGCAGAAATGCGAGATCCTCAAGCAGCTGTATCTGAAGCGGCGCTTCCTGATCCTGGACGAGCCGACCTCGGTGCTGACACCGGGCGAAGCCGACGAGGTGCTCGGCATGCTGCGCGCGATGGTGGTCGCGGGCGAACTCACCATCCTGATGATCACGCACAAGTTCCGCGAGGTGATGGCCTTTGCCGACGAGGTGACCATCCTGCGCCGCGGCAAGCTTGCCGGCACCGGCCGGGTTGCCGAGCTGACGCCGGATGAGATGGCCCGCACCATGATCGGCGCCGAGCAGCTGACGGTGCAACCGCCGCGCACCGGCGAGACCGGCGCGGCCCGGCTCGAGCTCGACGGGCTCACCGCGCTTGACGATGCCGGCGCGATCGCCGTGCACGGCGTGTCGCTGACCGTGAAGAGCGGCGAGATTGTCGGCATCGCCGGCGTCTCCGGCAACGGCCAGCGCCAGCTCGTGGAGGTGTTGGCCGGCCAGCGCGAGGCCGAGAGCGGCACCATCCGCGTCCAGGGCGAGACCTATGCGGCGAGCCGCGCGGAGATGCGCCGCCACAGGATGTCGCTGTTGCCGGAAGAGCCGCTGAAGAATGCCTGCGTCGGCGGCATGAGCGTCGCCGACAACATCGCATTCCGCGAGTTCGATCGCGCCCCGTTCGCGCGCGGCGGCTGGTGGCTGAACCGCGCCGCCTTCCGCAACGACGCCGAGCGCAAGATCAACCGCTACAAGATCAAGACCCGCACGCCGGAGACGCCGATCGCGGCGCTGTCGGGCGGCAATGTGCAGCGCGCGGTGCTGGCGCGCGAGCTTTCGGGCGATGTCGAGGTGCTGATCGCCGCCAACCCCTGCTTCGGACTCGACTTCGCGGCAGTGGCGCAAATCCACGCCGAGATCATGGCCGCCCGCAATCGCGGCGCAGCGGTGCTGTTGGTCAGTGAGGATCTCGATGAGCTCCTGGAGCTGTCGGATCGGCTGGTCGTGATGTTCCACGGCGCGTTCGTGCATGAGGCCCGCGCCAGCGAGGCCGACCTCACCGAGATCGGCCGGCACATGGCAGGCCATTGACCATCCGCGTCAAGCGAAGCAATCCATTGTTCCGCGTACGCGGGATCTCGCAATGGCGAACAGCTCTGGCCTCACAAAGATGTCGTCCCTGCGAAAGCAGGGACCCATAACCACGAATGCTGATTGTTGCGCAGCGCTGGAACGACGAATCCCGTTCACAACATCCGCCGCGGCGTATGGGTCCCTGCTCCCGTGCGCAATTGCGCACTAGGCAGGGACGACACCGGAGTTTGTGGCGCGCGATCCGGCAAGATCCCGCCATTGCAATGACGAAGCTGGCTGCGCTCCGCGTCACATCGGGGCAAACCTACCCGATCTCGAACGCGTGTTCCGCGAGATGCTTCAGATTGGCGTGCCAATGCTCGGCGATCGCAAGCCGGGTCGGCACCCAGACATACTCGTGCTTCTGGATGTAGTCGAGAAAGCGCATCAGCGCGGCGGCGCGGCCGGGACGCCCGACGACACGGCAATGCAGGCCGATCGACATCATCTTCGGTGAGGTCGCGCCCTCGGCATAGAGCACGTCGAAACTGTCTTTCAGGTAAGTGTAGAACTCCTCGCCGCCGCCGAAGCCCTGCGCGTTGATGAAGCGCATGTCGTTGGCATCGAGCGTATAGGGGATCACGAGATGCGGCTCGGTGCCTGGCGCCTTGATCCAGTACGGCAAATCGTCGGCATAGGAGTCGCAGAGATAACGGAGGCCACCCGCCTCCATCAAAAGCCGCATCGTGTTGATCGAGGAGCGGCCGGTGTACCAGCCGAGCGGCCGCGCGCCTGTCGCCTCGGTGTGCACGGCAATGGCGCGGGCGATCTCCTCGCGCTCCTCGTCCTCCGACATGTCCTTGTGCTCGACCCAGCGCAGGCTGTGGCTGGCGATGTCCCAGCCCGCCTCCTGCATCGCGGCGACGACGTCCGGATTGCGTTTCAGCGCCGTCGCGACGCCGAACACCGTGGCCGGCAGCTTCCGCTCGGTGAATATCCGCCACAGCCGCCAGAAGCCGGCGCGCGAGCCATATTCGAACATCGTTTCGATATTGGCGTGACGCTGCCCGACCCAGGGCTGCGCGCCGAGCACGTCGGACAGGAACGCTTCCGAGGCGCGATCACCGTGCAGGATGTTGTTCTCGCCGCCCTCCTCGAAATTGACCACGAATTGCACGGCGATGCGCGCCGCGTCGGGCCATTTCGGATCGGGCGGATTGCGGCCGTAGCCGCGGAGATCGCGCGGATAGCGGGCCTCGGTCACATCAGATTTCCTCGAAGCGGATGTTCTGCGCGCCCTTCCACAACACGGTCTTGCCGAAGGCGGTGAGGTTCTCCAGCCCCGAGGTCAGCGTGATGAAATGATTGCCGGCGAGCTGGCCCATCTTGCTGGCGAAATGCACGCCGCCATAGGCGAGCAGGATCTCGGTCTCGCTGATGCCGCCGGGATAGAGGATGATCTGGCCCGGCGCCGGATAGCTGGTGTGGTTCTCGTAGGACACGCCGAAGTCGAGGTCGCCGAGCGGCATCCAGACGCCCTCGCCGCTCCAGCGCACGTGGATCGCCTGGCTCTCGAACGGCATCGCCTTGCGGAACGCGGCGACCGTCTTCGGCGCGAGCTGCTCCTCGAAACGGGCGTCAAAGGTGAACTCGCCGGCGCGGACAATCAGTTTGCTCATCGATCTCTCGTGGGTGGGCCAAGAAGTGATGTCCCAACCATTGCCGCCGGCCCGGGCCGGACGCAAGGCCGATTCCGGCCCGGGAAGCCGGTTTTTCGCCGCTCGGCGGCCTTCAACGCAGATTTGAGCAGAGTTGCGTTGCGCGGCGCCTTCCCGTTTGCGAGCCTGCGCGGATACGTCGAACAGGGTGACTTTGATGACAGCAAGCAGTCTGCACGGACATGTGGCGCTGGTGACCGGCGGATCGCGCGGCATTGGTGCGGCGATCGTCAAGATGCTGGCGGATGCCGGCGCCGCCGTCGCCATCAATTATCGCGAGCGCTCGGCCGAGGCGGAGACGCTGGCGAAGGGCATCATTGCCGCCGGCGGCCGCGCCGTCGCGATCGCCGCCGACGTCTCGGAAGCCGCCGCCGTCGCCACGCTGGTCGAGCGCGCCAAATCCGGGCTCGGCCCGGTCGACATCCTCGTCAACAATGCCGGGATCGCCATCGTCAGGGGTATCGACGAGCTCACCGAGGAGGATTTCGACCGCACCATCACGGTCAATCTCAAATCGGCGTTCCTGTGCACTCAGGCGGTGCTGCCGATGATGCGCACCCGGAAATGGGGCCGCATCGTCAACATCTCTTCCGGCGCTGCGCGCGGCGCCGGCTCGATCGGGCCACACTACAACGCATCCAAGGCGGCGATGGAGGGGATGACCCGCGGCTATGCCGCACGCCTCGTCAAGGAGGGCATCACGGTCAATGCCGTCGCGCCCTCGCTGATCGAGACCGACATGATGAAGGGACAGAGCGAGCTGGTCAGCCGCATTCCGATGGGCCGTTTCGGCACCGCCGAGGAGGTCGCGCAGGCCGTGATGCTGCTGGTCAATAATCCCTACATGACCGGACAGACCATCGCGATGAGCGGCGGCATGGCGTTCAACTAGGACGCGGCCTCATCAGCGCGCAGCCATAGCCTGATCGATGCGAGTTGAACGACGGCAAGGTAGCTGGCGGCGAGCTTGTCATAGCGCATTGGTCGCGGGATCATCGCGCCTGCGGTACGAATGAGTGATCGAGGCGTGAGAGATCGTCGCCTGAGATGAGTGCATCTGGCCCAGCAGCGGCAGAGACGTGTGCATCCCTGCCGGTTCCACCGATTGCTCCCGGTGTCCTGTCTCTTGGGTTTGGCAAATGTTCGTTTCATCGGCACGAAACGATTGATTTCGCCGAGTGGGAACACGTTGCCAAGAAGCCACAGCGATTGAAGGGAATGGAGATTGGAGGCGTCATTCTCGTGGCGGCGCACGCGCTCGCGGCTTATTGGTTAGGGACAGATCGGGCAGCATGTCATTTCCAGCCCGGCAGTTTTGTTTCAGACGCTTGATTGATCAGAGCTGGAATTGGCATCAGCCAATTTCAGAAGCCATGGAGCTTGTCGCGAAATGAATTTCGATAATCAAACCAGATCTTCTTATTCGAACCACACACATTCAGCATCAGTGACCTCCGCCGATAAACCGAATGAGGGCCAGGACGGCGAAACACGCTTTGGATTTAGGGCAACGGACTTGATCGTATACCCTGCGCACGGCGTCGGCCAAATTGTAGCGATTGAGGAACAGACGGTGGCGGGGGCTTGCCTCGAGTTCTTTGTCGTCTATTTCGCGAAGAGCAAGATGACGCTACGCGTTCCGACGAGGAAGGCGGCAAGCGCCGGAATGCGTCAACTGTCCGATCCCGTTTCGATCGAGCACATGCGACGAATCCTGGGGCAGGCGCCGCACAAAGCGCGGGGTAATTGGTCCCGACTTGCTCAAGAATACGAAAGCAAGATCAATTCGGGCAATATTGTCGCTATCGCGGAGGTCATGCGCGATCTGTATCGGCCCGCGGTCAATCCCGAGCAGAGCTACAGCGAACGACAGCTGTACGCTGCGGCAGTCGAACGCCTGTCCGGAGAAGTGGCGCTCGTCAGCGGCATTACTGAAGAGGAAGCCGTCAAGGAGCTTGAAAGCCTCATCATTGCTGAGGTCAGGCGGAGCGCATAGGGACTGGTCGCACATCCTCGGAATGTCTGCGTCCGGGTCCTGGCCGACGTTCCGGCGCCGCCGGCCAGATATGATTTCCTAGGATGGCCGTTCGACGAAGGCGACGGTCTTATTGCTATAGGTCCATATCGCGCCGTCGCGCTTGCTGATCCCGAGAAAGGCGGTCTTTGTACCGGCATATTTCATGTCCCGATTGCCCCCGTCGATGCCATAGGCCCATGGGTCGAGGCACAGAAACTCGGTGATCTTGCCGTCGGCTCCCGATGTGCGGTGGCCGACGATGCCCACATAGTGGGCGCCGCCGAGGGAGGCCCGCACCGGCACCTTGTTTTCGAGATTCTTGATTGTCCAATCCACCGCTTTGCTGGGATCGCGGCCCGCGCTCACCTGGTCGCGCGCCGTCGGTTCGGCCATTTTCCAGCCCATATAGCGGACAAACACGATCTTGATGATCGAACCGCACCAATATTCATTGTTCACTGCCTTGAGGAAACCGCCATTGTTCTGGTTCCACGGCAGCTTGCTCTTCTTGTAGTTTTCCATCGACGCGTCAGCGGTCGCCGCCAGGGTGGGAAGGGTGTGCAGCTGTTCATCCACCAGCATTTCATAGACGCGATGGCGGCCGTCCAATTCGTCGCTGGCGTCCTGATTGCTGTAGAACTTGCGATAGGCGGCGGGTGCTTTGGCCGCCGTCGTGACGGTGTGGAAATAGTGCCAGATCAAATCGGTTTTCCACGAGGGATCGCGGACATGGGTGTCGGACATGGAGAGGGTCCATATAAGGCATTCGGCTGCGGCGGCTTCGCGGTCTTGTCCCGCTTGCGGTTGGACCAGCCGCGCTGAATGGTTAGTCCCCGCTGGATTGATGACGGTTCAACGTGGACTTGGTGACGCCCAATCGCGTCTTGGCAGGAACACGATCAAGCAGACCGCCTCGGAAGCACCCGCCGCATGAACGAATCTCGGTCTCCTGTTGTGCATCGCATGAACCGGGGCTTGGCCCGCAGCCGAAGATCGCTTTAACCATCACAATGTCGGCTCAATGGTACGGAGCGGACCTTGCCTGTTCTGACGCAGGCGGCTCAAAATGCCCCGCCAAGGAGCGCTTTGGTCGCGATGCGCCCGAAAGCGGACGCGTTACTTTGAGTTTTGTCGTTCGTGACCCCAAGGTCAGTTGCCCCCGAACCATCTGCAGCTGCCGACGGCGCACAGCCATATTGCCGCCGTCGAACGGCGGATAAGCCATCGCGTCTCGTAGTGGTAGCGCGCGAACCAGCCATCCGAAGCGGATCTAACCGATGAGTCCCCGTCATCCGCACTTTGACAGCATCTTTTGGAGTATTGCCTCAACCGGCTGCGGCGAAATCCCAAGTTCGACAAGGCCAGGCGACGACACGGTATCGATCTGCATCAGCTCCACCTGATTGCGCGTGAGAATCGGGTCCGGGAGTATTTCGGAAGCCCATGCCAGGGCGTGCCAAACGACGAGCGGGATCGGGACCAGGATGGGCGCAAGACCGGCCTGATGCGCGACGATTCCGACCAATTCTTCGTAGGAATAAACGCGAGGGCCGCCGCACTCGAAGATCGTCGGTTGCGTCTCGGCTCGCTGGATGATCCGGACAGTCGCCTCCGCCACATCTTCCACATAGGCCGGCTGCAGTTTCATCGAGCCGCGGCCGAACATCGGATAGATCGGCAGCCGGCGGAGAAGGTTGAGGATGGTCGTAAGAAACGCATCGTCCGGTCCGAACATGACGGCGGGTCGGATGATATGCGCGCCGGCAAACGTAGCCCTGACCACCAGTTCACCTTCGCCGCGCGCCCGGATGTACCGCGATCGAGACGCGGCATCGGCGCCGATGCCTGACAAATGAACGAGTCGTTTGACTCCGGCCCGGCGCGCTTGGGCCGCTACCCGTTGGGCGGACTCGACATGAACGGAATGAAACGTCTCACGCCCGTGCTCGACGTAAAGGCTGACGGTGTTGACGGCGGCGTGAGCGCCGGCAAGCGCATTTGCGACAGACCGTTCGTCGTGAATATCGGCCTGGACGAACAGAAGCTGCGAATCATGCGGTCCAAACTGACTGCGCCCACGATCTGGATGCCTTGACGCGATCCGGACGGGAAATTCGTGATCGCGCAGATGCTGAACGATGCGGCGGCCGAGAAAGCCGGTTCCGCCGAATACAGTGACGGTGCGACCGTTCGTTGCCATCCTTTGATCTTTGCTCGAGAGAACGCGCCATAGCCCGAGCCGAAGCTGACGTCAGGGCGATGGCCGTCTGTCGGAACAATACCCTTTCGCAGCGACGGTTGGAATGCAGGCCGCTTCGAACCGCTATTGGACGGAAGCCGGATGCAAAGGCCGAGCGAAACTGAGTTCGTGGCCGTCGGGGTCAGCTAGGTGGAAGAAACGCTCACCCCATTCGGCATCGCGCGGGGCGCTGTCGCCGGCTGGTAACCCCCCGCGAGCGCGCGTTCGTAAAGTGCGTCAACATCGGTGACGTAGAAGATGACCCGACCCCACCAGGACCAGCGTCGTTCGGCAGGTTGGTCGATGAGGTTGAGGTAGCTCGGACCTGCTCGAAAGCTGGTGAACGACGACCATTCGCCGCTATGCAGGACCTCAAAGCCCAGGGCTCGGTAGAATCGGACAGCTCGTGGCATGTCATGGGTGCCCAGCGTGAGCGCGCTTATCCTCTCGATCATGGCCAAAACTCCCTTGTTCTACCTCCCTACGCTTTTTTGAAGTCGCGGCGCAGAGATTAACCTCTCATGTGCGTCGAACGGTGAGCAAGTCAGCGCCGCCCGCCCCTTTCCTTGCGTCGCCGCTCACGGCGAGCTGTGGATGCCCCAAACTGCTCGAACCGAAAGCGCTGACGCTCTAAGCTCTCCATCGCGTCGGCCAAACATCAAGTCCAGGCGCCCACGCAACCAATCGATCCCGGTGGCACCCAAGAAAAGGAGGGGAGCATGAAGGGCGACAAAGACGTTATCGAACACCTCAACAAAGCGCTGCGCCACGAGCTCACCGCAGTGAACCAGTACTGGCTGCACTACCGCCTCCTCGACAATTGGGGCTACAAGATGCTGGCCAAGGCGTGGCGCAAGGAATCGATTGAAGAAATGCAACACGCAGACAAGCTCATCGAACGCATCATCTTCCTCGATGGATCTCCCAATATGCAGACGCTGGAATCCCTCCATATCGGGAAGACCGTGAAGGCCGTGCTCGATAGCGACTTGCAAGCCGAATTGTCGGCGTACTCCCTCTACGCTGAAGCTGCGACCCAGTGCCATCAGGTCAAGGACTACGTGACACGGGATCTGTTTGAGCAACTCATGCACGATGAGGAAGAGCATATCGATTTTTTGGAAACCCAGATCGAACTCGTCGCGAGGATCGGCCTCGAGCTATATGCCCAGCGTCATATCGGAGAGCTCGACAAGGACTAAAGTGCAAACGACTGCTTTCGGCCCAAATCGGACACCGCGGCGGCGCGGAATTATGACCGCTGCTCGCCCGTTAGGAATTCGTTAACCATCGCGGCCTAGCCTAACCTCATAGCCTGGTCATCATCAGCCGATTGCCGCTCGGTTCGGTCCAGGAACAGCCGGTGTCCGCCAAGACGCTGACATATGCCGCGCCAGGTGCGCGCCTGAAATCTCGCCAGTGGCCGCTCGTCGCTTGCTAAGCGACTGCGCTTGCCGCGCTCACTTTAGGAGCAAAATCCTGGTGTATAGCTCTCATTCCCCAGCTCGGTAGAGCAATTGTGAGGCAAGAATGACCGATATTTGCGAGATGAAGGCGCGCATTACCGTGTTTGGGGTCGGCGGTGCCGGTGGCAATGCAGTCAACAACATGATCGCGGCCGGGCTGCAAGGCGTCGACTTCATCGTCGCCAATACCGATGCACAGGCGCTTACCATGTCGAAGGCCGAGCGCCTCATCCAGATGGGCACGCGGGTGACGGAAGGTCTCGGCGCTGGCTCGCATCCTGAAGTGGGGCGCGCCGCAGCCGAAGAGACGATCGACGCGATCCGCGATTCTTTGACCGGCGCACACATGGTGTTCGTTACTGCCGGCATGGGCGGCGGTACGGGCACCGGCGCAGCGCCCATTATCGCCAAGACCGCGCGCGAGCTCGGTATTAAGTCGGAGGCCAAGCGGTCTTAGGAAGACAAATATGTCTGGCAACTCCTTGGCTCACAGAACGACATGGCTACGATCCGACTTGAACTACTGAAGGTGGTAGATACTCTGCTGATCATCCCAAACCAGAACCTATTCCGGGTGGCCAACGAAAAGACCACGTTCTCCAATGCTTTCGTGTTGGCCGATCAGGTGCTTTATTCGGGTGTGGCCTGCATCAGCGACCTCATAGTCAAGGAAGGTCTGATCAACCTCGATTTTGCCGACGTTCTCGCCGTCATGCGGGAGAAGGGCAAGGCCATGATGGGCAGAGGCGAGGCTTCCGGCGCAAACCGCGTGGTCACCGCCGCCGTAGCCGCGATTTCAAATCCATTGATCGAGGACCCCTCGATCAAGCGTGCCAGCGGGCTCATCATTTCCATCACTGGCGGCAAGGACTTGATGTTATTCGAGGTCGACGAAGCTGCTACCCGCATTCGCGACGAGGCCGACCAGGACGCCAACATCATCATTGGCGCATCGTTTGACGAAAGCCTGGAGGGTATCGTCCGCGTCTCGTTAGTGGCGACCGGCATCGATAATCTTGACCCGGCACCCCACGCGCAACCAGCGGAAAGCTCACTTACAGAGCTCGCCGGCAGGCTGCGCAACGACAGCCGTCAGGTCGCCGGATCGAGCGCGGTACACCGCTGACCGACGCGCACCGCATCGGCGCGTCGGCCAAGTGCGCAACAAAGGAGCTATGCCGTCTTGACCGGCTCGCTTGATTGCCTTACGCCTCACGCCATGAACCGCTCGATCCTGATCGCCAATTTCTGGTGGCTCGCCGACTGACAGGCGGGCCGAACGTGTTCATGCATTTCGGGGCCGCCGCATCGGGCGGCCTTTTTCTTTCACCTCATCCGGCCCGCATGCGGCGTCCCCATTCAACCGAATGGAGACAAGCCGTGACCAAACCGATCATCCTCACCGGCGACCGCACCACCGGGCCGCTGCATCTCGGCCACTACGTCGGCTCGCTCAGAAGCCGCCTCGCGCTTCAGGACAGTCATGAGCAGTTCCTGCTGCTCGCCGACATGCAGGCGCTGACCGACAACGCGCACGACATCGGCAAGGTCCGCGGCAACGTCATCGAGGTCGCGCTGGATTATCTCGCCGTCGGCATCGATCCCGAGCGAACCTCGATCTGCCTGCAATCGCAGCTGCCGGCGCTCGCGGAGTTGTCGATGCTCTATCTCAACCTCGTCACCGTCGCGCGGCTGGAGCGCAATCCCACCATCAAGGACGAGATCCGCGCCCGCGGATTCGGACGCGACATCCCGGCGGGCTTCCTGTGCTACCCGGTGGCGCAGGCCGCCGATATCACCGCGTTTCGGGCCACCGTCGTGCCGGTCGGCGAGGACCAGGCTCCCCTGATCGAGCAGACCAACGAGATCATCAGGCGCGTCAACGCGCTGGCCGGTCGTGCGCTCCTGCAGGAGGCGGTGGCCGTCATACCGCGCGCGGGACGGCTGCCGGGCGTCGACGGCCGCGCCAAGATGAGCAAGTCCGCCGGCAATGCGATTGCTCTCTCGGCCTCGCCCGGTGACATCTCGGCCGCGGTGCGTGCGATGTTCACCGATCCCGATCACCTGCGCGTCGGCGACCCCGGCAAGATCGAGGGCAATGTCGTCTTCAGCTATCTCGACGCGTTCGATGACGATCAGCACGCCGTCGAGGAATTGAAGGCGCGCTATCGGCGCGGCGGTCTCGGCGACGCAGCCGTCAAGCGGCGGCTGGAGGACATCCTGCAAGCCCTGATCGCGCCGATCCGGACCCGGCGCGCCGAGCTGGCAAGCAATCGCGACCATGTCGCTGACGTGATCAGGCGCGGAACCCTGAAAGCCCGCGAGATCACCGAGCGCACCAAGCGCGATGTGATGGCGGGGCTCGGCGTGTTCCAGCTCTGAATGCGCTGTCATCAAACCATGGCAGGAACTGTGCTTGCCTGTAACAGTTGTCCGCTTGGCGAAAACCGGATTTGGAGCTTGTCGTGATCGATCCGAAAACGCTTCTCGAACGCGCCGCACAATTGACCGATCAGGCCAAGGGCGAGGAAGATGCCGGCATCCGCGAGCGGCTGCTGCGCATGGCCGAGCATTACCGCGACCTGGCCGCGCATGAGGCCTGGGCGAACGAGAACCCGCCATCGGTCGGCGCGATCACCAGTGCGCTCAGCCCCCGCGCCCATTGACCTGTGCTTCGTCAGCTCACGCGAATGCGATAGCCCAGTGACCGCCGTGCGCCCGGCGCGACGTGCATGAGGCCGGGCTTACCTGCGAACTCGCCGTCGAATTCGACCGGGCTGGCAAAGCCGTGCCACGGCTCGATGCAGAGGAACGCCGCGCCGCCGGGCTTCGACCAGATGCCAAGTTCGCGAAAGCCGCGCCACGACAGCTCGATCGCGGGCCCCTGCGCAGCAGCAAAGCGAACCGACGCGCTCGCAACCTGATCGAGGATCATGGCGTCGTCGTCGAACAATTGCTCCGACAACGCGAGCACCCTGCTCTTGATCGGACCTGTCTTGATCGGAGTTGGCTCGGCCTGCGGCCTCATCAGTCCTTCCGTCAGCCGCCGGATCGGCGCCGGCTCATCCTTCTCGAAGGTCAGCGCGTAGGCCTCCTTCCGCAACCCCGGAAGCAGCGGCCAGTTGAAGGCGGGATGACCGCCGAGCGAGGCCGACAGCGTCTCGGCGCCGGTGTTGACGATGTCGAAGGCGACATCGAGATCGGCGCCATTAACGGTATAGGTGACCTCGAGCCTGAATGCGAAGGGATAGCGTGCACGCGTCTCTGCATCGTCGATGAGCGCGAGCTTGCATGATCGCGGCCCCTGCTCCACCCAGGCAAAGCGGCGATCGCGCGCGAAGCCGTGCTGCGTCATCGGATAGGTCTTGCCGTTGTGGCGCAGCGTATCGTTCTTCAATCGGCCGACGATCGGGAACAGGATGGGCGCATGGCGCGGCCATTGCGGGCCGGCCTGCCACAACAGTTCGGTCCCGTCGGCATTGCTGAGCGACGACAATTCGGCGCCCTGCGCCAAAATAGTCGCGGCGATTCCGTCGCCGCGCAGCGTGTGACTGTCGCTCATGCCTCGCCTCGCCGGGTTGCGCTATGACCCGACAGGAGATGTTCGAAGCCGGCGAGGCCGTCAACCCCAAAGCAATGGTGCGGCCGACCTCGGCGTGGCGGCGCCACGCTCCGGGCCTACCCCGCAATCTTGGAGAAATCGGGCTGGCGACGCTCGGCAAAGGCCGCGAAGGCCTCGCGTGCTTCCGCACTCATCAGCCGTTCCTGGAAGATCTCACCCTCGCGCGCCATTTGCGCGCTGATCCTGGCGGGGTCGCGCATCAGCGCCTTGGTATGCTGAAGCGAGCCGAACGGCCGCTTTGCCAGCGCGTCCGCCGCCGCGCGGGCCTTGGCGCGCAGCTCCGCCAGCGGCACAACCGCGTTGGCGAGGCCGATCGAGACCGCCGTCTCCGCCTCGACCGGTTCGCCGAGCGCGAACATTGCATAGGCCCGCGCATAGCCGATGCGCTGCGGCAGCAGATAGGTCGACGCCGCCTCCGGCACCAGCGCCAGATTGACGAACGGCGTGATCAGCCGCGCGGTCGGCGCAAGATAGACGAGGTCGCAATGCAGCAGCATGGTGGTGCCGATGCCGACCGCATTGCCCTGCACGGCGGCAATCAGCGGCCGCGTCGCCTTGGCCAAAGCGGCGAGGAAGCGCGTCACGTGACGCTCGCCCTGCACGCCGCGCGACACCGCCGCGAAATCGGCGAGATCGTTGCCCGCGGTAAAGCTGTCGCCGTCGCCCTGCAGCAGCACGGCGCGGATCGCGGAATCGCCTTCCGCGCGCTCGAGCGCGTCGGCCATCGCGCCATACATCGCGTTGGTGATCGCATTCTTCTTGTCCGGGCGCGCCATCGTCACGGTGAGGACACCGCCGTCCAGCGCTACGACCACTTCACTCATGCTGCACTCCTGTTGCTTGCTTGTTGTTTGACGCGTCTTCTTCACGCGAACCGGTACCCACTTCGCTTGAAGACGCTCTAGCTGTCCTTGTCTTTCGGAAACTTGTCTTGCAGGCTGGTCAGCCAACGCGCCACCACGTCGATTTCAGCGTCCGAGAACCCCTCCATCAGACGGTTGTTGATCACCCTGGTCCGCGTTGCGGCGCGTTTGCCGAGCTCATGCCCCGCCGCGGTCAGATAGAGCCGCTGGCTGCGCCCATCCTCGCCATCGCGCCGGCGCTTCACGAGGCCTGCACGTTCCATCCGGTCGGCGAGCCCGCTCATCGCCGACGGCACGATGTCGAGCGCCTGCGAGACGTCGCCGATCAGCGCGCCGTCATTGCGCCCGAGAGAGAACAGCACGCCGGCCTGAGCCGAGGTCAGCTCGTGGGCGGCCGTCTCCTGATCGATGGCGCGCTGCAACCGGCGATAGGCCACGGTCAGGAGAAAGATCAGCCGGTGTTCCGCTTTCATCACGCCGTTATATATTTCGCACGCGAAATATCAAGATACTTCGTGCACGAAATATCCGGCTATTGGCGGAGATCCGTCATTGCGTTCCGCGGTCTCAGAACCCCGCATTCACCCAAACAGCACGCGCTCGGCCGGAACAAGCCGTTCCTATCGGCGCAACTGCGACATTTTGATCCCGCCGCCCGATCGTTGCGCTGCGGCCCGGCAGAAAACCCTTGATCGACGTCGATCAAACGGGAAATCTTTGCATCCGGGAGCCGCGTTGCGGCTCTGGCGGGGTCACGAGAGTGTCATGACGTTAGCGGCAAGTCCGGACAGGGAGCGCGTTGTCCGCCCGAAGCGGGCACGCCATCTCAGCGAAGCCATGCGTTGCGAGACCGCCTTTCGCCTGATCCTGTCCGAGTGCCTCGAGGAAGTCGCGACCAATCACGAGGCCTTGAGTTCCGGCGATCCGGCCGCGCTCCATCAGACCCGCATTGCACTGACACGCCTGAAAGCCGCGATCGCGTTCTACGGCCCGATGGTGGCGGATAGCGAGTGGACGCGACTGAAATCCGAACTGAAATGGCTGAGCGGACATCTCGGCGCAACGCGCGACCTCGACGTCGCGATCGAGAACAGCAAGGGCTTGCCCGAAGAACGCATGCTCCAGACGGCGCGAACCGATGCGTTCGAAGCCCTCAGGGAGGCGTTGCAAAGCGACCGCTACTGGCAGTGGTTCGATGGCATGTGGGACTGGGTCGGCAGCGGCCCCTGGACCACGCGGCAGGATCCCCGTGCCGCGCAACGGCGCGCCGTGCCGGTCTCGGTCTTTCACGCACGGCGGCTGGCGCGGTGGCATGGCAAGCTGTGCCAGAAGAGCCGCGGGCTGCAAGGCATGGGCAAGAACAAGCGGCACCGCGTCCGTCTCGCCAGCAAGCGGCTGCGCTACGCCATCGAGTTCTCGGAGGGCGGCTTGTCCCCTGACGAATACGCGTCATGGCGGATCATCCTGAAGCATCTGCGCAAGGGGCAACAACTGCTCGGCGAATTGAACGACGACGAGGTGCGTCGCGGGTTGCTCGAGAGTGTCGATGCACCCGCGCAGCGCGCCCACGAGCGCAAGGCCAAGCACCAGCGCGTCCACGAGCGGAAGCGCAAGAGCCGGTTGCTGCGCCACGCCGCGGCGGTCTATCGAAAAATCTCCGGCTGAGCGCGCGTCAGCGCAACGTCGTCGGCGCGGCGGATGCGGCTCGCGTCGATGACCACGCGCATGAATGATGTATAAAACATCATTTATTGCCCTTGTGCCATCATTACTTGATGTGCATAAATGACATTCAAATAGACGCGGCTCCTCAAATCGACGGCCATCACTCAGATGATCACCGCGGCGCAGCTACGAGCCGCCAGAGCCTTGCTTGGCATCGACCAACGGCAGCTCGCCGAGCTGTCCGGACTTTCGGTGCCAACCATCCAGCGGATGGAGGCGAGCGAAGGCACCATTCGCGGCAACGTCGACTCGCTCGTGAAACTGATCGACGCGCTCGGCACGGCCGGCGTCGAGGTCATCAATGAGGGCGCCGTCAGCAGCGGCGGCGGCCGCGGGGTGCGATTGAAGGCCGGATCAGGCTCACCGAAGGTGCAGACATGATCCCGGCGGTCACTCAGCAGATCTGGTGTGTAGCCGCCCTGCTGGGAACGACCGCTCTCGCGATTGCAACGAGCCGATCGCGCCAATCGACCGCCATCGTCTACGGCACGACCTTTGCGATTTCGCTGGTCGCATTGGCCGGAGCCCTGTTCGCGCTGATCGCCCGCACCGGCGCGACGGAACTGATGCTGCCGGTCGGCTTGCCATGGCTGGGATCGCATTTCCGCCTCGATGCGCTCGCCGCATTCTTTCTCGTCGTGGTCAATCTCGGCGGTGCAGCCGCAAGTCTTTATGGCATCGGTTACGGCCGCCACGAATCCGCGCCACAGCGCATCCTTCCGTTTTTCCCGGCGTTCCTGGCCGGGATGAATCTCGTCGTGCTCGCCGACGATGCGTTCACCTACCTGCTGTGCTGGGAGTTCATGTCGCTCGCCTCATGGGCGCTCGTCATGGCGCATCACCGTGACGCAGACAATGCCCGCGCAGGCTACGTCTATCTCGTGATGGCAAGCTTCGGGACGCTGGCTCTGTTGCTTGCCTTCGGCCTGCTGGCGGGAGCCGGCGGCAGCTACAGCTTTGCGGCCATCCGCGCCGCCCCGCACACTCCGTCCGAGGCCGCATTGGTGCTTGCACTGATGCTGCTCGGCGCCGGGTCGAAAGCCGGCCTGATCCCGTTGCACGTGTGGCTGCCGCTGGCTCATCCCGCCGCACCGAGCCACGTCTCGGCGCTGATGAGCGGTGTGATGACGAAGGTCGCGATCTACGGATTCATCCGGGTCGTGTTCGATCTGCTCGGGCCGCCAGGCTGGTCGGCGGGTGTCGTGGTTCTCATCCTTGGCGGCGCGACCGCCGTCATGGGGATCCTCTATGCGCTGATGGAGAAGGATCTCAAGCGCCTGCTCGCCTACAGCACGATCGAGAACATCGGCGTCATCTTCGCAAGCCTCGGCCTTGCGCTGGCATTTCAGGCGAACGGCCTTGGCCTCGCGACGGCTCTCGCCTTCACGGCCGCATTGTTCCACGTGCTGAACCATTCGTTCTTCAAGAGCCTGCTGTTCTTCGGGGCCGGCGCGGTGCTGACGTCGACCGGCGAACGCGACATGGAGAAGCTGGGCGGCCTGATCCACCGCATGCCACTCACGAGCTTCGTCTTTCTGGTCGGCTGCGTCGCGATCTCGGCGCTGCCGCCGTTCAACGGGTTCGTGTCGGAATGGCTGATGTTTCAGGCCGTCCTGCAGAGCCCCGACTTGCCGCAATGGCTGCTGAAGATCATGGTGCCCGCGGTCGGCGCCTTGCTGGCGCTGGCGGCGGCGCTCGCCGCCGCATGCTTCGTCAAGGCTTTCGGCATCACATTTCTCGGCCGCGCGCGGAGCCCGGCCGCGGAAGCCGCCGCCGAAGTCGATCGCTGTTCGCTCGCCGCGATGTTCAGCCTCGCCGCGCTCTGCTTCCTCGCCGGCATTCTGCCGGGCCTCGTGATCGACGCGCTCTCGCCGGTTGCGCAGGCCGTGATCGGCCACCGGATGCCGGTTCAGGCGGACGATCCCTGGCTCTCGATCGTGCCGATCGAGGAGAGCCGCAGTTCCTACAACGGATTGCTCGTCTTTGCGTTCATCACCGCCGCAGCGTCGCTCGCGGTGTACTTCATCCATCGCTTTGCGTCGCGCGCGATCCGGCGCGGACCGGCCTGGGGCTGCGGCTTCGCCGATCCGACACCGGCGGCGCAGTATTCCGGCGTGAGCTTCGTGCAGCCGATCCGCCGCGTGTTCGGCACGCTGGTTTTCCAGGCCCGCGAGCATGTCGACATGCCGGCGCCGGGCGAACTGCGGCCGGCCCGCCTCAGGGTGGATATGCACGACCTGGTCTGGGAGCGGCTCTACACACCCGTGGCGGAAGCCGTGTGGTTTTTCGCCGATCGGCTGAACCAGCTCCAGTTCCTGACCATCCGCCGCTACCTGAGCCTGGTGTTCGCAACCCTCATCACATTGCTGCTGGCGCTCGCGATATGGTCGTGATCTCGGACATCCTCGTTCAGCTCGGCCAGATGGCGCTTGTGCTGCTGCTCGCGCCGCTGCTGACCGGCGTCGTGCGCAAGATCAAGGCGCGACTGTTGCGGCGGAAAGGGCCGTCGATCTTCCAGCCCTACCGCGACCTTCTGCGGCTGCTGCGCAAGGAGGTCGTGCTCGCCGAAAACGCGTCCTGGCTGTTTCGCGTCACGCCCTATGTGACGTTTGCGGCCATCTGGGTCGCGGCGGCGCTGGTCCCGACATTTGCGACCGGCCTGCAATTCAACTGGAGCGCCGACCTGATCGCGATCGTCGCCCTGCTCGGCAGCGCGCGCTTCTTCCTCGCGCTTGCCGGCATGGACGTCGGCACCAGCTTCGGCGGCATCGGCTCCAGCCGCGAGGTGATGATCGCCGCACTCGCCGAGCCGGCCATGCTGCTGATGGTGTTCTGCGTCGCGCTGATTGCCGGCTCGACACAGCTGTCGACGGTCGCGACCTTCATGGCGTCGTCGGAAGTCGGACTGCGCGTCTCGCTCGGCATGGCGATGATCGCCCTCATCATGGTGGCGCTCGCCGAAAACGCGCGCATCCCGGTCGACAACCCGGCGACGCATCTGGAGCTGACCATGGTGCACGAGGCGATGATCCTCGAATATTCCGGGCGTCACCTCGCCATGATCGAGTTCGGCGCCTTCCTCAAGCTGCTGCTCTACATCTCCCTGATCATCTGCGTGTTCTTTCCGTGGCAGATCACCACGGAAGGCGCGGGGCCGCTGTCCTATCTGGTGAGCGTTGCCGCCTATATCCTCAAGCTTGCGGTCGCGAGCTTCCTGCTTGCCGTGTTCGAGACCGCGACGGCCAAGATGCGGGTGTTCCGCGTCCCCGAATTCCTCGGCGCCGCGCTGATGCTCGGCCTGCTCGGCACGCTGCTTCGGTTCGTGTCACGGGGCTTCTGATGCACAACCTCGCCTTCGACATTGCCCATCTGCTCGCCGGCGGGCTCGTGCTGATCAGTTTCATGATGCTATACCAGGACCGCCTGTATGCGCTGCTGAACATCTTCGCACTTCATGCCGTGGTGCTCGCAGCTTCCGTCGCCTGGCAGGCCTTCATCCAGAATGCGCCGCATCTCTACGTGACCGCAGCCATCGCACTGGTCTTCAAGGCGATCGTCATCCCGGTGGCGCTGCATCGGATCATCAAGCAGCTCGGCATTCATCGCGATATCGAGACCGCGGTGAGCATCGGTCCGACCATGCTTGCGGGCATGGGGCTCGTCGCCCTGTCCATGGTGCTGATGCTGCGCGTCACCGGCGCGGCCGATCCGCTGGCGCGGGAAGACCTCGCCTTCGCGCTGTCGGTGGTGCTGCTGGGATTGCTCGTCATGGTGACGCGGCGCAACGCCGTCAGCCAGGTCGTCGGCTTCATGTCGCTGGAAAACGGCCTGGTGCTGGCCGCGACCGGCGCCAAGGGCATGCCGCTCGTCGTGGAGATCAGCGTCGCGTTCTCGATCCTGATCGCATTCATCGTGATCGGCGTGTTCCTGTTCCGCATTCGCGAGCGGTTCGACACCGTCGACGTCGGCGCGCTCGATGAATTCAGGGGGGAGCGCCGATGACTGCCGCGTCGGATGCCGTCACCTGGGTTCTGTTGATACCGATCACCGCCGCGGCGGTGCTGGCCGCGCTGCCCGGCTACCGCTTGACCGCCGGTCTCAATATCGTGGCCAGTCTCGGCACCTTGCTGGCCGCGCTTTCGCTGCTCGTGGTCGAGCGCCCGCAACCCGGCCAGTACCTGCTGATCGACGATCTCAACATCGTCTTCATCGTGCTCAACACCTTCGTGGGATTCACCACGAGCGTGTTCAGCGCAAGCTATATCGCCCACGAACTCGAGACCGGGCGGCTGACGCCGGGTTATCTGCGATTCTACCATGCCATGTATCAGGTGATGATGTTCGGCATGAACCTCGCATTCGTGTCGAACAATATCGGCCTGATCTGGGTCGCGGTCGAGGTTGCCACGCTCACCACCGTCCTGATGGTCGGCATCTACCGGACCCATGCGGCGCTGGAAGCGGCCTGGAAGTATTTCATCCTCGGCAGCGTCGGCATCGCGCTGGCGCTGTTCGGCACGATCCTGGTGTACATGGCGGCGCTGCCGGTGGTCGGCGAGGGTCAGGACGCCATGGTGTGGACGGTGTTGATCAGCCGTGCGGCGACGTTCGACCCGGCATTGCTCAACGTCGCCTTCATCTTCCTGCTGCTCGGATACGGCACCAAGGTCGGCCTGGCGCCGCTGCACGCCTGGCTTCCGGATGCGCATGCCGAGGGCCCGACCCCGATTTCCGCCGTGCTTTCCGGCCTGCTGCTCAACGTCGCGCTCTACGCGGTGCTCCGCTTCAAGATCCTGCTCGCCGCCAATCCGGATGCGATATCGCCCGGACCGCTGATGGTGACGATGGGGCTGACCTCGCTGCTGTTCGCGGCCTTCATGCTTTACCGCCGCCGCGACATCAAGCGGCTGTTCGCCTACTCCTCGATCGAGCATATGGGGATCATCGTGTTTGCGTTCGGCATGGGTGGACCGCTCGCCAACTTTGCCGGCCTGCTCCACATGGTGATGCACAGCCTCACCAAGTCGGGAATCTTCTACGCGGTCGGCCACATTGCACAGGTGAAGGGCACGCAGCGGATCGCCAACATTCGCGGCCTGACCGAGTCGCATCCGGCACTCGGCTGGAGTCTCGTGATCGGCGTGGTCGCGATCGCCGGCCTGCCGCCGCTGGGTATCTTCATGAGCGAATTCCTGATCGTCAGCTCCACCTTCGCGCGCCAGCCGCTGCTCGCCATCCCGCTGGTGTTCGGCCTGCTGCTCGCCTTCGGCGCGCTGATCCTGCGCCTGACCAGCCTTGCGTTCGGCGAGCCGCGCGGCAATGCCGCGCCGGCGGATGCGTCCTATTTGCCGATGTTCGCGCATTTCGCGCTGGTGCTGTCTGCGGGCATCTACCTTCCGGGACCGCTGGTCGTCTGGTTCCAGCACGTCGCCAACCTGCTGGGTTAGCGCGAGGGAGAACGGGATATGCCGAGGTTGATCGATCTGATCCGGGCCGGCCACAGGATCGAACGGCATCATCCATGGCCGCGCGCCGTGGTGGACGGCGAAACCTGGCGCACCGCCGCTCACGCATTTGCGGATGGCGGCCTGAGCCTGCTCGGACTGTGGGGTGAGCCGTCGCGCGTGCACATGGCCATCCTCGACGACCGCACGTCCGATATCGGCGTGATCAGCCTGGATTGTCCCGATCGCCAATTTCCTTCGGTCGCGGCCCATCATCCGCCGGCGCTTCGATTGGAGCGCACCCTCCACGACCTGTTCGGATTGCAGCCCATGGGCACACCGGATCCGCGTCCCTGGCTCGATCATGGCCGTTGGCAAACGCGCTTCCCGCTGGGTGAACGTCACGATGCATCAGCGGACGCAGCGCCTTATCAATTCCTCCCGGCCGAGGGGGACAGCCTGCATCAGATCGCGGTCGGTCCGGTGCATGCCGGCATCATCGAGCCCGGGCATTTCCGCTTTACCGCGAGCGGAGAGACGGTGGTCCGCCTCGAGCAGCGGCTCGGCTACACCCACAAGGGCGTCGAAGGGCTGATGGCCGGAAGCACCGTCGAGCAGGCCGCGCGGCTTGCCGGCCGGGTCTCCGGCGACAGCACGGTCGCCTATGGGCTGGCATTCGCGCTAGCCGTCGAGGCCGCGCAACGGATTGCCGTGCCGCCGCGCGCGCTGTTGCTGCGCGCGCTGATGGCCGAGCTCGAGCGACTGGCCAATCATCTCGGCGATATCGGCGCGATCTGCAACGATGCGTCATTTGCGCTGATGCAGGCGCATTGCGCCGTGCTGCGCGAATCCGTGCTGCGCGCCGCCGACGCTGCATTCGGCCACCGCCTGATGCGCGACCTCGTCGTTCCCGGCGGCGTCGCGCGCGATATCGCCGGCGATGGAGCCGACGCAATCCGGGCCGTACTCGACCAGATCCGCCGGCATTTCCCTGCGCTGGTCGAGCTCTATGACAACACCGCCTCGTTGCAGGACCGCACCGTCAGCACCGGCATCGTGACTCTAACGCTCGCCCGGCAATTCGCCGCCGGTGGTTATGTCGGGCGTGCGAGCGGCCGCGACCATGACGCCCGACGCAAGCCCGGCTATCTCCCCTATGATGGCCTCCGTTTCGAAGTCCCCGTCCTCAGCGACGGCGACGTCAACGCCCGGGTCTGGATCCGGATCCGCGAGGTTGAGCAGAGTCTTGCGCTGGCGTACCAGATCCTCATTGGCCTCGAGGCCGGTCCGGTGAAAGTGCCGCTGCACAGTGCGGCAGAGCCTTGCGAGGGCATGGCCCTCGTCGAAGGTTTCCGCGGCGACATCCTGGCCTGGCTGCGCCTGAACGGCGATCGGATCGAGCGATGCCATCTGCGCGATCCGTCGTGGTTTCAGTGGCCGCTGCTCGAGGTGGCCATCGAAGGCAACATCGTGGCGGACTTCCCGCTCTGCAATAAGTCGTTCAACTGCTCCTATTCCGGGCAGGATCTCTGAGGGCTTGAGGCGATGCGCAAACTTCTGTTCCAGAGCCTGTTTCGCCAGCCATTGACGGAGCAAGCGCCGCGCCCCGATGACGCTGCGCTCGCGGAGCTCGCGACCATGGTCGGCCGCACCGCACGACGACGCCTCGGCCGCAGCCTCTCGATCCGCGAAGTCGATGCGGGCTCGTGCAACGGATGCGAGCTGGAAATACACGCGTTAAGCAATGCGTATTACGACGTCGAACGGTTTGGAATCCGGTTCGTCGCCTCGCCCCGTCACGCCGACGTGCTGCTGGTCACGGGTCCGGTCACCAAGAACATGCGCGAGGCGCTGGAGCGCACATACCGTGCAACGCCCGATCCCAAATGGGTCGTCGCTGCGGGCGATTGCGCAAGGGATGGCGGATGCTTCGCCGGTAGCTACGCCGTGGTTGGCGGAGTCTCCACCGTTGTTCCGGTCGATCTCCATATTCCGGGTTGCCCGCCTTCGCCGATCGCCATCCTGCGTGGCCTGGTGACCTTGCTCGAGGCGGTCGACGCCGGGGCCACGGCAAGGTGAAAGCACGGAAAGAAGCGAGCACCTCCGCCCGCACCGTGGGCGAGGCCGCTAACCGCTGTCGCGCAGCACCAGCTCGAAGCCGAGATCGACGCGGCGCTCGCCGCCGCGCTCCAGCGTGAGCGTCGCCGCGGTGCGGCCGATCGCGTCGCCATGCACGCTGATCGTACTCAGGGTCGGCGAGATCAACTGGCCCATTTCGAGATCGCCGAGCCCGATCACGGCGACCGGCTGCGCCGATGCAGGCCCGTCGCGCAGCAGCCCGGCCTTGCGCAGCCCGGACATGAAGCCGATCGCATGCGCATCGTTGGCGGCGAACACCGCGTCGACATCGGGCAGGCGTGCATGCGCCGCCACGCTGCCGGAATCCTTGCGGTCCAGGATCAACCGGCGCGGCTCGGCGAGGCCGCTGGCCAGTGCCTCGTCCCTGAAGCCGAACCAGCGGCGCGTCCCGCGCGGATCGTCGCCGCCGATGAAGGCGAGCTGCTTGCGGCCCTGCGCGACCAGATGCTTCGCGACGGCGACACCAGCCTTGTAATTGTCGAAGCCCGCGACCGCGTCGATCGGGTTTGCCGGCAGATCCCAGGTCTCGACGATTGGAATGCGCGCATTGCGCAGCAGGCGGCTGCCCTCCTCGGTCGCCGGCGAGCCGACCATGATGATCGCCTCGGGCCGCCGCGACAGCAGCGCCGCCAGCATGCGGTCCTCGCGCGCCGCATCATAGCGAGACTGCGCCAGGATCACGGAGAAGCCGAGCGGCTCGAGCTTGTCGGACAGGCCCTGCACCGTGTCGGCGAAGATCGCGTTGGCGATGGTCGGCACCAGCACGCCGACCGAATTGGTCCGCGCGCTCGCCAGCGCGCCCGCCACCAAGTTCGGGACATAGCCGAGGTCGCGCATCGCCCGCTCGACCCGCGCCCGGGTCTCCGGGGCAACCAGGTCGGGCATCCGCACCACCCGGCTCACCGTGATCGAGGAAACGCCGGCGCGCTTGGCCACCTCTGAAAGGGTGGGCGCGGCACCGGCCGGGCCGGTCCCGGGGGCGGTCAGTTCGGAGCTCATGGGGCGGAGCCTGCCCGATTCCGGGTTGCCAAGCCACGATGTTAGCGCTAGCATCGTGTCATGTTAGCGCTAACATGGAACAAAAAAGGGAGAAACGGCATGATTTCGGACGAGCAGGCCCAGGCTTACAAGCGCGACGGGGTGATCGTGGTCCCCGAGGTGCTCAACCAGGAGACCTTAGCCAAGGTGCGCACGGTGCTCACCGAGCTGGTGGCCGGCGCCGCCAGTGTGAGCGAACACACCGACGTCTACGATCTCGAGCCGGGCCATACGCCGGAGACCCCGCGCGTCCGCCGCATCAAGGCGCCGCACAAGGTGCATCCGATCTTCGACGAGATCGTGCGCAGCCCGGCCGTGATCTCGATCCTCACCAAGCTGATCGGCCCCGACCTTCGCCTGCACGGCTCCAAGCTCAACATGAAGTCGGCGCAATACGGCTCGCCGGTCGAGTGGCATCAGGACTGGGCGTTCTATCCGCACACCAATGACGACATCCTCGCGATCGGCGTGCTGCTCGACGATTGCGATATCGAAAACGGTCCGATGCTGGTGACGCCTGGGTCGCACACCGGCGACACGATGTGGGACCATCACGGCGAAGACGGCCACTTCGCAGGCCTGATCGATCCGGACCAGATCGCGAACGACATCAAGCGCGCGGTGCCCTGCATGGGCAAGGCCGGCAGCATGTCGTTCCATCACGTGCGCGCGCTGCACGGCTCGGCGACCAACACATCGAACCGGCCACGCAACCTGCTGCTCTATGAAGTGGCCGCCAGCGACGCCTGGCCGCTGATGGGCGTGAAGGACTTCGACGAGTTCAACAGCCGCCTGCTGGCTGGTCCGCCGGTGGTCGCACCGCGGCTCACCGACGTGCCGGTGCGCATGCCACTGCCGCCGGCGAAACGGCAGGGATCGATCTACGAGACACAGTCGGCGTCGAAGAAATCCTACTTCACGCGCGCCGCCTGAGACCAGAGACAATGCCCGCGGCCAGGCCGCGGGCATTGCTGCTTTCACGAGCACGATCCCCCGCGACAACGCAGAACGCGTTTGCGCGGAGATCGTGCCCGATCAAGACGACCATAAAAACAGACATAACGGGGAAACGAATGACCGAGATGGCAAGAGATGGCGCTCGCACATCGCGCCTGCGTGTGATCCTGGCCGCAAGCATCGGCTCCGCGCTCGAATGGTACGACTTCTTCCTCTACGGCACCGCAGCGGCGCTGGTGTTCGGCGAGCTGTTCTTTCCGAAGAGCGATCCGGTGGTCGGCACGCTGTTGTCGTTCCTGACCTTCGGTGTCGGCTTCGTGGTGCGGCCGTTCGGCGGCCTGTTGTTCGGCATTCTCGGCGATCGCTATGGCCGCAAGCCGGTGCTGGTCGCCACCCTCCTGATGATCGGCATCGGCACCACCGCAATCGGCTTCCTGCCGACTTATGGGCAGATCGGGATCTGGGCGCCGCTGCTGCTGGTCGCGATGCGTGTCATCCAGGGCCTTGGCGCCGGCGCCGAATATGGCGGCGCGGTGATCTACCTGGTCGAGAACGCGCCGCCGAAACATCGCGGCTTCTGGGGCGGCTTCGCGCCGCTCGGCGTCTCCGTGGGCAATCTGCTTGCGGCCGGCGCCTTCGCGCTGGTGACCATGCTGCCGCGCGAGGATTTGATGAGCTGGGGCTGGCGCCTGCCCTTCCTGGCGAGCTTCCTCCTGATCGTGGTCGGCATCTTCGTTCGCATGCGCATCACCGAGACGCCGGTCTACACCGAGGCGGTGGTCGCGCGCGGCAAGGTCGAGAGCAATCCGGCGATGGAGGCGTTGCGACGGCACCCGCGCAACTTCTTCGTCGTGCTCGGCGCCCGCATGGCCGAGAACGGGCTCGGCTATTTCTTCCCGGTGTTTGGTCTCAGCTACGTGATCACAACGCTCGGCGTGCCCAAGGCGGAGGCGCTCAGCGCGCTGATGCTGGCATTCACGGTCGAGCTGTTCGCGATCCTCGGCTTTGCGGCATTGTCGGACCGGATCGGACGGCGGCCGGTCTACATGTTCGGCGCGCTGGCCGGCGTGGCGCTCGCCTTCCCGTTCTTCTGGATGGTCGGCACCAAGGAATGGATCATGATCGCGCTCGCCTTCATCCTGGCGCGCGCCGTGGTGACGGCGGCGATGTTCGGGCCGCAGGCGGCGTACTTCGCCGAGCTGTTCCCGCCGCAACGCCGCTTCGCCGGCTTTGCCTTCGCGCGCGAGCTCGGTTCGCTGCTGTCGGGCGGCCCGGCGCCGTTCGTCGCCACCGCATTGGTGGCAGCCTATGGCACCTGGTGGCCGGTCGCCTGCTACGCGATGTTCCTGTCGGCCTGCACCGTCGTTGCGATCTGGATCGGGCCCGAGACCTACCAGGAGAACATCGACGCCGACGCGAGCGAACAGGCCGAGCTGCCCGCGGCGATCCCGGCGCGGGCCTGATCGGTGGCGCAGCAACTGCGTGTCCTGCAGTCGCTCTGGGCGATGGAGCGGCGGCTTGCGGATGAGGGCGAATGGCCGCTGCACACCCAGCTCGCAATGATCCGCGATGCCGGATTTGACGGCGCCGGCGTTCGCTTCATCGATCCTGCCTTCGCGCGCGAGGTGACGAGCTTCCTTCGCGCGCATGGCATGATCTGGCAGGCGCAATGCTATCCGAAGAGCGTCGACGACCTGAAGCCGGTGCTCGAGCTGGTCGCCAAGCTCGGCGCCGATCATGTCAATTTGCAGCCGGACGTTCGGCCGCGCCGGCTCGCAGATTGCATTCCCCTGCTCGAAGGCTGGCGGCGGCTTGCCGCGGAGGCCGGCGTTGCCGTGCATGTCGAGACCCATCGCGACCGCATGACGACCGACCTGTTCTTCATGCTCGATTTGCTCGACTGCTTTCCCGATCTGCGGCTCACCGCCGATCTCTCGCATTATCTGGTCGGCCGCGAATTCGCCTGGCCGGTCGACGACGTCAACCACGCGATGATCCATCGCATCCTCGACAATGCCTGGGGCATCCACGGCCGCATCGCGAGCCGCGAGCAGGTGCAGGTCTCGCTCGGCTTTCCGCAGCACCAGGGCTGGGTGTCGCTATTCATGGGCTGGTGGGACTACGGCATCCGCTCCTGGCGGAAGCGCGCCGGGCCCGACGCGACCCTGACCTTCCTGTGCGAGCTCGGTCCCGCGCCCTATGCCATCACCGGGCCCGACGGCAGGGAATTGTCCGACCGCTGGCAGGACGCCCTGGTCATGAAGGACATGATCCGCGCGCTGTGGGATCGTATCGCGAACGAGCCGCAAGACGCGTTCCCGCATTGATTCAAACAAGCCGCGGCGGCATCCTGAACGCCACAATCCGGAACGCCGCGAGGACCCGTGCGCGACCGCTGGGCATATCCGCTTCGATGTCTCGCCGCCGTCTCGGCCATGGCCACCTTCGCGCATACGAAGGCGGTCGCGGCAGAGCTGGCCTTGAATGTCGCGACCCTGCCGCGCGTCGCGACCATCGACCCGCGCTTTCAGTCCTACAACATCGAGATGGTCGAGGTGACCGGCGGACGGTTCTGGAAGCCCTATGCAACCGCCGGCACGCGTCGGCGTGCGGAAACGGATCGGTTCGCGGCTCGCGCTCCGATCGACCTGCACGATGGCAGACTGCGCAAGCTCGCCGCCGCCCTCTCCCCCGCCTATCTACGCGTCAGCGGGACCTGGGCCAACAGCACGTTCTTTGCAGATTCCGAAACGTCACCGACCGCGCCGCCGGCCGGCTTCAACAGCGTGCTGACGCGACAGCAGTGGCGGGACGTGATCGAGTTCTCGCGCGCCATCGACGCTCCGATCGTCACGTCCTTTGCGATCAGCGTGGGCGCGCGTGACGCTACGGGGCAATGGAGCCCCGAGCAGGCCCGGCACTTTCTTGACTTCTCACGATCGGCCGGCGGCCATATCGCCGCAGCTGAATTCATGAATGAGCCCGATCTGCCGGCCATTGGCGGCGCCCCTGACGGCTACGATGCCGCGGCCTACGGCAGGGATTTCGCAGCGTTTCGTGCATTCATGAAGGCAACCGCGCCTGACGTGACGATCCTCGGCCCAGGCACGATCGGCGCTGGCACTGAGGCCCACGCCCTCTTCGCCGTATCAGCAGCCGGCGTCGACGCGGTCTCCTACCATCATTATGGCGCGCCGTCGGCCCGATGCGGCGGCGATCGCACGGCAAAGCAGGCATTGTCGGACGAATGGCTGGCGCGAGCCGGCAAGAGCCTTGCCCTCTACGAGACGCTGCGCGACCAGCTTGCACCGGGCAAGCCGATCTGGCTGACCGAAACCGCAGAGACCGCGTGCGGCGGCAATCGCTGGGCTAAAACCTTCACCGACACGTTCCGTTACCTCGATCAACTCGGACGGCTGGCCAAGGCCGGCGTTCAGGTGGTGATGCACAACACGCTGGCCGCAAGCGACTATGGGCTGCTGGACGAACGAACCCATCTGCCGCGGCCGAATTATTGGGCGGCGCTGCTATGGCGACGGTTGATGGGGACCATTGTGCTCGATGCCGGTGTCGCCGAGCAATCCGGCTTCCATGTTTATGCGCATTGCGCGCGCGACATGCCTGATGGAATAGCTCTGCTCGTCATCAACAATGATCGGCGAAAACAGCGCAAGCTCATGCTGCCAGCCGCCTCGCAACGCTACACGCTCACGAGCGCTAAGCCTGCCGACGGCAATGTTCAGCTCAATGGCGCGACGCTTTTGCTTGGAGCCGCTGACGGGATCCCAGCCCTGAACGGCGACGCGGCCGTCGCCGGAACGATCGTCTTCGCACCTGCAACGATCACGTTCCTGACCGTCGCCGACGCCGGCAACGCCCTTTGCCGTTAGCGGCCTGACGTCGCCTTACGCCGCGTCGCGGCTGGCATCGGAGGATTCCGGCGGGCGTGCCACCAGATGGCCGAGCATGATGGCGGTCATCAGCCGCTCCATCTCGAGCCGTGCGGTGACATGCGACATGGTCGGCCGGCCACCGAGTGCGAGCTGGCTGACGTCGTCGATCGCGGTCAGTCCGCGCGGATAGAATTCGCGGAAGATCACGCGTTCGGCCAGGCCATCGACCAGGCGGAAATTCAGCGTCTTGGACAATTCGCTCAAGGCTTCGCCGACCAGGCGCTTGTTGCGTGAACCGAGCGTGGAGAGACGGTTGCGCAGCACCACCCACTCGAATACCGGCTGATCGTGTGCGCTGCGCTCGCGCCGCGCCTCCTCCACCATCTTCGAATAATGGCTGATGCCGGTCACCTTGAAGTCGTTCGGATCGACGGTGCCCAGCACGTCGAAATCGAGGAAGCTGTCGTTGAGCGGCGTGATCAGCGTATTCGCCAGCGAATGCGTGAACGTCGTCAGATAGGTGTCGTGGCCGGGACAGTCGATGACGACGAAATCGTGCGACCGGCCCAGCCGCTCGACGATCTCGGCGAGCGCGCTGCGCCCGAGCGTCTCGACCTCGCTGCTCCTGCCGCTCACCGTCTCGAAGCACATATGCGCGGGAATGCCGAGATCCAGCGAGGTTTCCCGCGCCCAGTCCCGCCGGTTCTCGACGTAGTGCGTCAGCGACTTCTGCTTGTTGTCAAGATCGATGGTGGCGACACGCTGACCCGCCTTGATCAGCGCGATGGCGACGTGCATGGCAATTGTCGACTTGCCAGAGCCGCCCTTGTTATTTCCGACAACTACTACTCGTGCGTTTGTCATGGGAATCCATACCGGACGCTTGAGTGAAAGCAGGACGAAACAGAATTTAATGAATGGATTCGAATCTCCCTGATTCGACGAATCTCGACAAGAGTCGTCGCACGATCGGCGTAATTGAAATTGATGCGGCTGCGACAACATTGTCACAACCGCAATCCGGGCACGTATCGTGAACGCAGCGAGCGCCGCTGCGGCGAGCGCCCCTGCTACTAGCGCGCCCTGGGACTAACGTCCCTGAAACACCGCCGCGCGGCGCTCCACGAAGGACTTGATGCCCTCGGCCGCATCTGATGTGTTGAGCACGCGTTCGCGGATCTGCGGGATGATCGCGATCGCCGCCTGCTCGCCGGCCTCGATGAACTTGCGGCCCGCCTCCTTGGTCACCTGGATTCCAAGCGGCGCATTGCGTGCGATGATCTCCGCGAGCGCCATTGCACGCTCGACCTGCTGGCCCGCCGGCACGACTTCCTGCACGAGACCGATCCGACGCGCCTCGGCGGCGCTGAACTCGTCGCACAGCAACAGGTGATACATCGCATCGCCCCACCCGGCGCGGCTGATATAGCGGAAATGCGCGCCCGCCAGCGGCGCGATGCCGCGCTTGGCTTCCATCTGGCAGAAGCGGCTGTCGTCCGCAGCGATCACGATATCGCCGGCCAGCATCATCTCGATGCCGACGGTGAACACAATACCCTGCACCGCCGTGACGATCGGCTTCCGGCAGCGCTTCGACAACCCGAACGGGTCGACGTTGCCCTCCGGTAGCGGCTTGCGCGTCGCCGTCGGACCGAAGAACTTCGGCATGTCGAGCCCCGCGGTGAAACTGCCGCCGGCGGCGCAGAGCACGCCGACCCAGAGGCCATCGTCATTGTCGAGCAGCGTCAATGCGTCGGAAAGCTCAGCCATCATCTCCGGACTGAAGGCATTCTTCTTCGCGGGATTGTCGATGATGATCTTGAGGATGTGGTCGTGCCGCTCGTGGCGGACCCGCCCTTCGCTCGCGCTGCCGGACATCTGTTCCTCCCTGCTTTGTGACTGAATAATTTCTGGATGATGCTTGTCATTCAGATGCATGATGGTCATAATCCAGAAGGAGAGTCAAACAGGGACCAGGCGAGATGGGCCATTCCCAGGCCGACAAGGCCAGGAGCCGTGAGCGTATTCTGAACGAGGCTGCGACGCAGATCCGCGGCAAGGGCCTCGACGCGCTCAGCATCGGCGGCCTGATGCAGCAGGTGAAGCTGACCCATGGCGGTTTCTATGGGCACTTCGCCTCACGTTCCGACCTGATCGCCGCGGCGCTGGAACAGGCGCTGAATGCAGGCGAAGCATCGGCTCACGCGGCGCGCGATCCCGACAAGTCGGTCAATATCAACACACTGGTGCGGAGCTATCTCAGCCGCGCCCATCGCGACTCGCCCAGGTCAGGCTGCGCGATCGGCGCGCTGATCTCGGACGTCGGCCGCGCCGATGCGCAGTGCCGCGCGGTGATGGAGCCGCACATCGAATCCTTCATCGCCAAGGTCGCCGAGACGTTCGGCGACGATGACGACAGCAGCGCAATCCTCGCGGTGAGTGCGATGGTCGGGGCGCTGGCGATCTCGCGCGTCCTCACCGACCAGAAGCGGTCCGACGCCGTTCTGCGCACCGTGCGCGACAGCATCGTCGCGATGGCATCCGACGAATGATTTCGCCCGCGTCGCGGGCACCCTGATGGAGCAAGCCATGAACGACCGATCCGCCCTCGAGCCGACCGCCGTGCAGGGAAGCGTGCTGATTGCCGGCGTCGGCGCGTCGAACGGCCTCGGCGCCGCGATTGCGCGTCGCTTTGCCTCGGGCGGCTATCCCGTCGCGATCGCCGGCCGCAACGCCGATAAGCTCGCCGCGACGGCAGCCGAGCTGGCCGCAAGCGGCGCGACGGTCGCGCATGTGGTCGGCGACGCCTCCACGGCGGCCGATGTCGCGCGCTTCGTCGCGGCGGCCGAGAGGCTCGCGCCGCTCGCGATGGCCGTGCACAATGCAGGCTCCAACCGGCCGGCACCGTTCCTAAAGGTCAGCGAGCAGCGCTTCGAGGAGCACTGGCGCGAACACGCGCTCGGCGGTTTCCAGCTCGCACAGGCCGCGATCCCCGCTCTGCTTGCGCGCGGCGGCGGCACGCTGGTGTTCACCGGCGCCAGCGGTTCGCTGCGCGGCAAGGCCAACTACTCACCGTTCGCCGCCGCCAAGGCCGCGCTGCGCGCGCTGGCGCAGAGCGTGGCGCGGGAATTCGGGCCGCAGGGCATCCATGTCGGCCATGTCGTGGTCGATGGCGGCATCGAGGGCGACCGCCTGCTGAGCATGCGTCCGCAATTGAAGGATGAGCGCGGACCGGATGGCATGCTCAACATCGCGGCCATCGCCGACGCCTATTGGGTGCTGCATCACCAGCATCGCAGCGCCTGGACGCTGGAGCTCGACCTGCGGCCGTGGGCGGAGCAGTTCTGAACGCGCTGCGCCACCCTTCTCACCCGTGAATATAGGTTGCGATCGGCCGGAATCTTGTCAGCTTATGCGGCAAGGTCCGTCGAGATCGCACCCTGTCCCGGGAGAAGGCCATGTCGCAGCCCACGCCGATCCTGCACCATTTCGATCAATCGCCGTTCTCCGAGAAGATCCGCATCATCTTCGGATTCAAGAAGCTCGCCTGGAACTCGGTGCGGATCTCGCGGATCATGCCACGGCCGGACCTGATGCCGATGACCGGCGGCTATCGCCGCACGCCGACGATGCAGATCGGCGCCGACATCTATTGTGACACCCAGATCATCATCCGCGAGCTGGAGCGGCGCTACCCGACGCCGACGCTGTTTCCGGCGGGCAATGCCGGCATGCCCTGGGCGCTCGGCATGTGGACCGACCGGCCGTTCTTCCAGAACACGGTCAATCTCGTGTTCGGCTTCATCGGCGACAAGGTCCCGCGGGATTTCATCGAGGATCGCGAGAAGTTGCGCGGCGGCAAGTTCGACGTCGCCGCCATGACCGCGGCGCTGCCGCAGATGCGCGACCAGTTCCGCGCCAATATCGACTGGATCGAGGCGCAACTCGGCGACGGCCGGCCGTGGCTGTTCGGCGAGTTCAGCCTCGCGGACGTCAGCGCCTATATGAACGTGTGGTACGCGCGACAGAGCCTCGCCACGATGGACGAGATCATGAAGTCCATGCCGCGCGTTGTGGCATGGGAGGAGCGCATCCGCGCCATCGGCCACGGCACGCGCACCGAGATGTCGTCGGCCGACGCGCTCGAGATCGCGGCGAAGGCGCGGCCGGAGTCACCTGTGTTCGGCGACCCCACGGATCCGAACGGCCGCAAGCCCGGCGACGTCGTTGCCGTGATGCCGGATGACTACGGCAAGATCCCGGTGCGTGGCGAGATCGTCTCGCTGTCGGCGCAACACATCGCGATCCGCCGGTCGGATGAGCGCGTCGGCGAGGTGGTGGTGCATTTCCCGCGCGCCGGCTTCCTGGTGGTCCCGGGCTGATTGCCGCGGGCTGCTCCGTATCGGACCTGGAAACGCTGCGTTTCGCGGCGTGACCTTGCCGGCCCGCTGAACCGGCAATAGTTCCCATTTATCTCCAACCCAAGGCTCCACAGCGCAGGCATGCGGATAAATCCGCAGCAACCCGACCTTTCGGCCTGCGTGCGATGGGTGGCCCGTGGCGGATGCTCCGCCACGCCGACAACCGGACTGACCATGACGACCTCCGTCGAATTCGGGCTCGATACGTTTGGCGACGTCACCAACGACGCCGCCGGCGCGCCGCTGCCCCATGCCCAGGTGATCCGCAACGTCGTTGACGAAGCGGTGCTGGCCGATCAGCTCGGGATCGATTTCATCGGGCTCGGCGAGCACCACCGCGCCGATTTTGCGATCTCCTCGCCCGAGACGGTGCTGGCGGCAATCGCCGCGCGCACCGAAAACATCCGCCTCGGCTCGGCGGTGACCGTGCTGAGCTCGGACGATCCGATCCGCGTCTTCCAGCGCTTCGCCACCGTCGACGCGGTCTCGAGCGGCCGCGCCGAGGTGATCCTCGGCCGCGGCTCCTTCACCGAGTCGTTCCCGCTGTTTGGCTTCGACCTCAGGCAATACAACGAGCTGTTCGAGGAGAAGCTCGACCTGTTCACCGAATTGCTCAAGCAGGAGCCGGTGACCTGGCAGGGCAAGCTGCGGCCACCGCTCAAGAGCCAGTCGGTCTATCCGCCGGTCGAGCATGGCCGGCTGAAGACCTGGATCGGCGTCGGCGGCAGTCCCGAATCGGTGGTTCGCGCGGCGCATTACGACCTGCCGCTGATGCTTGCCATCATCGGCGGCGATCCCAAGCGCTTTGCACCCTATGTCGACCTGCACCAGCGCGCCTACCAGCAGTTCGGCCGCGAGCCGAAGCCGATCGGCGTGCACTCGCCGGGCTATGTCGCCGAGACCGACGCGCAGGCACGCGAGGAGCTGTGGCCGGACTACAAGGTCATGCGCGATCGAATCGGCAAGGAGCGCGGATGGCCGCCGATGGGCCGCGACGAGTTCGTCGCCGAGGCCGAGCACGGCTCGCTCTATGTCGGCGCGCCGGAAACCGTTGCCCGCAAGATCGCGGCGACCGTCAAGGCGCTCGGCGCGGCGCGCTTCCAGCTGAAATACTCGGCGGGCCCGCTGCCGCACGACAAGCTGATGAAGAGCATCGAGCTCTATGGCAGCAAGGTGGTGCCGATGGTGCGCGAGATGCTCGCGGCATGACGCGCCAGAACCGGTACCACAAAGCAAAACCCCCGGCGTTTTCACGCCGGGGGCTCTGTTAGATCGCAATCAGATCAACCGGTATTACCAGTTGCGCTGAGCGCGAAGGAGCAACATGTAGGTGTTCTGGTCCTTCAGCTCGTAGATCGCGCCGGGCTTGCCGATCGTCGGGCTGCCGGGGAAAGCGACCGTACCAGCAAAGCTCTGGTCCAGACGGGTGTAGGTGAAGTCGGCCGAGAAGGTCAGGTTCTTCACCGGGGTCCACTGGGTCTGCGTGCCGAGCTGCGCGATGCTGTAGTCGGGGTTGCAGGACGTCAGAGCCGAACCAGCACCGAAGAAGTTGCTGAGCGAGCCACCCACGCCGTTGCCAGCCGGACCGCAGATGTAGCCCTTGGCCGTGCTGTTGTAGTTAACCTGGGCCCAGGCACCGTAGATGCTGGTGTTCCAGTTCGGGTTCCAGTTGTGCACGTAGGCACCGCGGAAACCGTAGGTCGTGATCAGCTGCTGCTGACCACCGGTCACGAAGATCGAGTCCGGCGCGCTGCCGAAGCCGATGCTCTGATAGGCACCCGGAACGTTGGTGCCGCCGAAGATGGTGTTCGCACCCGCCGAGCCGGCGAGGTCCTGGATGTTGTAGCGCGTCGCACCGTTGGTGTAGACGCCCTGCAAGTTGATGGTGTCGCCAGGTCCGGTCGGGATGTTCTTGATCGACAGAGCCAACTGACCAGCCCAGCCCCACTTGTCGTCCGGATGACCGGTCAACTCGGTGCCGCCGTAGTAGGCCACGTGGTTGTTATGCGCGGCGAACGATGCCTGGAACAGACCCCAGGCCTGATCGACGCGCAGCATCGCGACGAGATCCGGAGCGATCGTGCCAGCGTAGTCGCTGATGCCGAACACGTTGGTGTTGCCGGGAACGCCGAAGGTGACGGGCGCACCGAGGTTGACCACGCCAGCCTGGTAGTAAGCCGACTGATCCTGAGCCGACAGAGACAGCGACACGCCGTTGCCGAACTGCGCGGTGTAGGTGAACTGGTTCACACCAGTGATCGTGCCGCCGCCGCCGACGAGACCGTCGTAGTTGTTGCCCGGGTAGTTGGCCCACGGAGCCGAGAACTGCGAGACCGCCTTACCGATGGTGAAGCCGGCGAACTGGATGAAGGCGTAGTAGACGCCGACCGTACCAGCGGCGACGTTACCGGAGCCGGCATTGTTCGGAGCCGAAACCGCGCCGATCGGCGAGTAAACGGTCGCGCCGTTGCCCTGACCGGCATAGCTGTCCGAGGTCCAGGAGAACGTCGCATCGAAGAACGTGCGGACCACGCCGTATTCGGTCGCGGTGCGCGTATCGATGTTCAGGTCTTCACGAGAGCGCCAGGTGTAGCCGTTGGTGAAACGGTTGTTCGCACCGCCAGCACCCGAGGTGTTGCCGGTGTGGTCCGAGTTGGTGTTCGCCAGAACGTCGACGCGCAGGTAGCCGCCCAGCTTGATACAGGTGTCGGTGCCCGGGATGTAGTAGAATCCGGGACCATACAGGGAGCAAACCTTCACGTACTCGACCGCTTTGGCCTTGACGGGAAGATCGGCCGCCTGAGCTCCGCCGACCGCGACGAGAGCCGCCGCCGAGCCGAGGATAAGGCTCTTAACCATCTTCATGTTAAACCTCCAAGTTGCTCTATCTCAGGGAAGGTTCCGGATCCGCCGGGTAGAACACCCTCAGGTTGGTTCCCTTGTCCCTTAAATCCCCGCTTAGTCGCTTCGCGCCTTCGGACACACCCGCATGAACGCGAGGGACTTAAGCGAACCACCTAGAACGGGACGACCTCGGGATGCCCCCCTCCGTCGTAGTTCCATATGAGACAGAAGGCCCCCGATCACGCAACAAAAGACCGCTCGGTTTGTGGCGAGTTGCGGCTGTTTTCGGGCAAATGTTGCACAAATATCACGGGCATTTGAACTGCGACACTTCGGCAAGCAATTGAAATACAATACGAATATTTCAGTTACCGTTATCGGTCACAAGATCGGGCAACACCGCGGGGAACGGTGTGCAAAACGGGTAGTCGTACGGAGAAAGCGAAAACCGGAGCCGGCTTCGGCAGAGCTGATTCCGGTATCCGCGCACGGCATTTCGGCCCAAAACGCCGCGATTTGAACAACATAACCCGCCCCAAATACCGTCGACTCGCGCCTGGAAGGGGGCTTTCCGATGGCTCGGAGCAGGCCGAATGACGGCGGGCGGTTTGCCACCCATGTGCAGTAACGATGCTACATGTCACTGGGATGTCAGCGCGCAGAATCGATCGATTTGTTCTCCGCAGCCCCGACGCGCTGAAACATCTCTACTGTGCGCGGCGCACCCGCAAGGCTCGTCTCCGACGGAGCCGCGTCGCACTCACTCGTCCAGAATGTCCAGGAGATCCTCGATCCGCTCGAAAGGCGGCTCGTGTATGTTGTCCGAATAGAACACGCGATCGCCGTCGCGCTCGAGCGATCGTGCCCTGGATTTCGGCAGCCTCCCCGGAAGGAACGTCGCCGCGACCGCCTCCGGGCCGACATCGAGCCTCACGATGCCGCGCCGCTTGCAATCGATCCTGAGCCTCGCCGCGGCGAAGAAATCCCGACCGGCGGAGGGCAGCCCGCCGAAGCGGCGCGAGGTCTCTTCCTCGAGATCTTCCAGATCGTCTTCGCTCCGGCACCTCGCGGCACGGCCATAGATTTCAAGCCGCACGGATTCCGATTGCACATAGCTCCTGGGCAGCAAATCCGCGAGCGGAAGGTTGAGATCGGGCACCCACATATCGGCGGACCGGTCGTTGGTCTTCTCCGAGGCTTGCTTGAGAAGGTGGCTGTAGAGCACCGGACCGAAAACCTGCACGTGGCCGGATTGCCGCTCCGAAAGCAGATCCCCGGCGCCTCGGAGGTCGAGATCCCGCTCGCTGATCGCAAAACCGGCGCCCGGTCTGCTGAACTCCTCCAGAACGGCCAAACGCCTCCCGGATTGTTCCGAACTGGATTCGGTCAGCATGTATGCGAAGGCGCGTGTCCCGCCGCGTCCCACCCGGCCTCTGAGCTGGTGGAGCTGCGCCAGACCGAACTTTTCCGGCCAGCAGACCACGATGGTATTCGCCCTCGGGATGTCGAGACCGCTTTCCACGATGTTGGTCGCCAGGAGGACGTCCGCCTCGCCTTCGACGAAGCTCATCATTCGATCGTCGATTTCGTCGGCGGGTAGCTTGCCATGCAGGCAGACGATGCGGAGCTCCGGGGCCATCGACTGCACGCGCGCCAGCATCGGATCCAGATCCTGGATGCGCGGAGAGATCAGAAAGCTTTGCCCGTGACGTCGCTGCTCGCGCAGCAATGCTGCGGCGATGGCGGCGTCCGAGAGCGGAGCGATCTTGGTCGCGACCGGAAGCCGATGAACGGGCGGGGATGCGATCACGCTCAGCTCCCTGAATCCCGCAAGGCCCGCCGCAAGCGTGCGCGGGATCGGCGTGGCACTCATCCACAGCGTATGGGCGCCCTTCGCCAGCCCTGAAAGCTTCGCCTTCTCCGCCGCCCCGAAGTGCTGTTCCTCGTCGATGATGACCAGACTCAACTTGGCGAACTTCACGTCCTTCGATGCGATCGCCTGCGTGCCGACCACGACCTTCATTTTTCCGCTTCGCAGGCCCTCCTTCGTCTCCTTCATCTCCGCAGCCGACGTCGCCCGCGACAGGCTTCCCACTTCGATGCCAAGCGGGGCAAACCGTTTGCGGAAGGTTGCGACGTGCTGCCTTGCCAGAACAGTCGTCGGCACGACCACGGCGACCTGCTTGCCAGACAGGGCAACGGCCGCCGCCGCGCGCAATGCCACCTCGGTCTTGCCAAATCCGACGTCGCCGCAGACGACCCGATCCATCGGATGACCGGACGCAAGATCATCCAGGACGTCGCGAATTGCCTTCGCCTGGTCGACGGTCGTGAAATAGGGAAAGCGCGCGACGAACCGCTCATATGCGGGACCGGGAGCGACCAGCTTGGGAGCGCGCCGGCGGCGCCGTTGCGCGATGTGTTTGGCAAGCGCCTTGGCGGCAGTTTGAATTTCCTGCTCCGCCTTGGTACGGCGCGTCCACCACGTACTGCCATCGGCCCTGTCCAATGCCAGCTTGCCGAGCTCCGCGGCATACGGCCAGATCAGCGCAAGATCTGCCGGCGGAACGAGGACGGCATCATCCCCGGCAAAGGCCAGCCTGATCATCTCGCGCGATGATCCCTTCCCCATATCGAGGGTCTGCAAGCCATCGAGCACGGCCAGCCCGCGCTGCAGATGCACGACGACCGCGTCGCGCTCCGGCACGTCGGGATGATCGAAAGCCGAACTCCAGGCTCTCGCCATCGGCTGCGGATGATGCGCCCTGCTGCCGAGCACGTCGGTCGCCGTCACGACGACGAGCGGCTTTCGCCCTGAGCCGATGAAGCCGGTGTCGAAGTCGGCCAACAGCGCGCCTTCGCCGCCCCGCCCTTTCGCCGCCTCGTTCCAGTCGGCGAAACGCTCCGCCTTGATCCCGCTCATTCGCTCCATCGCGCGCAGATCGTCCTCGACCGCCGCGACAAAGAGCAGCCGAGATCCGCTGCGCTCCGTGTCGGCGACAAATGCGCGAAGAGCTTTCCGCGACGAGGCGACCTTCGAGAAGTCAGGCGTGGCGATGAAGGCCGCCTTTCGAGGCAGCGAGCTCATCCGCTTGGTCAGCCGTTTCCAGTCAGCGGGCCCCAGATATTCGCGCTCAGCCTCCCTGCGGCCGGCCGCCTCCTTGATCGTGCTCAGCCAGCTATCGGCGTGGCCCGAAACGCCTGCGTCCGCGATCCAGTGCGCGCGCTGGCAATAATCCGGCAGCGCCGCCCGCTGTACCCGCTTGCCTCCCAACGCGATCCGTTCGGACATCGGGTCGATGTGCAGTTCCTCCGCGTCGAACACGACGTCGTGCTCGTCCGGATCGACGCCTGCGATTCTGCGGATCACGCCACCGGAATGCTCAATTCTGAACGGCCCCAGCGCGCCGGCGGGAAATACCTCGAACGTCATTCCGTGGAACAGAGCGCTGCCGGGATAATCCGCCTCTTCGTCGAGATCGTATCCCAAAGCTTCCAGACGATCCTTGAGTTCCTGCTCGGAATAGCCCGCCCCTACCTTCAGGCTGATGCTGAGGCGCGCCGAGCTGGCGGGCAACGGCAACCGCTCCATGATCGCTTCCGCCGTCGACACCAGGAACACCGGCTTCTTGCTCCTGGCGAGGCGCCTCAACACCGAACTGCGCCTGCCGGCGATCTCTCGTGACGGCTCCAGCCCATCAAAGGGCAAGGTATTCAGCCGCGGGAACACCAGCACCTCGACCGAGGGATCGAGCGAATGCAGCACGCTGCCGAGGCGCTCGGCCCTGTTCTCGCTTTCCGCAAGGAAAACGATGCCGTCCCGCCCGGACTTCTTCCATTGCTCGAGAAGATGGAGCGCCAGCATGCCAAGCGGTGAGGAAGACGAGATCCCGGAACGCGCCGATCCCTTGCTTTTCTTCTTCGCGCCAGCAGCAGCGCGGGCCTTCTTGGTATTCGCCACGTCAGATCCGTCGTTATGTCGAGAGCATGATCGCCCGTTGACCTGCATCCCGGGCCGACTCGGGGTTTGCCGCCCAACGGCATGGAAACGAAAGCGGCACGGATTTCCAGCAAAATTCCGTTGCTGCGGGCGAATTGATACCGAATTCTCGAGTCGACTTAGCAGGGAAACGACTGTCTGCGACCAGGAACTTCTCTGCAAATAACAGCGATAGGCGTTAGCCGCTTTCCGCGCAGTCAGGCGCGAGGTTTCCTGCTCCCTGATTGAATGTCGCCGGCAGCAGCAGAACGGCTCCGGGGGCGCTCCGCCGATCGTCGCGGCCTTGTCACCCGTTCCGTACGAGGCAGAGCAGCCGTGCATAGGTCAGCGCAAAGCCGAGAAACGCGAGCGTCCAGGCTGCCCCCGCCAGCGGGAGCAAGACGTCTGCATGCGAGGGCTCGAGTGAGGCACAGACGCGCGCGAGTGCCGCCGTCACGACGGCGAGATAGAGCGCTTGGGTGGTGCGCGAGGCCTCTAGCGGCTGACCTGTATGTCCAAGTGACGCACGCGTCATTACCGCAACCGTCATCGTCCCGATCGCGCCTCCGGTCCAACCGTGCACGCCGGCTCCGGAGGCTACGATGCCGAGCGCGGTGAGCGCCGCGAGGAAGAATCCGGCTGGTATAAAGGCGTATGCGAGATGCAGAATCAGCACCAAGCGATCCGAAAGTGTCCGTTCGCCGGCCCATCGCGCGAGACGGATCAGATGCAGCGCGCCGGCCCAACCAAGCACGGACGCAACAATGCGGCCCGACGGCGCCACAACCCAAATGGCAAGCGCCGCGGCACCGGTCATGACGGCGACGGCATCGAAGCGACTGAATGTGGCCGGCATGCGCCCGTTCCCACGGCTGGCGAGCCAGTTGCCCGTGAAACTCGGGACGATGCGGCCGCCGATGACGCTGATCAGCGTTACGACGACGGCAATTCCTGCGCGGGCGGAGTACGCCGCGATCCCTTCCAAGTGCGCCTCCACATGAAAAGCAATGTTGGCGGCCGCGAGCACAATGACGATGGCCACGACCATCAGATTGCTCCACTTGCGGCCGGCCACGATCTCGCGCGTTGCAGCGAAGGCGAGCAGCAACAAGAACAGCCCATCCACCGCCATCGCCGCGCGCCATCCGATAGTTGCAGAAAAGCTCACGGTAAGGCGACCCGCCAGCCATGTTGAGAACAGGACCGCCAGTCTGGGCCCCCGGATAGGCGGTCGTCCCGTCCAGTTTGGCACCGCGGTCAGCAGAAAACCGGCGATCACCGCAGCGACGTAGCCGAACAGCATTTCATGCACGTGCCAGTCGAGCGGCGCGAAGACCGTCGGCGGCGAGACGTCGCCGGCAAACACCGCGAGCCACAGCGGGATCATGACACCGGCTTGGATCGCGCCAAACAGGAAGAACGGCCTGAAGCCGTAGGAGAACAGTGTCAGGCCTCGATACGCAGTCACTGTTGTTATCGTTCCCATCAGGTGTCCTGCCGTCCTGCAAGGGAGCCCCGACGCCCTTCCCTGTCGTGGCGCAATGACGGGCGCAATTGAGATCGAGCTCCTGACCGAGCGCCTCTGCCAGACGAATAGTCGATAGTTCGCTTAGCGCGATTGGCGTAGACTGTCGCATCGGTCCGCGCCTTCGTCAGATAGGTCACATTGATCTCGCCCGGCAGGAGAAGTGCGGCTCTATCGCCTCGTTTCCAGGCCGCGCGTGCGAGCTGATCGAGGCGGGGATAATCTGACGCAGTCAACGCAACCTTCGGAAGAGCCAGCACGGCAACGTCCTTGCGCGAGATCGTCGACTTCGAAAGTGAAGCCGCCATCCGAATTGCGACGAAAGCGCACACACTGACTTAAAGCGATAGATCGCTTCATGCTCTGTTCGCATTACGCCAAAGGTGGTGCGGTCAACGCAAGCGAATTGAATTGACATTTTCCTGCAAAGATCTTGCTATCATTGCATGGATATCGAGCTCGCCAGAACATTTGTCGAGATCGTCTCGACCGGAAGCTTCATCAAGGCAGCCGAACGCCTGAATGTCGCACAGACCACGGTCAGCGCACGCATCCGCCTCCTCGAACAGCATCTCGGGCGGCCTCTGTTCGTTCGAAACAAGACCGGTGCGAGTCTCACTCCCGCTGGTGAGCAATTCTTGCGTTTCGCTCCTAATTTCGTGCAATTGTGGCAGCGTGCAAAACAGCAAGTGGCGGTACCCGACGGCCACAGCGCCGTGTTGACGGTCGGGAGCGAAGTCAGCTTGTGGCAACCGCTTTTGGTCGATTGGGTCCGGATGATGCGGCGCTCCCATCCCGACATCGCGCTTCGCGTTCATGTCGACGTTCCCCAGGATTTGGCCTCGCACGTCGCGGAAGGACTGGTGGATATCGCCATCATGTACGCTCCGCATCATCGACCTGGAGTCGGCGTCGATCTGCTGATGGAGGAAGAACTCGTACTCGTGACGACCGATCCTGAGAAACATCGCAACGGCGATCTCCGGTATGTCCATGTTGAATGGGGCTCGGAGTTCTCCCTTCATCATGCAATGAGCTTTCCGGACACGGTCCCGAGCCTGCTGACCAATCTCGGCCCGTTTGCCCTGTCCTACACCCTGTTGGAAGGAGGTTCCGGATATTTTCGAATGCACGCCATTCAACCCTATTTGCTGACCGGAGACCTTCATCTGGTGCCGGGAGCACCGCGGTTCTCCTTCCCGGTCTATGCAACGTACTCCACGAACGTTGATGCCGCCGCGCTGAAGGTGGCGCTTGCCGCTCTGCGTGCCGCGACGGTCGCGAAGAAATAGGAGCCGCGAAAGATGCGGTCGCGTTTTGCGATCGCGCCGACACCGTTCCGGATAGCGTCGTGCTGAATTCGGTCGTCAGACTCGGATCCGAAGTGACGTTCGTCGACCATGCAAATCCACTTGCTTGGCGCGGCCGTCTCGAATGCAGCAGCAAGCGCGACGGCAACGGCGATGAGAACGGATGTCAAGGTTGGAGCGGCAAGCATCCAGCTGTCGCCCTTAGAGCTTGCCGCCGGCAGGCCGCGTCACCATCAATGACCGCGCGCATGGGGATCGGGGCTGCCGTTCGCGGCCGCGGGATCGATCGTATCGAGAAATTCGACTTGTTTGCGGTGAAGCAGCAGCAAATACATCAGCTTCGCGTTCAGCCTTGAATCGAAAATGTTCACGACGGCATCCTCGATCATGTCCGCCAACCCGGCCTGATGGGCGCGGGCGAATGCGACAGCATTCCGGACGATACCCCCCCGATCGGAAGCAGCGGCTGCCCTGCGCCGGCGAACCATGTGCGCGCCACCTTTCCTGATCATTTCCTTCTTGAGCAGAACGCAAATCGCGGCTTGCGCAAGTTCGGACTCGAACATCAGGTCAGCGAGATGCTGCTTGATGGAGCGGCCCACGCACGCAAAGGCTCCAATGCCGGCACGCTCGCCTTCGAGCAGGCTTTCAAGAAAGCGCAGCACCTCTCCCCTGGACCAATAACCGATGTAGGCGGGGTCGCCATCGCTCAATCCATAAGTCGATGATGCGAGTTTGCCGCCGCCATTGCTTACGCCATCCTGCAACGAGGTTTTGTTCATGATGTCGTTCCCTCAAACGCGGATTTGGCCGTCAAGACTGCGCGATCGACCGCGCGTCTCGGCCACCCTGACTTGGCGACCTTTGCGCGCTGTTTGCAAACGAGAAGATTTGTCGGTTTTCAGCAATGACGTTGATACGTGAGACGCCCGACGGAGTGCTCTCGCTGTCAGGTGGCTCACCTATCAATAATGTTGCCGTCAAATGACGAGACTTTTCATTTGTCGCCGTCAGCCCCGCGAATATGTTGATGCCAACCTACGGTTTTCGCCGCTCATCATATTCGGCATGACGGCAGGAGGCCGCTCGCTAAGAGGGAGATCGTACGTGTACCAGAGAATTCTATTGGCTTTTGACGGCTCGGCAGATGGCCGCGAAGCGCTCGCTCAGGCCCAAGGCCTGGCGTTGTCATGCGGCGCCACCGTTCATCTCCTCGCGATCGTCGACCGAACCGAAAGCATGCCGGTCGGCGAGGCGATGTCGTTCGTCGTTTCCGATGCCCAGCGGCTTGCCGTCCAAGCGGTGATCGATGAAGGCGTGCGACGCCTGCATCACGCCGGCTGCTCAACGATGGGGGCCATGAAGTACGGCAGGCCATCCGAACAGATCGTTCTGGCCGCCAGGGACATGAACGCCGATTTGATCGTGATCGGTCATCGCGATCAGGGAACGCTTGCGCGCTGGTTGAACGGCTCCGTTGGCGAAACCATCTTGCATAAGCCGCCCTGCAGCGTGCTCGTCGCCGTGAAGCCCGAGAACCGCGCGGACAACGTCAGCCCTCTTGAGAGACTGAAGACGAAAGAGACGCAGAAGACTTCGTGATCAAATCGTTTTCTGGTGCCTCGCAAACGAAGAACGGTTTTGCTGCTGTGATATCCGCTGGCAACCGGCAACGCACCAATCGATAGACGCGCCCTCGGACAACCCACCGGTTCTCGCAGAAGATTTGAAGCGGCCGCGGACCGCCACCGAAAGCCGGATCGTCCATCGCGGACCGTGGCGCTGCATGGCCGAAGGAGGTGAAGGCCGTTCGCAACGTGTACCTCTCCGGCTTCGATTTGAACACAAGGGAGGATCAGATGGAGATCGCCAAAGCCTCCGTGTTGTCGCCCAAATATGACGCGTTTCTGTTTGCAGTGATCTGCGAAGACGGCAACGGAACGCAGATCAGCGTCCTTTCCGCGTTGACGCGAATGGATGTCGATCCCTGGGAGGAAGCGGCCTGTCTTGACAGAATGGCCGGGACTCGTGCACGGAAGCGCTTCGTCGCGGTGCTCGACAAAATCTCCGGACAGAACTGGAACGGCCCCCAAAAGGAGGAGCTGGCGTCGAGGTTGATCGGACTGCTGCCGTCCTTCAAGGGAAACACGAATTCCGTGCCGGCTTCGGAGATCAGCCTTCGTCTGCTCTTTTGCCTCGTTATTTGGTGGGGTTTCCTGCTCGCAACCGCCGCCTCGACCTATTACAACCACAGGGCGGATGGCGTCTCCGCGAGCTACGCCATCAGAACAGATCCCGTGCGGAACAGCAGTGACGCGAGGATCGCCAAGGACTGACGTTTGCGAGCCACATCGATCGAACCCGGCAGTGGGCAGCCGTATCCTTCTTAGAGTGTTGGCTGAGGCTTCCCCCTACCCCGGCGCAGCGACTGGCGACCCTCGACTCTCGGCTCATTCACCCAGTCTACCGGATCGCGGCAATCACGCGGCCTTCATAGCAATTTTTGTGGTCCGTATGAGCGATTAAATTCGTTTGTTTGTCCGGACGAGGGGAGCGAGGCTTCTGCCAACCAGGAGGTCGCTATGCCAGAGGATGGCAACGGTTCGGAAGTTATCGCGCTATTGTGGGGACTTTGGGTCTACGGACTATTCACCTTCTGGTTTGAGCATTTTTCATCGCTTGCGAAGGCTAGAGCCGCACAAAGATCGGGCCAAACGAATTCGCCTTCCTGTGCGTTGGCCCCGAGCGCTCCAGCACGTTGCACAGATATCGAAGCGCTGGCATGCCGTATCCTCGAGCGTTGCGGCGGACTCGCCCTGAAGGAGTTCCTCGACGAAAGGGTTGCAGCCTACGAGGCCATCGTTGCGGCATTCGACGCCGGCGACCAGGTGGCGCTTCTCAGACACGTTTCCCCTGAGGTCTATGCCGCATTTTCGGACGCGATCGCGGTAAGAGAGGATCGGCTCGAGAAGACGGACACCGTGTTTGCTCTGGTCACGCCTCCTGAGATCGTTGCCGCGCGCATCGACGACGCCCATGCCGAGGTCTCCATCCGCTTCATCGCCGACTCCTACAAGCTTTCGGAAGGCGACCAAAGGAGGCGCGAAGGGCGGCACCGGGTCGACGTCTGGACGTTCGGTTGCGTCCTGCCAAACAGCAGATGGAGCCTGATCGCGACGGAGGCCGGAAAATGACCCGGAACCGCGGATGTTTCGACCGACACGATGACGAGCACAACACTCCTCACGAATATGCATCACCCCCCTGTTACATGCACGAGGTCGATTCCGCCTACTTCGGATCGTTGCCCGCTTTCTCTCCGACGCCGGACATCCGCCCGGAAGGCAGCGTTCCGACGGACGCAAGGGCCTCATGGACGACATTGCTAGGCAACGCGCTTTCTCGGGCGATGAGCCGGATCACCAGTCTAACTGGCTCGAAAGACCGGGATTAGACCCGCTCGTCTGATCTTGAAACTCAAGGAAGATCGAAATGTCAGTTTCCCCGGATGTCTCTTCCCACGGGCATGTGCATGACCTGCCAACGGGCTGGCGTAGGTACGTCTATTCGACCAATCACAAGGACATCGGCACGATGTATTTCGTGTTCGCGATCGGCGCGGGATTGATCGGCGGAATTTTCTCGGTGGTGATCCGGGCTGAACTGCAGGAGCCTGCCCTGCAGGTCTTCAGCAACCCCCACGCCTACAACGTCTTCGTAACTGGCCACGGCCTGATCATGATCTTCTTCACCCTGATGCCCGCCATGATGGGTGGTTTTGGCAATTGGATCGTGCCGTTGATGATCGGCGCGCCCGATATGGCCTTCCCGCGCATGAACAACGTGTCCTTTTGGCTTCTGCCGGCGTCGTTCGCGTTGCTCGTCATTTCGATGTTCGTCGGAGGAGAGCCCGGCTCGGCGGGAGCCGGCACGGGTTGGACGCTTTACGCGCCGCTGTCGACCGCAGGCCACCCAGGTCCGGCCGTCGATTTCGTTATCCTATCGCTGCATTTGGCTGGTGCGTCCTCGATCCTCGGTGCCATCAACTTCATCACCACCATCTTCAACATGCGCGCTCCGGGAATGACCTTGCACAAGATGCCACTGTTCGTGTGGTCCGTACTCGTGACGGCATTTCTGTTGTTGCTGTCGCTGCCCGTGCTCGCCGGCGGAATCACGATGCTGCTGACGGATCGGAACTTCGGGACGACGTTCTTCGCGCCGGAGGGCGGCGGCGATCCCGTACTGTATCAACATCTCTTCTGGTTCTTCGGCCATCCGGAAGTCTACATCATGATCCTGCCCGGCTTCGGCATGATCAGCCAGATCGTCTCGACCTTCAGCCGAAAGCCCGTGTTCGGCTATCTCGGAATGGCTTATGCGATCGTGGCCATCGGCTTCATCGGCTTCGTCGTCTGGGCGCATCATATGTACACCGTAGGCATGTCCAGCAGCGCTCAAGCCTACTTTGCACTCGCCAGCATGGTGATCGCTGTACCCACCGGCATAAAAATCTTCTCGTGGATCGCCACGATGTGGGGTGGCTCGATCGAGTTCAAGTCGCCGATGCTGTGGGCGATCGGCTTCATCTTCGTCTTCACGATCGGCGGCGTGACCGGCGTGGTCCTGGCCAATCCGGGCATCGACCGATCGCTCCAGGACACCTATTACGTCGTGGCGCACTTCCATTACGTGCTGTCGCTCGGCGCGGTGTTCTCGATTTTCGCGGGCTGGTACTACTGGTTTCCAAAATTCACCGGCTACATGTATTCTGAAACTTTCGCAAAGTTGCACTTCTGGCTGACGTTCATCGGCGTCAATCTCGCCTTCTTCCCGATGCATTTTCTCGGGCTGTCGGGAATGCCGCGACGGATCGTCGACTATCCCGACGCTTTCGCGGGCATGAACCTGATTTCCTCGATCGGAGCATACATCTCTGCGGCTGGGCTCGTCGTTTTCCTTGTGGGCACCGTTCACGCCTTCGTCCGCAAGTCACGGGCGGCCGGCAACCCATGGGGTCGTGGAGCGACCACGCTGGAATGGACGCTGTCGTCACCCCCACGATTCCATGAGTTCGAGGTGCTGCCTCGAATTCAGTGAGCTACGGCAGCGATCGTGGCGATCGAAAGGGTCGGTCCCCTCGTTGCACTCGTACTCCAGCTCTTATCGCAGCGAGGGTCGCCTTCGCCCCGCAAAACCCCACTTCCGCCGCGTTCGATCCCACACGAGGAAGGCCGACGTCTTAGGGGCTCGCACAGTAGTCCCGTGCATGGGCCTGCCAAAGGAGTTTCGCCTTGGACGCCTGCCGGCGTGGCGGCATGGCGGCATGGCTAAGCTCGAGGCGGCGGAACTGATGGAGGGTCAGAGGGCCGCACCTTATCGGCCCGCCGGACCCGGGAGAGCAATGCCGGGTCATTCAAGCGGACCGAGGCCCAGCGATTGTCCGAGGCTCGGAAGCGCCAGACGCAGCTGGCGAACCAAACAGCAACAGACCTTCAGAATGCGGCGGCGACGGCGTTCAGAATAAAGAACAGACCATCAAAACCTCCTGATAAATCAATGCGATAGAAATGGCTGGGGCGGGAGGGATCGAACCTCCGAATGGCGGAATCAAAATCCGCTGCCTTACCGCTTGGCTACGCCCCAACGCGCCGATCGAAGGCCACGTCGGTCTATAGGGTGAGTCCCGCCATTTCAACAGGGCGGCGATCGAAAAGGCACGAAAGCCGCAGGATGATGACGGTACTCTTCTTATAAGACGACGCCGCGGTGGCCGAAACAGACCGTGCGATGTCCGTTCGGACTGTTGAGAGGCCGCCGGTTTCATGGGATGACAATTTCAAACGCCTCGTCGGGAGTAACGCCATGACCTACCGTGCGCCGATCAACGATATCCTGCTGTCCCTCAATCACGGTGCGGGGCTCGCTGCCGCCGTGGAGGCCGGCCACTACGGCGATTTCGACGGCGACATCACCGCTGCGGTGCTGGAAGAAGCCGGCAAGTTCGCCTCCGATGTGCTGGCGCCGTTGAATCGTGTCGGCGACGAGCACGGCATCAAGCTCGACAACGGCAAGGTGACGACCGCGCCGGGCTGGCCCGACGCCTATCAGCGCTGGACCGCAGCGGGATGGAACGCGGTCTCGGGGCCGGAAGCGTTCGGCGGCCAGGGCCTGCCGCTCGCGGTCAACGCCGCATGCACCGAGATCTGGAGCGCGTCGAACGTCGCCTTCGGCCTCTGCCCGTTGCTGACGCTGTCGGCGATCGAGGCGCTCGATGCCCATGGCAGCGCCGAGCTGAAGAAGATCTATCTCGAGAAGCTCGTCACCGGCGAGTGGACCGGCACGATGCAGCTCACCGAGCCCAATGCCGGCTCCGACGTCGGCGCGCTGCGCACCCGCGCCGAACGCGCTGATGCCGGCACCTATCGCATCAAGGGCACCAAGATCTTCATCACCTACGGCGAGCACGACATGACCGACAACATCGTGCATTTCGTGCTTGCGCGATTGCCCGATGCCCCCTCGGGCACCAAGGGAATCTCGCTGTTCCTGGTTCCGAAATTCCTGGTCAATGCCGACGGCTCGCTCGGCGAGCGCAACGACATCCATGCCAGCGGCGTCGAGCACAAGCTCGGCATGCACGCCTCGCCGACCTGCACCATGACGATGGGCGATAAGGGTGGCGCGATCGGTTATCTGATCGGCGAGGAAAACCAGGGCATGCGCTGCATGTTCACGATGATGAATCAGGCCCGCCTCGGCGTCGGCCTCGAAGGCGTCGGCATTGCCGACCGCGCCTATCAGCAGGCGCTGGCCTATGCGCAGGAGCGCCGGCAAGGCAAGGCTATCGGCCACAAGGGCGACGGGATGGATCCGATCATCGTGCATCCCGACGTCAAGCGCATGCTGATGCAGATGCGCAGCATGACGGCCGCGGCGCGCACGATCTGCTACGCCACCGCGGTCGCGCTCGACGTTTCGGTGCGCGCCAAGGACGCCAAGGTGCGCGCCGAGGCATCGGCCCGCGGCGCGCTGCTGACCCCGATCGCCAAGGCCTTCTCCACCGACATCGGCAACGAGGTCGCCTATCTCGGCGTGCAGATCCATGGCGGCATGGGCTTCATCGAGGAGACCGGCGCCGCGCAGCATTATCGCGACGCCCGCATCACCTCGATCTACGAGGGGACCAACGGCATCCAGTCGATCGACCTCGTCACCCGCAAGCTCGGCGCCAATGGCGGCGCCTCGGTCTGGGCGCTGCTCGACGAGCTCGCTGCCGTCATCAAGCAGGTCGAGACCTCCAACGATCCGGCGTTCGGCACCACGGGCGCCAAGCTGCGCGACGCGCACGCCGCGCTGGAGCGCACCAGCAAATGGCTGCTCGAGCGCCTCGCCTCGGCGCCGAACGAGGCACTCGCCGGCGCAACGCCCTATCTGCGGCTGTTCGCCGCAACGCTCGGCGGCTGCATGCTCGCCGGCGAGGCGCTGGCCGCCAAGGCGAACGGCGAAGCCGAGCCGCAGCGCTACGTGGCGCTGGCGCGCTTCTTCGCCGAGAACATCGCCGTGCAGGCGCCGTCGCTGGAAAAGACCGTGACCGAGAGCGCCGAGGCGGTGACCGGCGCAGATGCGGTGCTGGCGGGGTAAGATACTTTCCACCGTCATTGCGAGGTGAGAGGGCCCAAAGCGCTGTGCTCGCCAAGGGTCCTCCTCGCTCGTTTGATGCACACGACGTGCCTCATCACAACTGTCGTCCCTGCGAAAGCAGGGACCCATAACCACAGCCTTCCGTTTTAAAACGAGCTCTGGCTCCAGCTTTGCAGACCAATCGGCATTTGTGGTTATGGGTCCCGAGTCGCGCTTCGCTTGCCCGGGATGACATCGAGTTTTGCGTCTACCGCCGAATCATACGTTTTGTCAGCGGTCCGCGCGAAGCGCGCGAAACTCCTCGGGGCCGTCGAGCAAGTCACGCTTGCGAGCGGCCTGATCGAACTGGCTGGCAGCATGATCCGCCATTGCGTTAATGGCCGTGCCGGCCAGGTTTTGCGCACGTCGCCGTCGATCGTCGTGCCGCGATCGAACATCCCGATCCACGGCTCGCCGACGACAGATCTCATCGGAGATGCGTTCCTGGAGGCATCCGTTGCCTCGATAAGATCGCCGCGTCATCTTGCACGATCCTTCCAGCAGGATCGGTACGGGCTAGGTCTCCCGTGTGCCGCCTGCTTGCTGTGGCGATGGTGGTGATTGCCCTGGCGCCGAAGGTCTGGACGCCGGGAACTTGGGCTTCCGCGGAGGAGCCGCGATCAATCCATCCCGTATCGCTTGCTTGCGGGCAAGCTTGCGGGCTCGCCGCACAGCCTCGGATTTCTCTCGAGCCCTTTTTTCCGATGGCTTTTCGAACGATCTGCGGCGCTTCATCTCTCTGAAGACGCCCTCGCGCTGCAACCTCTTCTTTAGAACTCGAAGCGCCTGGTCGATGTTGTTGTCCCTGACAAGAACTTGCAACGGATTACCTCTCTCGCGGTACAACGCACATTGAATGAACAATACGAGAGCCCGCTCTCTCAGCGACAGAGCGGGCCGCACTGCAATTCCAGTACATCCGTGGAACGGCAGCCGACCAACAACGTCGCGGAAGCTTCAGCCGCGGTGCCACAAGCACGCGTCCTCGCTTTCATCCGACGATGTCTTTGGAAAAGGGTCCCACCGGGACCGATCTACAAGGCTCAAGGCCAGTCGATCTATTAAAGCTATGCACTTATCTCGGCTATGCAAGACACAATCGCAAATCGTGAGAATTATGTCCGACGGTTCAAGCAACGCCGAGATCATGGCTGAACGGTGATGGCGAACACGAAAGACGGTTCCCCAAATCTGCATCGTTGCCGAGTAGCAAATTCGCTCCAACAGGCGCAGAGTGCGGCGCTGCCGGATGATCTTGGAGCGCCGGCACTCGAGAGCCTGGGCAGCTCCCGTCACAAAAGGGAGCCGCAAATGGCAACCCGCTTCTATTTCGATATCCGCAACGGCGAGGAACTCTATGCCGACAGACAGGGCATCGAGCTCCGCGACGAGGAAACTGCCGCGCACGAAGCGATGCAGTCACTGCTTAGCATAGCCAAAGACAACCCGTCTTTGGACAAGCAAAGGCTGCTGGCGTTCGAGGTCCGCACGGACGAAGGGCCATTGTTTCAGGTCAGTCTCAGTCTGGGCATAACGAGGTGCTAGGGCGTTGGCGCGCAACCAAACTCAGGAATTCGAGCGGCGAATGCGCCATGCAATCCGCACTTCAAGCACGGGCCCGTCGTCGTCCCGGACTTCGATCGCAATCTGATCGAAATTGTGTCCGCGAACGGAATCGCGAACCATGTCGGCCAAAGCACGCGCGGCTTCTTCTTGAACCGCCGCGAGATCGGGCAGCACCAGACCTTCCTCGTCGAGGGCCAAGCCGCAACCGTCACGGAGATCGAAATAGTACTTCATCGCCATGATAATATGGCCCGCCTCTCGATCGTTCCTGCAGACCTTGCGAAATGTGGCGACGAAGTCCGATGCAGACGGCGAGAGTCGCCCGGAGAGTCATGACCAGTCAACGCTGCTTCCCGTAGCGATCCCAGCGTGGCGGGCGAAAAACAGGGCAGCTTCAGCGACGTGATCGAGGATGCGGGGAGTGCGCAGCTCAGCGCACGATGCGCTTGATCCGTTTGGTCCTCTTGGCCGTGGGCGCTGATGGTGCAGGGCCGGCCTGCGCGGCGGCCTCGGCGTCACGCGCTTCACGGAGAGCCCGCAGACGCACCATGTTCTTGCGCACGGCGATCGCATCGCGCTCGACCTCGGCGATTGCCTGCGCACCGGCCTCGGCGGCAAGCCGCTGGCGCTGGGCCTTGGCCAGGCGCTCGGCGGAAAGTTCTTCCGGCTTCTTGGCCATGAGCGAATGAGCCCTTTGAAAAGCACGAGACCCGCTCAACCCATCAGGGGATCGAGCGGGCCGCAGCTGTCATCCCAGTACATCCGTGGAATGACAGGTCGATTTCAAGCCAGCCGAAGATCTTCGGCGCTGGTCTTGCCACGCATCTTGTCGACCTTGAGTTCAAACGACAACTTCTGGCCCTCGGCGAGACCGCCAAGTCCGGCCCGCTCGACAGCGCTGATGTGAACAAACACGTCATTCGTGCCATCATCGGGCTGAATGAAACCGAAGCCCTTCTGGCCGTTGAACCACTTCACAGTACCTGTAGGCATTTGTCTTCTCCAAAGCGGACGCACGTGAATTCGCGCTTGGTCCGCATCATCCTTCAACCGACGATGTTCTTTGGAAAAGGGCCGCTTTGACCATTCAACAAGGCACAACGGCAAATCGAACGCTGCAAGCATACACACTTAATCCGCTAGGGCAAGCTCGGAAGCGCCGTCGATCGGGTGAGCGGAGTTGCACCGGGCCGTCGTTCCGATAAACCGAACCATGTTTCGCGTAAGGGCTTGCGCCGTCTGGGAACTTGTTGGCGCGGCGCAAATCGCAGCATTCAACCGCCCGGACTTTTCGCCTTGCGTGGAACTCGCCTTGCGCGGGACTGAACGCTTGCTCTTGCTACAGCCGGCTCCGTGGGGCGCGTGATCGGAAACGTCTGCCGCATATGCGCTGCCAGCATTGCACAGTAGTCAGTCGCGAAACGAGGCAACGGACGCCGCTTGTCCCATGAGATGGTCAGGGGCTCCTGCAACACACGGCGCCTGTGCGTGAGACCGACAATCCTTAGTCCGTAGCGCCAGCACTGAAGCTGGGAGGGAACGATCGCGACGCCGTGCCCCGCCTCGGCCAGTGCCAGCAAGGTGTGCGGACTGCGACTCTCGAACGTGATCTTCGGTTTCAGCCCCGCCATACGGCTTGCTGCATCGAAAGCACGCCGAAATCCGAACCCGCTGTCCAGCAGCAGCAGCGGAAGTTCGGCGAGGTCAGCGATCTCGATCGTGCGACGGGGACCAAGTGGCATCGACGGATGGCAAGCAGCCAGCAACTGTACCGATCCAAGCGGAAGACTGCCGAAGTGCTGTTCATTCAGTCTGACGGCGTGCAGCAAATTTTGGCCGAGATGAACTTCCCCGCGTTCGAGCATCGCCAATATCTCGCTGCCCGTCCCCTCCCTGATCCTGATCTCGACCCTGGGATATCGCTCCGCGTAGCGGTGGAGAAATTCCGACAGCACGCTCTCGATGTGTTGCGGCGAGCCAGCGATCCTCAGGACCCCGGTATCTCCTTGACGGAGCAGCTGAGCCTGCTCTTTCAGTGAACTGACACTGTTGAGCAGCAGACGGCAGCCCGCAATCAACTGCTCGCCTTCGCCAGTCAACAGAAGCCGGCGCCCGACGCGGTCGAAGAGCTGCAAGCCGAGCTCCCGTTCGAGACCGATGATTTGCCTGGACAAGGCCGGTTGGGCGACACGCAACCGCAATGCAGCCTTTGAAACGGTGCCGAGTTCGGCCACCGTCAGGAACGTGAGGGCCTGTTGGAGGTTCATGCCCGCTTATACCATTCGAGCATAAGATTTGAGAAAATATATGTATTGGACGTATTTCGAAGCCTCGTGGAAAGTCCTGTCAGGCTGGCGGCTTGCGGCACCGGCACGGCAGCGGAGGAGGCTCCCATGAATTCTGGAGGCAAGATGGCTCTGGTCATGTTGGGTTGTACCGCGATCGGCGCTCTTGGCAGCGAAGCACTGCATGGCGAAGCCAGGCCGCCCGCCTATCTGATCGGCCAAATCGAGGTCACCGATCCCGATGGTTATGCCAGGGAATATCTCCCGAAAGCGAAGGAGATCATCAAGGCACATGGCGGCAAGCTGATTGCGGCTGCAGGCGCGGCGGCAACCGGCTCGCAGGTCGTTGCCGTTGATGGAAATCCACCCAAGCGCGTCGTCATCTATATGTATCCGAGCATGGAGGCGCTTTGGGCCTGGCGACACGATCCAGCCTACGTGCAAGTTCGGGCCGTCGGCGAGAAATACGCCAGGTACCACACATTTGCGGTCGAGGGCTCTGTCGCCAATTAGCCCTCATCACGCCGTCGATCGCGGCGACCTGCAAGGTGCGCCACCTAATTCCGAAACACCAGGCAGCGCCCGCCGACTGCCTCTAATCGGGCGCAGAGCTGGTTAGCCCGCTCACGGGTCGTCTCGGCGACCCGGAGCAGATACCAGGTGGCCGAGCCTGGCCCGGCCATGCGCGATCTCAGAACGAGCGGTGCGCGGATCGCCGAGCACGGATGCAAATCGTTTCTGAAGTTGCTGGTAGTCGGCGAGGACCCTCGATTGCGACGGGCCGCCGGCCAATTGAAGTCCCCAGGGTCCCCACGCAGCTTGCTGTGCGATTGTCACGGACTCTCTTGGGCCCGCGGGAAGCGCCCGAACGAGCATGCCGCGCACGATGTCGCCGCAGGCCATCGCCGCGTCGGTGTGGACTCGGTCCTCGAGCGAACCCTGCGCCCATTCCTCGGCAGACTTGCCGGTGATGATCCGGACATAGGCGCGTGTTTCGCCGGGCAGGTTTCCACGTCCCGCCAACCAATCCTGAACCCGCCGCGGACCACCATTATAGGCAGCCGCCGCAAGACCGAGATTGCCAAACTGCTCGCGCAGCTCGCGGAGCCAGCGCGCGGATTCCTGCAAGGCAGGCAATGGCTCGAATGGGTCGGCCAGACCGCGCCATCGCGCAGTGCCGGGCATGAACTGGGCGATCCCCTGGGCACCGGCCGAACTGACCGAGTTGGGATCGAAATTGCTTTCCTGCCAGATCAGCCGGACGAAGAAATCCGGCGGCAAGCCGCTCTCTAATGCAGCCTCCTCCAACGCCTTGCAGTATTGCTGCGGGCCATCGAGCTTTGGAGGCGACGGTGTGGCCGCCGGAGACAGAGCGGATGAGGATTGATGGTCGGACGCCGACGGAACGGCCTCAGCGTTGCGCACTCCGGCGTCGGTAACCGGACGAGACGTTTCGGTTTGCGATGTTTCTGTCTGCGCCGGCTCTGCGCGCTGCGCGGCGGGCGTCGCTGGATTGCTGAGAGGTTGGGCGCTTGCGACGGGGACAAACAGCAGCAGGCAAGCCGAGCCGATAAACGCTGGCAAAATCGATCGATGAACCCGCCGCGGCCTGAAAATCGACTGCATAAAGCGATCATCAAATTGGATGCATTCGCCGAATCATATCATCGGCGCCGACCGGGCGGCCAGAAAATTTGCTGCCTAGCGGTTGGACAGGCTCCCAACGATCGATGCGCGACGCGACAGTTCGATCCAGTTGCCATCGGGAGCGAGGATCATGGAGATCCGTGCGACCTCGCCGAGCGTCACCGGCGCAAGGCCTTCCCGCACGCCCTTGGCGCGCAGCTTGTCATGCACGGCGTCGATGTCGGCGACCTGCAGCGTGATGTAGCGCCAGCCGCGCGCCTGCCGAACCGGATCGACCGTCGCGGCAGCATATTCCTTGAGCAGGATCAGGCTGTCGCCGAGGCGAAACGCCGGACCGCCTGACCATGATTGCTCGGTGAAGCCGAGGATGTCGCCGTAGAACCTGCAATGCGCGGCGAGGTCGCGCACCGCGAAGTCCGGCATCCTGTTGCCAGAACCGCAGCATCGGCTCGAGATCGTTGGAGGAAAGGCCGACGTCGATCACGTTCTTTGCCAGTTGCATCTGCTGCCGCCCTGGGATGAAGTGCACCACGATGGATTAGCTATGCGAGGATCAAGTCACCAACGCAAGCACCACGATCACTGTGGCGGATCGGCCGGCTGGCCGCCGCGCCCGCCTGAAACAGTCAATCCAGTGAGGACCGATATGCAAGCAGGCCTCGTCCAGACTTTTCGCGCCTTTGCGTACAATAATGCCTGGGCCAATCATCGCCTGCTCACGGCCTGCGCCGGTCTCAGCCAGGCGGAGTTCGCCGCGGCGCGGACCGGATTCTTCCCGAGCCTGCAGGCGACGCTGAACCACATTCATGTCATCGACCTGTTTTATGTCGACGCGCTCGAAGGTGGCTGGCTCGGGCCGAAGGCGTGGGCGAACGAGGTGCCCTACCCGTCGGTGGCGCAGCTGAAAGACGCCCAGCGCGCGATCGACCAGCGGTTGATCGCGCACTGCGATGCGCTGACGCCTGAGCGGCTCGATGACGTGGTGAAGATCAATCGTGACACGAGCGTGCAGACCGAGCGGCGCGACCGCCTGCTGATGCATCTGTTTCAGCACCAGATCCATCATCGCGGCCAGGCCCATGCGATGCTTTCGGAGACCACAGTGAAGCCGCCGCAGCTCGACGAATTCTTCGCCGCCGGCGAAGCGCCGCTCCGGGCGGCCGAGTTCAGGGATCTGGGCTGGAGCGAAGCCACCGTGTGGGGCGGCTGAAGGCGAGGTTCCGCCCGCGATCGGACGGTGTGGAACGGTTCCCGTTCCGGAACGAGGTCTTGAATCCGGGCGCTGCCACGCTCACCTGTCGTGAAACATGGGGAACTCTATCAATGCCATTCGCCAATCACCGGGGCCAGCGCATCCATTACACCGTCGAGGGGTTCGGGCCGCTGATCGTGCTGCAGCACGGTCTCCTGCTGGACGCCGCGAGCTGGAAACAATGCGGCGTGGTCGACGCGCTTGCCGATCGCTTTCGTGTCGTGTGCGTCGATTCGCTCGGACATGGCCTGAGCGACAAGCCCGCCGATCCAGCGCTCTATAATCAGGCGCAGCGCGCCGGCGACATCGTCGCCGTGATCGACGATCTCGGCGGCGAGCGCGCCCATGTGGTGGGCCACTCGATGGGCGGCTGGGTCGCAGTTGGTGTCGCCCGGTTTTTCCCGGCGCGGCTGGCGTCGCTGGCGATTGGCGGCTGGGACTTCCTCACCGGACTGCCGCGCGGCAATGCCGGCCCGCTGACCTATGGCGCCTTCATCACCTTTGCCCGCCGCACCGTGCCGGAGCTCGCCGAATGGGTGACGCCGGATCTCGAAGGCGGCGTGCGCGCCTGCTTCAATGCGCTCGGCCAGGTCGATGGGGCAAAGGACGCGGTGCTGTCCTCGCGCGTGCCGGTGCTGCTGTGGAACGGACAGGACGACGGACCGCATGCGCCGATGCAGCGCTTCGCCGCGGAGAACGGCCTCGACGCGATGTCGGTGCCCGGCGATCACCTCGGCGCACTGTTTCAGCACGGCGCCGCGATCGGCCGGGGCATCGGCTCGTTCGTCGGGCGCGGCTAGAGCGCTTAGGTAGAACAGCGCCCCCGACTCCGCTGTGCTCCCTCTCCCCGTTCTTCACGGGGAGAGGGTTGGGGTGAGGGGCCGTCTCCGCATATCCGGTGATAGTTGTCTTTATGGAGACTTCCCCTCACCCGGAACGCATCTAACGATGCGTCATAGCTGAAGCTCTGCTTCAGCGTTCTTCTGAACGGCCGCCAACGGCGGCCTATGCCTCTCCCCGCATGCGGGGCGAGGTGAAGCGTTCCGCGCTACGCCGGCTTCGGCATCTCCGCGAGCAGCTTGTCGAGCGTGATCGGATAGTCGCGCACGCGAACGCCGGTCGCGTTGTGGACCGCATTGGCGACCGCGGCGGCGACGCCGCAGATGCCGAGTTCGGCGACGCCCTTGGCCTTCATCGGCGACGACATCGGGTCGGTCTCGTCGAGAAAGATCATCTCCTGATGCGGGATGTCGGCATGGACCGGCACCTCATAGGCAGCAAGGTCGTGATTGATGAACAGACCGTGACGCTTGTCGACCACGAGATCCTCCATCAGCGCCGCCCCGACACCCATGGTCATCGCGCCGATCACCTGGCTGCGCGCCGCCTTCGGATTGAGAATGCGGCCCGCCGCGCAGACCGCAAGCATCCGCCGCACCCGGATTTCCGCCGTGTCGGCATCGACGCTGACTTCGACGAAATGCGCGCCGAAGGTCGACTGCTGGTAGGTTTTGGCGAGATCGCCATACTCGATGGCATCTTCCGCCACGAGGTCGCCGCCGCCGGCGGCCTGCGCCAGCGGCACGCTGCGATTGCCGGAGCGGACCACGCCGTCGGCAAACACCGCTTCCTCGGAATTGAAGCCGAGCTTCTGCGCAATGGCCTCGCGCAGCTTGGTACAGGCGGCATAGACGCCGGCGGTCGAATTGTTGCCGCCCCACTGCCCGCCCGAGCCGCAGGACACCGGAAAGTCGGAATCGCCGAGCCGCACCGCGACCTTCTCGAGCGGCACGCCCATCATCTCGGCCGCGGTCTGCGCGATGATGGTGTAGGAGCCGGTGCCGATGTCGGTCATGTCGGTCTCGACGGTCACGATGCCGTTCTGGTCGAGACGAACCCGGGCCGCCGATTTGGTCACGAGATTGTTGCGGAACGCCGCGGCGACGCCCATCCCGACCAGCCAGCGTCCGTCGCGGACCTCGCCGGGTTTCGGGTTGCGCTTGTCCCAGCCGAACCGCGCCGCGCCATCGCTCAGGCACTGCACCAGTTGCCGCTGCGAGAAGTGCCGCTCCGGATGCTCGGGATCGACCTGGGTGTCGTTGCTGATGCGCAGCGCGACCGGGTCGATGCCGAGCTTGTCGGCGAGCTCGTCGATCGCGATCTCGAGCGCCATCATGCCGGAGGCTTCTCCGGGCGCGCGCATCGCATTGCCTTCCGGCAGATCGAGCGCCGCAAGCCGCGTCGCTGTCATCCGGCTGGCGCCGGCGTACAGCAGCCGCGTCTGGCTCACCGCCATCTCGGGCTCGCCGTCCTTGACGTTGCCGGACCAGCTCTCGTGGCCGATCGCGGTGATCTTGCCGTCGCGCTCGGCGCCGATGCGGATGCGCTGGATCGTCGCCGGACGGTGCGTCGTGTTGTTGAACATCAGCGGACGTTGCAGCGCGACCTTGACCGGCCGGCCGGCCGCGCGGGCGCCGAGCGCGGCGAGCAGCACCTCGGCGCGCAGGAACAGCTTGCCGCCGAAGCCGCCGCCGATATAGGGCGACACCAGACGGACATTCTCCTTGGGGATGCCAAGCGTCTTCGCCATGTCCTCGGCGCCCCAGGCGATCATCTGGTTGGAGGTCCAGACCGTGAGCTTGTCGCCGTCCCAGGCCGCGATCGAAGCGTGCGGCTCCATCATCGCGTGGCCCTGATCGGGCGTGGTGTAGGTGGCATCGAGCTGCACGGGCGCAGCAGCGAAGGCGGCGGCGAAATCGCCGACGGCGGTGTCGGCCGGGCCGCCGAATGACGGGTGCGGCGTGATGCCCTTGTCACGCTCCGCGGCGAGATCGAACTTGCCGTCGCCCTTGACGTAGTCGATCCGGACCAGTTGCGCCGCGGCCCGCGCCTGCTCGAAGGTCCCGGCGACGACGATGGCGACGGCCTGGTGATAATGCGCGATCTCGGGCCCGCCGAGCAGCGGCGCCGCATTGCGCTCGCCCTTGCCGAGCTTGCCGGCATTGTCCGCTGTGACGACGGCGAGCACACCCGGTGCAGCCTTCGCCGCCTCGAGATCGATCGAACCGATCCGCCCCTTGCCGATCGCCGAACCGACCACGTAGCCATAGGCCTGGTTGGCCGCGACGTCGTGCCGCTCATAGGCGTAAGGCGCGGTGCCGGTGGTCTTCAGCGGTCCCTCGATCCGGCTGGTCGGGTGGCCGATCACCTTGAGCTGGTCGATCGGATTGAAGGTGGCGGGATGTTCAAAACGCATGATGTCAGGCCCTCATCTTAAGCCTTCGTTTCAAGCTCTGGCCTCGCGCAGCACCGCCGCCAGCGTTCGCTCGGCGAGCGGCAGTTTGTACGCATTTTCCTTGGTCGGCTTCGCATCGGCGAAGAGGCGCGCGGTGACGGCCTTGGCGCCAGCAGGCAATTCCGCCTCCGCCGCCTCGACGCGCCACGGCTTGTGCGCCACGCCGCCAAGCGCGACGCGGCCGGTGCCGTCGCGCTGCACGATCGCGGCAACCGAGACCAGCGCAAAGGCGTAAGAGGCGCGGTCGCGCACCTTGCGATAGGCCTGCGCGCCGCCGACCGGTTTCGGCAGCACCACCGCGGTGATCAGTTCGCCCGGCTCCAGGCTGGTTTCGATCTCCGGGCTGTCGCCGGGCAGACGATGCAGCTCGGCGATCGGGATGCTGCGCGTGGTGCCGTCGGGCCGCACCGTCTCCACGGTCGCGTCGAGCGCGCGCATCGCCACCGCCATGTCGCTCGGATGGGTCGCGATGCAGGCATCGCTCACACCGACCACCGCATGCTGGCGGCTGAAGCCACCGATCGCGGCGCAGCCGCTGCCGGGCTTGCGCTTGTTGCAGGGCAGATTGGTGTCGTAGAAATAAGGACAGCGCGTCCGCTGCAGCAGATTGCCCGCGGTCGTCGCCTTGTTGCGCAACTGGCCGGAAGCGCCAGCGAGCAGCGCGCGCGACAGCACGCCATAGTCGCGCCGCACGCGGATATCGGCGGCAAGATCGGTGTTGCGCACCAGCGCGCCGATCCGCAGGCCGCCGTCTGCGGTCTCCTCAATGCGGTCGAGCGCCAGGTCGTTGACGTCGATCAGATGCGCCGGCGTCTCGATCTCGAGCTTCATCAGGTCGAGCAGATTGGTGCCGCCGGCGATGAACTTGGCGTTCGCGGTGCCGGCGGCGGCTGCGGCCGCCGCGCCCGGCGAGGCGGCGCGCTCATAGCTGAATGATCTCATGCGCTCCTCCCGGCGACCTCGCTGATCGCCTCGGCGATGTTGGAATAGGCGCCGCAGCGGCAGATGTTGCCGCTCATGCGCTCGCGGAGCTCGGCATTGGTCAGTCGCAGCGGCGCATTCAGATCCGCCGTGACATGGCTCGGGATGCCGGCCTTGACCTCGGCAAGCACGGCGACCGCCGAGCAGATCTGGCCGGGCGTGCAATAGCCGCATTGATAGCCGTCATGCTCGACGAACGCCGCCTGCAGCGGATGCAGCCCGTCCGGCGTGCCGAGGCCCTCGATCGTCGTGATCTCGTCGCCCTGATGCATCACGGCGAGCGTCAGGCAGGAATTGATCCGCCGCCCGTCGACGAGCACCGTGCAGGCGCCGCATTGGCCGTGGTCGCAGCCCTTCTTGGTACCGGTCAAATGCAGGTGCTCGCGCAGGGCATCGAGCAGCGTGGTCCTGGTGTCGAGCTCGAGCTGGTGGGTTTCGCCGTTCACGTCAAAGGATACTCTCGTCATCACGGGCGCTCCGGTCGGGGCAGATTGGGCGGCCGCAGGCGGAGGCGTCGCGATCGACGACGCCGCAAGCGAGGCGGCTCCAACAATCAACAGATGGCGCCGCGATAGTTCCAAACGTCCGGAGATCTGCATGCCGCTGCTCTCCTCGAGTCAGCCGGACGCGGAACCACGACAACGACGTGTCGAGGTCTGCTCGGCCTGTCAGCAAAGGGGGGGAATGCCGCGAACGGCGGAATGTTTCTCGCGGGGAAGTTAAACTCGTCGCGAGCGCCGCGGCGGCTCCTGGGAGGCAGCAGCGCCATCAGGCGCGGGCGGCCTGCGCGGCAGCATCGTCGTACAGGTCCGGCCTACGACCAACGTCCCCTGCCCGGAGTCGCGAAATTCCGGTTAGCTGCATTGCGCCGTCCTCATGCTCGCCCACGGGGAAAAGCGGCCCGGAACACGCTGGAGCTCTTGGGGCTTGCACCGGATCATGTAGGATGGCGCTACGACCTCCACCGGCGACGATGCCGGCCGACCCTGGGACCGCTCGATGACCGCGCATGTCATAGTGACCGACGAAGCCGCCACGCGCGTGATCCGGCTGCGCAGGCCCGAGAAGAAGAACGCGATCACCCAGGAGATGTTTCGCGCGATCAGCGACGCGATCGACAAGGCGCAGAACAATCCGAAGATCCGCTGCCTGATCATCACCGGCGGCTCCGGCGTGTTCACCGCGGGCAACGACATCGAGGATCTGCTCGCGCAGGGCACCTCGACCGGCGAGACGCCGCCGGCCTCCGACCTCGTCAAGTTCCTGTATTCGCTGGCCCACAATGTGAAGCCGATCATCGCCGCCGTCGACGGCGTCGCGATGGGCATCGGCACCACCATGCTGTTTCACTGCGACTATGTGCTCGCCAGCAAGACCGCGCTGTTCTCGACGCCGTTCTCCAATTTCGGCCTGGTGCCGGAAGGCGCCTCAAGCCTGTTGATGCCGCGCATGATGGGCCACCAGCGCGCCTTCGCGATGCTGGTGATCGGCCGCACCATGTCGGCCGACGACGCCCGCGTCGCCGGCTTCGTCAACACCGTGGTGGCGCCGGGGCACGCCGAGGTGGAGGCGCACAAGGTGGCGCGCGAGATCTGCGCGCTGCCGGCCGAGGCGGTGGCGATCTCGCGGCGCCTGATCCGGCTGCCGCCGGAGGACGTCACCCGCCGCATCGAGCAGGAGAACCATCTGTTCAGCGAACGGATGCGCTCCAAGGAAGCTGTCGAGGCGTTCAAGGCATTCATGGCTCGCCCGAAGGATTGAAACGAAGCGTCGCAAAATTGTAGTGGCGCGGCGCCATGATCCCGTGCTCCATGGACAGGTCATGAGACAGCCCCGCCTTTCCCCTCTCGCCGCGCTCTGCGCGTTCGGACTGGCCGCAGCAAGCCCCTGCCTGGCGCAGGCCGCGGAGCCGGTGAGCCTGCGCATTCTCGCGATCAACGATTTCCACGGCTATCTGCGGCCGCCGCCGGGCGGCATCCGCATCACCGATCCCGCTGATGCGACCAGGAAGATCATGGAGCCCGCCGGCGGCGCCGAGCGGATGGCCACCGTCGTCAAGCAGCTGCGCGAGGGCCACAAGAACAACATCTTCGTTGCGGCCGGCGACCTGATCGGCGCGAGCCCGTTCCTGTCGGCGATGTTTCACGACGAGCCGACCATCGAGTCGCTCTCGCTGATGGGACTTGCGATCTCCTCGGTCGGCAATCACGAATTCGACGAGGGCAAGGACGAGCTGCTGCGGATGCAGAATGGCGGCTGCCATCCGGTCGACAAATGCCAGGGGCCGCACCCGTTCACAGGGGCCAAATTCCGCTATCTCGCCGCCTCTACGATCGACAAGGCGACCGGCAAGCCGGTGTTTCCGCCCTACGAGATCAAGCAGTTCGACGGCATTCCAGTGGCCTTCATCGGGCTGACGCTGAAGAACACCCCGAACCTGGTGTCGCCGGCCGGCGTCGCGAGCCTCGATTTCCGCGACGAGGCCGAGACCGTCAACACGCTGGTCCCCGAGCTGAAAGCGAAGGGCGTCGAGGCGATCGTGGTGCTGATCCACGAAGGCGGCTTTCCGACCGGCGACTATAATGAATGTCCGGGAATCTCCGGGCCGATCGTCGACATCGTCAAGAAGTTCGATCGCGCGGTCGACGTCGTGATCTCCGGCCACACCCACCAGGCCTATGTCTGCGAGATCGACGGACGGCTCGTCACCTCCGGCGACAAATACGGCACCCTGGTCACCGCGATCGATCTTCAGCTCGATCCGAACAGCCATGACGTGATCAGGGCCAAGGCCGCCAACACCATCGTGCGGATCGCCGGCACGGCCAAAGATCCCGAGCAGAGCGCGCTGCTGGAATCCTACGACCGGCTGGCCGCGCCGATCGCGAGCCGCGCGGCAGGCTCGGTCACCGAAACACTGTCGCGTACGCCTGCCGAAACTGGCGAGAGTCCGCTCGGCGACATCGTCGCCGATGCACAGCTGCTTGCAACCAGCGCCGAGCCGAATGGCGGCGCGGTGATCGCCTTCACCAATCCGGGCGGCGTGCGCACCGACATCGTCAAGCGCGAGGACGGCGCGGTGACCTATGCCGATATCTTCGCAAGCCAGCCGTTCCGCAACCAGCTCGTGACGATGACGCTGACCGGCAAGCAGCTCAAGGACGCGCTGGAGCAGCAATGGGCCGACCCGAAGCGGCCGCGCGCCCTCCAGGTCTCGAAGGGGTTCTCCTATGCGTGGGATGCGAGCAAGCCCGATGGCGCGCGCATCATCGCCGCACGGATGTCGCTGGACGGCAAACCGATCGACCCGGCCGCGAGCTACCGCGTCACCGTGAATAATTATCTCGCCGAGGGCGGCGACGGCTTCACGGTGTTCAAGCAAGGAACCGCGCAGCAGTTCGGCATCTACGACGTCGATGCGCTCTATACCTACTTCAAGGCCAACAGCCCGGTGGGCCCGACGGCAGGCAAGCGGATCGAGCGGATCAATTGAGCGAGGTGTGGGGGTGGCGTACGCAGCCCCTCGCGTCGTTGCACGCGGAGCGGAGCAATCCATTGTCTCCGAGCATGCGGCAGCATGGATTGCTTCGCTCTGCTCGCAATGACGCGGAAAACGCCCCGGCTTTGAAGGGACGGGAACAGAGATGATGTCGGCCCTTTCCGGAACGCCGCTAACGGCCTAGATTAGGGCCTGCTCTTGCATGATCTTGTTCGGAAAACCGCTGCGCACTTTTCCGGATCATGCGCCCTCGCACGCGCATCCATTGCGCCGGGAATTTGCATGACACTGCTTCTGACGCATTCCGCCTGTCTCGACCACCTGACCCCTCCCGGACATCCCGAACGCCCCGACCGGCTGCGGGCGGTCGCCGAGGTGCTCGGCGAGGATCGCTTCAAGGCACTGGTGCGCGATTCCGCCCCGGAAGGCGACCTCGACACCGTGCTGCTCTGTCACGGCGAGCACTATGTCAGCGAACTCCGCCACATCGCGCCGACCTCCGGCATGATCTATATCGACGGCGACACCTCGATGTCGCCGGGCACCTGGGAAGCAGTGATGCGCGGCGTCGGCGGCGCGGTGGCCGCCACCGATGCGGTGATGGAGGGCAAGCATCAAAACGCCTTCGTCGCGGTGCGCCCGCCCGGGCACCACGCCGAGAAATCGACGCCGATGGGCTTCTGCTTCTTCGACAATGCCGCGATCGCCGCACGCCACGCGCAGCGCAAATACGGCATCAAGCGCGCCGCGATCATCGATTTCGACGTCCATCACGGCAACGGCACGCAGGATATCTTCTGGGCCGACCCGACCGTGATGTATTGCTCGACGCACCAGATGCCGCTGTTTCCCGGCACCGGGGCCGCCGGCGAGCGCGGCGAGCACGACACCGTCGTCAACGCGCCGCTGGCGCCAGGCGACGGCGGCGCCAAGTTCCGCTCCGCTTTCGAGAACCTGATCCTGCCGCAACTAGAGAGGTTCTCCCCCGAACTCGTCGTCATCTCGGCCGGCTTCGACGCGCATCACCGCGATCCCCTGGCCTCGATCAACCTGACGGGCGAGGATTTCGGCTGGGTCACGCGTAAGCTGATGGATCTCGCCGACAAGAGCGCCGGCGGCCGCGTCGTCTCCGTCCTGGAAGGCGGCTACGACCTGCAGGGCCTGAAAGAGTCGGTAGCATCTCACGTCACCGCATTGATGGACGGGTAAATCCCCGCCACAATACGCCCGCAAAAATTCGATTGATTCTGCGCCGGGGCGAGCATGGCCTGCGACAGGTCATGTTTGGACGACAAGATCAGGTTGCGATCTGATCCACGCAATCGGGAACGCAAGAATGGCCGACAACACCCAAGCCGACGTGAAGAAGCTCTCCTTTGAACGCGCGATCGAGGAACTCGAATCGATCGTCAAGCGGCTCGAGGACGGCAAGGTCCCGCTTGAGGAATCGGTCGCGATCTACGAGCGCGGCGAGGCACTGAAACGGCGCTGCGAGGAACTGTTGCGCCAGGCCGAAGCCCGCGTCGACAAGATCACCACCGACGCCTCGGGCCAGCCGACCGGGACCGAGCCGCTCGACGTGCAGTAGCGCCACCGACCACCTCGATCGCGCGGCACGATGTCCGCCACGGTGGGCAATTGTTGCTGCCCATTTCCAGCAAACCGTAACCCCACGGGGCTCCCCGTGGCGGTCGTGTACGGTTGCGAATCAGGTTGAGCCGGCCCCGCTGGCTGCCGCCAAATTAGGCGAATTGGAACCCGGCCCCAGCCCAGCCATTGAAAAGGCTAGGTTTTTCAGTGCGGCGCATAGGAACCCTGCGCGCCCTATCGGGTTGGCTTTGGCTGCGGCTTTGGTGTAATGCTTCCAGTTCTATGGGCATTTGAGAGTGGCGGGCAGCCCGACTTTTCGGGCGGCATGCATCTCAAATGGTTCGACAAAACTGAACCGGGACGGGTGAAGAGCGACCAAGGTGATGCATATCACGTGGTCCAATCCGGAGTGAATCTAGGCTTACAACCAGGCACCGGCCTGCCGGGGCGGCACCCAGTGTCTGGCATTCGCTGCGCGGTGTGCGCGCCATCCCATCTCGCGTCGGGCGGTTCGTTCCGACAGGCAAAAATTGGAAATTCGCTGTGACCACATTTAGTAAGACGCCGCTTCTTGACACTATTCACACGCCGGATGACCTGCGCAAGCTGAAGGTCGAGCAGGTGCGGCAGGTTGCCGACGAGCTGCGCCAGGAAACCATCGACGCGGTGTCGGTGACCGGCGGCCATTTCGGCGCCGGCCTCGGCGTGGTCGAACTGACCACCGCCATCCACTACATCTTCGACACCCCGCGCGACCGCCTGATCTGGGACGTCGGCCACCAGGCCTATCCGCACAAGATCCTGACCGGACGCCGCGACCGCATCCGCACGCTGCGCACCGGCGGCGGCCTCTCCGGCTTCACCAAACGCACCGAGAGCGACTACGATCCGTTCGGCGCCGCGCACTCCTCGACCTCGATTTCGGCCGGCCTCGGCATGGCCGTGGCGCGCGACCTCTCCGGCGGCAAGAACAACGTTATCGCCGTGATCGGTGACGGCGCGATGTCGGCGGGCATGGCCTATGAGGCGATGAACAACGCCGGCGCGATGAACTCGCGCCTGATCGTGATCCTCAACGACAACGATATGTCGATCGCCCCGCCGGTCGGCGCGATGAGCGCCTATCTGTCGCGCCTCTACTCCGGCAAGACCTACCGCTCGCTGCGCGAAGCCGCCAAGCAGATCAACAAGCGCCTCCCGAAGATCCTCGCCAATCGCGCCAACCGCGTCGAGGAATATTCCCGCGGCTTCATGATGGACGGCGGCACGTTGTTCGAGGAACTCGGCTTCTACTATGTCGGCCCGATCGACGGTCACAATCTCGACCATCTGCTGCCGGTGCTGAAGAATGTCCGCGACATGGAGACCGGCCCGATCCTGGTTCACGTCGTGACCCAGAAGGGCAAGGGCTACGGCCCGGCCGAAGCCTCCGCCGACAAGTACCACGCCGTGGTCAAGTTCGACGTCGCGACCGGCACCCAGGCCAAGGCCAAGCCGAATGCGCCGGCCTACCAGAACGTATTCGGGCAGAGCCTCGTCAAGGAAGCCGAGAGGGACGACAAGATCGTCGCCATCACCGCGGCGATGCCGTCGGGCACTGGCGTCGACATCTTCAACAAGGCGTTCCCGGACCGCACCTTCGACGTCGGCATTGCCGAACAGCATGCGGTGACCTTCGCCGCCGGCCTCGCCACCGAAGGCTACAAGCCGTTCTGCGCGATCTACTCGACCTTCCTGCAGCGCGGCTATGACCAGGTGGTCCATGACGTCGCGATCCAGAGCCTTCCGGTCCGCTTCGCGATCGACCGCGCCGGCCTGGTGGGCGCCGACGGCGCGACGCATGCGGGTTCGTTCGACAGCGCTTATCTCGGCTGTCTGCCGAACATGGTGATCATGGCCGCCGCCGACGAGGCGGAATTGGTCCACATGGTGGCGACGCAGGTTGCGATCAACGATCGTCCGAGCGCGCTGCGCTATCCGCGCGGCGAAGGCCGCGGCATCGAGATGCCGGAAGTCGGCGTTGCCCTGGAAGTCGGCAAGGGCCGCATCATCCGCGAGGGCAAGAAGGTCGCGCTGCTGTCGTTCGGCACCCGTCTTGCCGAGTGCGAGAAGGCGGCCGACGAGCTCGCCGCCCACGGCCTTTCCGCGACGATCGCCGACGCGCGCTTCATGAAGCCGCTCGACGAAGAGATGATCATGAAGCTCGCGCGCGACCACGAGATCCTGATCACGATCGAGGAAGGCTCGATCGGCGGCTTCGGCTCGCATGTCATGCAGTTCCTGTCGGACAACACCATGCTCGACAGCGGCATGCTCAAGTTCCGCTCGATGATCCTGCCCGACGTGTTCCTCGACCACGACACGCCGGCGGCGATGTATGCCCGCGCCGGTCTCGACGCCAAGAGCATCGTTGCCAAGGTGTTCGAGACCCTCGGCAAGGACTACAAGACCGAGACCGTCAAGCTCGCCTAATCGTTACGGGCGGCGCTCACTGGAGCATTTTCGGTTCTGATTGAATCAGAACCGAAGCTCCAGGTTCTCGCTCGAAAACGCACCAGCCCCGGCACGTCCATGAAGATCTATCTGGCAGGTCCTGACGTGTTCCTGCCGGATGCCGTGGAGATCGGCCGCCGCAAGGCGGAGGTTTGCGCCTATCACGGGCTGACCGGGCTGTATCCGCTCGACAGCAGCATCGATCCCACCGCCGCCGGGGCCTCGCTCGCCATCTTCAAGAGCAACGAGGCGATGATGGAGTCTGCCGACGCCATCATCGCCAATTTGACGCCGTTTCGCGGCCCCAGTGCCGACGCAGGCACGGTTTACGAACTCGGCTACATGGCGGGACGCGGCAAACTGTGCCTCGCCTATTCCAACGATCCCACGTCCTACGCCAATCGCGTGGCGCGGCTGAGCCAAGTCGTGCCGGCATCCGACGGACGCCTGATCGATGCGGAAGGGCTGACGGTGGAAGAGTTTGGATTACCGGACAATCTGATGATGATGCACGCGCTCGACCTGCACGGCAGCCCGCTGGTGACCCCGCGCGAGCCGTCGGCCGACCTCTGGCACGACCTCACCTCCTTCGAGGCCTGCGTGCGGCTCGCTGCCGCGCAGCGCCGGCAGGCGGCGAAGTGACCAGAGCGGGCGACAACGACAACGACGCATCCGCCGGCAAGCGCATCGACGTGCTGCTGGTGGAACGCGGCCTGTTCGAAAGCCGGGCGCGGGCGCGCGCCGCCATCGACGCCGGCCTCGTCACCGCCGACGGCAAGCAGATCGCGAAGGCGTCCGAGATCGTCGCACCGGGCGCGGCCCTCTCGGCCGAGCCGGCGCATCCCTATGTCTCGCGCGGCGGCGTTAAGCTCGCCGGCGCGCTCGAGCACTATCCGATCGACGTCGAGGGCCATGTCTGCCTCGATGTCGGCGCCTCGACCGGCGGCTTCACCGAGGTGCTGCTCGCCAACGGCGCAAGCCTCGTGTTCGCCATCGATGTCGGCCACGGCCAGCTGCATCCCTCGCTGCAGGGGCATCCGAAGATCGTCTCCATGGAGGCGACCGACATCAGGAGTTTCGACGGCAAGCGCCTGCCGGCGCGGCCCGACATCGTGGTGATCGACGTCAGCTTCATCTCGCTGAAGCTGGTGCTGCCGGTTGCGCTGTCGCTGGCGGCCGCCCCGATGCATCTTTTGGCGTTGATCAAGCCGCAATTCGAGGCGGCGCGCAAACACTCCAAGCGCGGCGTGATCCGCAACGCGATGGTGCACCAGGAGATCTGCGACGATATCGCCGCCTTTGCCGCCTCGCAGGGCTGCACCGACATTCAGGTGTTCCCGTCCTCGATCTCGGGCGGCGACGGCAATATCGAATTCTTCCTCGGCGCGCGCCGTGGCTGAGCTTCTCACCATCGACCATGTCGGCCACCGCGGCGACGGCGTCGCGATCGAGGGATCGCAATCGATCTTCGTGCCTTATGCGCTGGCCGGCGAAACGGTCGAGGTCGACGATGTCCCGGGCAACCATCCCGACCGGCGGCGGCTGCTGCGGGTCGCGCAGGAAAGTCCCGAGCGCATCGCGCCGTTCTGTCCGCATTTCGGCGTCTGCGGCGGCTGCGCGATCCAGCACTGGAACGACGCGCCCTACCACGCCTGGAAGCGCAACATCGTGGTCGAGACGCTGGCGCAGGCGAAGATTGCGGCGGACGTCACAGCACTGGTCGATGCCCATGGGGCGGGCCGTCGCCGCATCACGCTGCACGGGCGCATGGGCCCCCATGACGTCCTCAAGGTCGGCTACGCCGCGGCAGGTTCGCACGACATCATCCCGGTCGATCGCTGCCCGATCCTCGATCCTGCGCTCGACGGTGCGCTTGAGGCGGCCTGGGCCACAGCCGAGCCACTGATCGCGATCGGCAAGCCGCTCGACATCCAGGTGACCGCGACCGTCAACGGCCTCGACATCGACGTGCGCGGCTCCGGCGCGCTGCCGACCAGCCTGATCACCACTTTGTCGCGCGTCGCGCAGAAGCACCGGCTGGCGCGGTTGACACGCCACGGCGAGCTGGTGCTGCAGCGCGGCTCCCCCGAGATTGCGATCGGAAAGGCGAAGGTCGTGCTGCCGCCCGGCTCGTTCCTGCAAGCGACCGTCAAGGGCGAGGAGACGTTGGCCGCGCTGGTTCGCGAGCATTGCGGACGCGCCAAGCATATCGCCGACCTGTTTTGCGGCGTCGGTCCGTTCGCGCTGCGCCTCGCGGAGAAGGCGCGGATCGCGGCCTTCGACAGCGATGCCGGCGCCATCACGGCACTACAGAAGGCCGCGCAATCGACGTCGGGGCTGAAGCCGCTCAAGGCCGAGGCGCGCGACCTGTTCCGCCGCCCCCTGATGCCGCAGGAATTGCGCGACTATGACGCCGTCGTGTTCGATCCGCCGCGACAGGGCGCGCAGGCGCAGGTCACCCAGCTGGCGGTGAGCAAGGTGCCGGTGATCGTCGCGGTGTCCTGCAACGCCGCGACGTTTGCGCGCGACGCGAAAATCCTGATCGACGGCGGCTACAAGATCGCAGCTGTCACGCCGGTCGATCAGTTCCGCCACACCCCCCATGTCGAGCTGGTGGCGCGGTTCGCACGGTGACAGGACGCAGCGACTATCGCTGAGCGCCGGCGCTCCCGCTATAGTCTGCGCTCCATGTCCGACGATCCGCTGCTCGCACGCATCATTCCCGTTCTCGGCGCCGTACCGGGCGTCGCCGCCATCGTGCTCGGCGGCTCGCGGGCGCGCGGCACGGCGCATGACGCCTCCGACACCGATATCGGCCTCTACTATCGGGATGGCGCCGCGCCGGATATCGATCGGCTGCGCGAAGCTGTAACGGGCCTGGTCGACGACCCCGCTGCTGCGCACGTCACGCCGGTCGGCGAATGGGGACCGTGGATCGTCGGCGGTGTCTGGCTCACGATCCGCGGCCGCAAGGTCGACCTGCTCTACCGCAGCATCGATCAGGTTTCCGCCGTCATCGATGCTTGCCGGAACGGCGAGATCAGCATGCACTACCAGCCGGGCCATCCGCACGGCTTCTGCTCGGCGATCTGGATGGGCGAGGTCGCGCTGTGCTATCAGCTGCACGATCCCGACGGCCTCGTCGCGGCGCTAAAGGCGAGGACCGCGCCCTACCCGCCGGCCCTGCGCGATGCGTTGGTGCGGCGCTTTCAATGGGAAGTGCTGTTCAGCATCGAGAATGCCGAGCTCGCCGTGCCGCGCGGCGACAGCACGCATATCGCCGGCTGCGCCTATCGCGCGCTGGCCTGCATCGCGCAGGTGCTGTTTGCGCTGAACGGGACGTATCTGATCAACGAAAAGGGCGCGCTGGCGCAGGCCGCGAATTTTCCGGTGACGGTGCGCGGCCTCGCTGGTTGCACCGCGGAGGTCTGGCGCCAGATCGGCGCGGCCGAGCACGCCGCCGCGTTGCAGATGCTGCGCGTGCTGGAAAGTGACCTCCAGAAGATCTGTAGGACGAGTTAGAACCGTAGGATGGGTAGAGCGCAGCGAAACCCATCTTCGCGCCGCGGATATGAATTGATGGGTTTCGCTGCGCTCTACCCATCCTACGAGATCCACATGATCGGCTACCGCCCCCAGCGGTCCTGCCAGATCTTCTCGCCGATCAGGCAATTGACCCGCGGCTCCTTCTCGGCGGTCCGCATGATCGGGCGCTCGGGGGTGCGGCCGGCGACTTCGAGCAGCAGCTTGGTGCGGATCGCCTCCTTGAACTTCTCACGATCCTTGATCGTCACCACGAAGGAGCCCGGTCCGCCGATCACGCAGTCCTCGTAGTAATAGTCGAGATTTTCGATATCCATCGTCGAGTAGGATGGCTCCTTCACCATGATCGGCAGGCCGTTGATGACGATGCCCTTGTCGAGCGCCGCATCGCGCGCGGGCGTGATCGGCGTGCCGTTGTTGTTGGGCCCGTCGCCGGAAATATCGATCACGCGGCGCAGGCCGCGATGCGGATTCTCGTCGAACATCGGGATCGCGAAATAGATCGCGCCGGAGATCGAGGTGCGCGAGGCGCGGCGCACCGGCGTCTTCATGATCTCGGCGGCGACCGCATCGGCGGATTCAGGGCCGTCGATCACCCGCCAGGGGATGATGATCTTCTGATCGTTGGAGGCGGCCCATTCGAAATAGGTGATCGAAATCTTGCCGTTCGGACCGGCCTTCAGCGCCTGCAGGAAATCCTTGGAAACGATGGCCTGCGCATAGCCCTCGCGCTGGATCGCGAGCTCGTCCATGTCCATCGAATAGGAGACGTCGACCGCGATGATCAACTCGATGTCGACGCTCGGTGTGGATTCCTTTTCAGCCAGGCGATGGCCGGGCTGGGTTCCCGGGCCGGGCGCGGCAACACCGGCCACATCGCCGCTGGCCAGCATGCCCGCGACAAGCACCGCTCCGATCGAGACATACCAGCGCATTGCGGCCCTCCCGTCGTATGAGTGTCATCGTGACACGCAATTCAGGCGGCGAAAAGCGCAGATATCAGCTGTCCTTCACATTCAGGTTAGACGTCCACACTCAAGTCAGACTTCGCTTGTCTCGAATGCGGCGACACGCGCCGTGCCGTTGCCGCAATGACGCCGTGCAAATCGAACGGTTCCAAGCCGCGCCCGAAGACGGTATTCTTACGGGGCAATCGCGAGGGAGTGCGATGCCAGATACCGTCGTCAAGCCGAATACCAGGACGAAGACCAAGGTCGAGCGGCCGCGCCTGCACAAGGTGATCCTGGTCAACGACGACTACACGCCGCGCGAATTCGTCGTCACCGTGCTGAAGGGTGAATTCCGCATGACCGACGACCAGGCCTACAAGGTGATGCTGACCGCGCATCAGCGCGGCGTCTGCGTCGTCGCTGTGTTCACCAGGGACATCGCCGAGACCAAGGCGACGCGCGCCACCGACGCCGGCCGCGCCAAGGGCTATCCGCTGCTGTTCACCACCGAACCCGAGGAATAGCGCGCCGGCGCCAGATTGCCGCGGGCCTTGCCACGTATTTTAGCGATCGCGGCGACCGGTGCTTTAGGGATCGCATGGTACCTACGCGGCATGTCCGTCGCGCTGCGCCAACAACTGTCCCTGCGGAAGACTCGCCCGGAGACCTCGTTCGGGCCGTTTCGCCCGTTGCCCGCCCTGCCCTGGCTGATCATGGCGGCGGCGCTGCGGATCGTCGGCTACGGCAATCTCGGCCTGATTGTGCCCGCGCTGGCGCTGGCCAACGCTTGCGTGCTGCTCGCCTTCTTCGCGACGGCACGGGACTCGATCCAGGCTTCCGGCGGCCGATCATCGCTCGGCGAATTGACGCTGGCCGAGCAGATCCGACTGTCGCTGTCGATCCTGTGGCGGATCGTGCTCGTGATGATCGTGGCGGCACTCGGCACCGCCGCGATCGGCTTCTCGTGGTTTGCGCCGTATCTCTTGTCGGGCCTCGACGGCATGGCCTTCGATCAGGTCACCCATCTCGGCCGGTTCTGGAGTGCGGCGATCGCGGCGCTGGTGCTGCTGATCATCGTCAATGCAGAAGGCAATGGCGGTCGCGTCGCGCTGTTTGCCGCCGTCAAGGACCTTGGCCGGCACGCGCTCTGGCTTGGCGCGGCGGTGCTCGTGCTGGGCGCGATCAACGTTGCGCTGGGCTACGGGCAGGCGCTTGTGCGCACCGCGATCTGGGACTTCTGGCAAATCTCGATGGTGGGCCAGCCGATCAAGAACCTGGTCTACGTCGTCTTCATCTTCGGCTTCGCGATGCTGCGGCTGTGGATCACATTGTCGATCCTGACCTTCGGCCTGAAGCAGTCTTACGCCCGCAGCGGCTAGCTAGCAGCAGCGACCGGCGCCTCGTCGAACAGGCCGTAGACCCGTTCGGCCTTGGCAAATCCCGCGATCGGAAACTCGCCGAGATCGCTCCAGCCGCCGTCGCTGATGCCGGCGAAGCGCTCCGAGGCCACCACGGTGCGGCCGAGACGGCCGGCGATCTTCTCCAGCCGCGCGGCGAGATTGACCGCCGGACCGATGCAGGTGAAGTCGAGCCGGTTGCCGCCGCCGATATTGCCGTAGAGCACGCGCCCGAGATGCAGCGCGAGGCCGAAACGGAAGCGTTCGACGGCATCGCCGTTGGCGAATTGCAGCGCCTCGACGCCGGCGCGGGACGCGCGCGCGGCCTCCAGCACGCGTGAGCAGACCTGCACCTCGTCGCCGAGATATTCGTCGACCGGGAACACCGCGAGCAGGCCGTCGCCCATGAATTTGAGCACTTCGCCGCCATGGTCGCGGATCGCGGTGACCTGGCAATCGAAATAGAGGTTGAGGATCTCCACCACCGTCTCGGCCGGCAGGCGGTCCGACAGCGCGGTGAAGCCGCGCAGGTCCGACAGCCAGATCGCGGCATCCATCGTATCGGCATGGCCGCGCCGGATCTGGCCGCCCATGATGCGCTCGCCGGCACGGTTGCCGACATAGGTGTCGAGCAAGAGCGAGGCGGTGCGGCGCAGGGTGATGATCTCGATATAGCGCGCCAATGGCACGGCGATCGACCGGATCGCATCGAGCTGCTCGTCGGTGAAGCCGCCCGGCTGCCTGGTGGTCCAGCTCGAGGCATTGACGAAGCCGTCAGTATAGACCAGCGGCACGGCGATGTAGTCGGTGACGCCTTCGGCCTGCAGGTCCACGACGATCGGAAACCGGGCGCTTGCGGGATCGTCGAGCCGCGCGCGGACCTCAATGCCCTGCCTGAAGACGGTCGACAGCGGGCTGACGGCAAATTCCGGAGAGTCGAGGATGTTGTGATCGACGGTGCCGGTTTCGACCTCGGCGCCGGGCTTCCAGAAGAAATGGCGGCCATAGATCTCCGGATGCAGCGTGCGCACGAAGACGCCGATGCGCCACAGCGGCAATCCGGCCCGCACCAGCCGTTCGCAGCATTCCGCCATCATCTGCGGCGGGGTCGGCGCCGACCGCGCGCCGCCGATCATCCACTCGATGATGTCCCGAAGCTCCGACGCATTCATGGCATTCCCCCAGGGCGGTCTGGCGACCGCCACTATATAGGGGATCAGCGCCCGGTCTGCCCGCGGTCGCGCAGAAAATGATCGGCCAGCACGCAGGCCATCATGGCCTCGCCGACCGGCACCGCCCGGATGCCGACGCAGGGGTCGTGGCGGCCCTTGGTCAGGATGTCGGTATCGACACCCTTGCGGTCGACGGTCCGGCGCGTGGTCAGGATCGAGGACGTCGGCTTGACCGCAAAGCGCACCACCACCGGCTGGCCGGTTGAGATGCCGCCGAGGACGCCACCGGCATGGTTGGACAGGAAACGCGTTCCGTTGTTGCCGGTCCGCATCTCGTCGGCGTTCTCCTCACCCGACAATTCGGCGGCGCCGAACCCGGCGCCGATCTCGACGCCCTTGACCGCGTTGATGCTCATCATCGCCGCCGCCAGGTCGCTGTCGAGTTTGGCGTAAATCGGCGCGCCGAGCCCGGCCGGCACGCCCTCGGCGACGACCTCGATGACGGCGCCGATCGAGGAGCCGCTCTTCCTTATGCCGTCGAGATAGCTTTCGAAGAACGCCGCCTTGTCCTTGTCGGGACAGAAGAACGGGTTGTTCGCAATCTCGTCCCAGTCCCACTTCTCGCGGTCGATCTTGTGCGGCCCCATCTGCACCAGCGCGCCGCGCACCTTCACCTCGGGCAGGACCTTGCGCGCGATCGCGCCGGCCGCGACGCGGGTCGCGGTCTCGCGCGCGGAGGAGCGTCCGCCGCCGCGATAGTCGCGCAGGCCGTATTTCGCTTCATAGGTGAAGTCGGCGTGGCCGGGGCGGAACTTGTCCTTGATCTCGGAATAATCCTTCGAACGCTGATCGGTGTTCTCGATCAGCAGCGCGATCGGCGTGCCGGTCGTCACCTGCACCCCGCTCTCCGGATGCGCCATCACGCCGGACAGGATCTTCACCGCATCCGGCTCCTGGCGCTGCGTGGTGAAGCGCGACTGGCCGGGGCGGCGGCGGTCGAGGTCGTGCTGGATCTCCTCCATGGTCAGGGGGATCAGCGGCGGGCAGCCGTCGACGACGCAGCCGATCGCGACCCCATGGCTCTCGCCGAAGGTCGTGACGCGGAACATATGGCCGAAAGTATTGAAGGACATGGCGTGTCGTAACGCGCAGGGTCGGCAGCGTCAAACGAGTTTCATGGCCCCAAAGACGCGGGTGGCCGGGCGCCCTTAACTATACTTCCGCAACCCCGCCGCGCCGAACACATAGACCGCCCCCTGTTCGATAGTGAGCTCGGCGGCCGAGGCCGTGGTCTCGAAGCCGAGCGCCACCATCAGCGCCCGCGCCGTGCCGCCATGGGCAACCGCGACCGTGTCTGCCGTCACCGAGCTATACCAGTCAGTCATCCGCACCTGGACGTCGACATAGCTCTCGCCGCCGGTCGGCGACACCGTCCACTTCTCGGCCAGGCGGCGGGCATACAGCACGGGATCCGCAGCCTGCGCCTGCGCCAAGGTCGAGCCCTCCCACGTCCCGTAGCCGATCTCGCGCAGTCGCCTGTCGAGGGCGTAGTCGCCGGGCGGCAGACCGAGCTCGGCGCGCACCAGCTCCATGGTGGCGCGCGCCCGGATCAGCGGGCTCGCGACGAACGGCACCGTCGTCTTGTCACGGCCGTCGCGCGCCAGGAGATCGGCGAGGATGCGCCCGGCATGCGCGGCCTGGGCGCGGCCGCGCTCATTGAGGGCGATGTCCTGCACGCCCTGGAGCCGGCCTTCGGCGTTCCACGCGGTCTCGCCGTGGCGGATGTAATAGATCGTCGGTACCGGCATTCCCGTAACGGCTGGTCCCTGCTGAGCGAGAGATGTCGGCCGCCTCAAGGCTTCCACGCTTCGAATTTTTTCGGCCCCGAGGTACACCAGCACTTCGGCCGGCGACAAGCCCAAATCGGTCGCGGCTTGGGCGGTATGCGCGCAGATCGGCGCAAACGGAATAGCCACGCCGCCAGGGTGTTATGTTGGACAAGGCGGCTATCGCCGCGACCATCGAAGACTGGGATGCATGACCGCGTTTCGTCAAAGTGTCGAAGCCATGATTCCCGCGCTGCGCCGCTATGCGCGCGCGCTGGCGCGTGACACGGATATCGCCGACGATCTGGTGCAGGACACGCTGGTGCGGGCGCTGCGCTCGGAGCGGCTGTTTCTCGGCGGCGACGTCAGGAGCTGGCTCTACACGATCCTGACCAATCTGAACAAGAATCGCCGGCGTTCGCTGGCGCGGCGGCCGGCGTTCGTGCCGCTGCTCGACAACAATGCCGACGCCAGCGGCACCGAGGCCGAGGGACGCGACATCGAGCGCGCGCTGTCGACGCTGGTCGAGGAGCAACGCTCGGTGCTGCTGCTCGTCATGCTGGAGGGCATGAGCTACCGGGAGGTCGCCGACATCCAGGGCGTGCCGATCGGCACGGTGATGTCCCGCCTCGCCCGCGCCCGCGCCCATGTCCGGGCCTCGATCGAGGGCCAGCGCCCGGCGCTGCGGCGGGTGAAATGATAATGTGCGCGATGGCCGGCATGATGCATGAACGATTTTCGAACAAGATTTGGCAGAGACGACTGATATGACCGACCCCAACATTCCCGTCACCGAAGACGAGCTGCACGCTTACGTCGACAACGAGCTGCCGGCCGAACGCCGCGGCGATGTCGAGGCGTGGCTTGGCACGCATCCTGACGACGAAGCGCGGGTGCAGTCATGGCGCGCGATGGCCGAGACATTGCATGCACGCTACGACACCGTGCTGGACGAGGCGGTACCGAAACGGCTCGAGCTCGAGCGGCTGGTGCGCCAGCCGCGCCGCTGGATCTATGGCGCGGTGGCGGCGACGCTCATGGCCTTCGTCGCCGGCGGCGGCGCCGGCTGGATCGCGCGCGGAGCGGCGGCGACGCCGTCGGCCTTCCAGAGCTTCACGGTCGATGCGCTCGATGCGCATCGGCTCTACGTGGTCGAGGTCCGGCATCCCGTCGAGGTGCCCGGCAGCGAGCGCGACCACCTGCAGCAATGGCTGACCAAGCGCTGCGGCTGGGACGTCCGCGCGCCGGAGCTGACCGGGCTGAAGCTGGTCGGCGGCCGCCTCTTGCCCGGACCGAGCGGCCCGGCGTCGTTCCTGATGTATGAGAGCACGTCCGGCGAGCGCTTCACGGTCTACACCGCCAAGGTAAAGACCGAGGCGACCCAGATGCGCTATGCCGTGCAGGGCAGCGACGGCGCACTGTTCTGGGCCGATCGAGGCGTCGCCTATGTCGTCAGCGGCGGCGCCGATCGCACGCGCCTGACCCAGGTCGCGCAGGCCGTCTACGATCAGATGGAGAAGAGCGGCGGGTGATCTTCCGTAATTTTACGGAAGATCAGGTCGTCGAAATTGCGTCATTTCGAGTAAGTGAATCCAGCCTCACTCAGCGTCCCAATTCCGACATCGAAAACTTCGATTCGCGTCATCGACGCGTCTCATTATCGCACCGGATGCTCACGCGAAGATGATCCGCGCCCGATCCGCCGATCGGCGCACGCGGCCTCGATTGGGGTTTTGTGTACCGCGCTGGTCCCCCTCTCGAGGCCGCACTCCTTTTCCGTCATCCGATCTGCACGCCGCAGACCTCGGACGGCCAGTCATCCTTTGTGACGCGCTCGCAATGCCCGCGTCTACCCCGATAGACTCCGGGGTAGTTGCAGTTTCGCGTCTTCGCGTCTTTGGGGCGCGCTCTCGGCGGTCAGCCGAGATCGCTGCGCGGATTATAGGGGTTACGATCCCGCCACGTCTGCATCAATGCCTCAAGCTCGGCATCGTTCCCGTCGGGAAGGATGATGCGGGTCGTGACGTAGAGATCGCCGACAACGCCTGCCTTCGATAGCCCCTTGCCCTTGACGCGGAAAGTACGGCCGCTCGAGGTGTTTTTGGGGATCGACAGTTCGACCGCGCTGCCGAGCGTCGGCACGCGGACCTTGCCGCCCAGCACGGCCTCGTAGAGGGTGATGGGCAGGTCGATCCGGAGATCGTTGCCGTCGACCTTGAAGAACGGGTGCGGGGCGATCGAGATCGTGATCAGGAGATCGCCGGGCGGATGGCCTTGCGCGGTCTCACCCTGCCCCTTTAGCCGGATCTGTTGGCCCGCAGCGACCCCGGGCGGAATCTTGACGTTGAGCTCGCGGCCGGTCGGCAGGCGGACGCGCTTGTCTCCGCCCCTGACCGATTCCTCCAGCGACACCGTCATGGCGACCGAAAGATCGAGGTCGACGCCGACCCCGCCGCCGTCAAACTCGAACGGACTGGCCCGGCCCGCGCGGCCGCCGCCGCCGCGAGCGGCATTGCCGAACATGCTGTTGAGGATGTCCTCGAAGCTGCCGCCGCCCGTGCCGCCGCCGGGCCCAGAGCGGAAACTGTACTCGAAGCCGCCCGGACCGGCACGGCCGCCGGCGCCGCCACCAGGGAAACCCTGGAAGCGCGGCTTGCCTTCGGCATCGATCTCGCCGCGGTCGAACTGCTTGCGCTTGTCCTCGTCGCCGACGATCTCGTTGGCCGTGTTGATCTCCGCAAAGCGGGCCGCCGCCTTCGGATCATTCTTGTTGTTATCCGGGTGATGCTTCTTGGCGAGCTTGCGATAGGCGCTCTTGATCGTCGCAGCGCTAGCGCTCCGCTGCACCCCCAAGACCTCATAGGGGTCGCGCATCCGTCACGTCTCCTTCACGGGAAAAATCAGTCCTGGCCGGGAACCCGTCCGGGCCCACTTTGCCTTCATGTGGGGGCTCAGTGGCATTTTTGCAACTAGTCCGGCTTCACCGGAATTCTCAGGATTTTCTCCAAGGCTTCAGGCTATGGATTTCCCACCGCCCTTGTCCAGCCTTGCACGCGGCACCCTGCAGCCAGCTCTCGGTGGCTCCATTGACGTAGCTGGCAAGGAAATCCCGGCACGTCTTGCCATCCTCGCCCGAATAGGCCTGGGCCAGCGGCGTCACCGAACCGCGCGCGCCGGTTTCCGGATTTTCCCAAGGCTGGCTGGAATCCTTGTCGCCCTTGGTCAGCACGTCGGAGGCGGCATTGCGGGCGAAGGCGAGATCGCTGTCGGTCGGCATCACGGCATTGACCTGGGTCGGGCTGATCGAGCCCGTCACATCCTTGTCGTCGATCTTGGCGAAGGCGTCGCTGCGCGACAGGCTGCAGCCGCTTGCGCCGACGCCGATCAGGATCAATGTCACCACCGCGCCTGCGGGGTGGATCGCCGATAGGCCAACGCGCCCCCATGCCCTATATAGGGCTAGTAACGCGCTTTCAGACGCGGGCGGATGCAAATCGGGACTCCTGACATGACCGACACGACCTCCATCAAACACCCGACACCGTTAACATCGGGTGATTTCACCGCGGCGGAGGAGCCGTTCGCCCTGTTCGCCGAATGGTTTGCGGAGGCGGTCAAGTCCGAGCCGAACGATCCGAACGCGATGGCGCTTGCGACCGTCGATCCCGACGGCCTGCCCGACGTGCGGATGGTGCTGATGAAGGGCTTCGATGCCGACGGCTTCGTGTTCTACAGCCATATTGCAAGCGCCAAGGGCCGCGAATTGGCCGCAAATCCTAAGGCCGCTTTACTCTTCCACTGGAAATCGCTGCGCCGGCAGGTGCGCATCCGCGGGCCGGTCACGCCGGTGACCGATGCCGAGGCCGACGCCTATTTCGCCACGAGGCCGAAGCAGGCACAGATCGGCGCCTGGGCCAGCAAGCAGTCGCAGCCGCTGGAGAGCCGCTTCGCCTTCGAGCAGGCGATCGCCAAGACCGGTGCGAAATACGTCATCGGCGAGGTGCCGCGGCCGCCGGGCTGGAGCGGCTGGCGGATCACGCCGCAGCGCTTCGAGTTCTGGCACGACCGCCCCTACCGCCTGCACGACCGCATCGAATTCCGCCGCGACGGCGGCGACAGTGCCTGGTCGAAGGTACGGCTCTATCCCTGAAAGCTGCGACCGTCGTGGCCGGGCGAAAGCGCGAAGCGTGTCTTCGTGTAAGATGACCCCGGCCATCGACGTCTTGATCCCAAGTCATCCCAAGTCGTTCGAAGGCGTGGATGCCCGGCACGCCGCCGTGCATGACGAAAACGAAAGAAACCGTCGATGCCCCACCCATCCAATGCACCGCGGCGCACGCTGCTCCTGACCGGCGCAAGCCGCGGCATCGGCCATGCCACCGCGATCCGGTTCTCGTCCGCCGGCTGGCGCGTCATCACGCTGTCGCGGCATGCGTTTCCCGAGGTCTGCCCGTGGGGCGCCGGGCCGGAAGATCACATCGAGGTCGACCTCGGCAGCCATGACGACACCGTGCGCGCGATCTCCGAGATCCGCAGGCGGCTCGAGAACGATGAACTGCACGCGCTGGTCAACAACGCCGCGATCTCGCCGAAGGCTGCGGGCGGCGGCCGGCTCGGCACCATGGACACCGACATCGAGACCTGGACCCACGTTTTCCACGTCAACTTCTTCGCGCCGATCATGATCGCGCGCGGGCTGCTCGAGGAGTTGAAACACGCCAAGGGCGCGGTGGTGAACGTCACCTCGATCGCCGGCTCGCGCGTGCATCCGTTTGCCGGCGCGGCCTATGCGACGTCGAAGGCCGCGCTCGCGGCGCTGACGCGCGAGATGGCATCGGACTTCGGCCGCGTCGGCGTCCGCGTCAACGCGATCGCGCCGGGCGAGATCGATACCTCGATCCTGTCGCCGGGCACCGAGAAGATCGTCGACCAGCAGATCCCGATGCATCGCCTGGGCACGCCGGACGAGGTCGCCAAGATCATCTACGTTCTCTGCACGGAAACCAGCTCTTACGTGAACGGTGCGGAGATCCACATCAACGGTGGTCAGCACGTCTGAAGCTGGGAAAGAGCCGTATTTCGGGGAAGGAAGTTTTGAGGCGATCCCGGCCGCCGCCGCGGCCGTCATTGGGATTGCTTCACTTGCAGGCGTAACAAACGCAAACGAGGCTTCTGCCTCCGAGGCTTCGGCCTCTAGTCTGCGTAGAACCGACGCGACTTCTTCTCGGGCTGCCGCAGCGCGACGTCATTCAGCGCGCTGGAGCATTCGTCTTCGTCCTCGCCATCCAGCAACGCAGCGCCACAGTAACGGCAAAGTGTCGGCGAGATCGCCTGCACCTTGCCTGCTGCGCGGTCCTGTTGATAGCGCGCAAAGTCGATGACGTTACGCCGTGGCGTTATGATCTTCTCAACCATTGCTGTCCTCCGGCTTCGAGGCGGGCGTTATCGCAGACAAGTTTCGCCCAAACGTTCAGCGCAACGCTCAAATTTTAGCAGAGGAAATAAGGCAGAAAGCGCGTCCCAAAACGCGACGTGTGGAACCGGTTTACAGCCACTTCTTCCACTTGAAGATCCAGTACGGCACAACGGCCGCAATCAGCATCAGCACCAGTGCATACGGATAGCCGTGGGCCCATTCGAGTTCCGGCATGATCTTGAAATTCATGCCGTAGATCGAGGCAATCAGCGTCGGCGGCATCAGCACCACCGCCATCACCGAGAACAGCTTGATGATGTTGTTCTGTTCCAGATTGACCACGCCGAGCATGGCGTCGAGCACGAAGGTGATCTTGTTGGAGAGATAGGAGGCGTGGTCCGTCAGTGAGGCCACGTCACGCTGCATGGTCTTGAGCTGCTCGCGCATGTCCTTGGACCATTTCACGCCCTCGACCACCGCGGAGAGGAAGGTGACGAGGCGGCCGATCGAGACCAGGCTTTCGCGAACCTTGGAGGTCAGGTCGCCCTTGCGGCCGATCGCGATCAGGATCTGCGAATATTGCTTGGCGTGGCCGTGGCGCTCGCTCTCCGGCTCGAAGATGTCGTGAGACACCTGGTCGATATCGGCTCCGCAGCGCTCCAGGAGATCGGCGCAACGGTCGATCACAGCGTCCAGCAGTTCCATCAGCACCTGCTCGCCGGTGATGCCGGGGGAACAGGCGCGGGCCAGCTTGTTCTCGACCAGCGCGAAAGGTTTCGGCAAGTCGTAGCGTACCGTGACCAGGCGATGGCTGGTCAGGATGAAGGTGACCGCCGTGGTGCGCGGCATGTCGGTGTCGGACTGGCACATCAGCGTCGCGGTCATGTAGCGGGCGCTGTTCTCGATATAGAGGCGGCTGGAGATCTCGATCTCCTGCATGTCTTCCCGGGTCGGCACCGCGATCCCCGCGAGCTTCTCGACCGCCCGGTCCTCCTCCACCGTCGGATTCACCAGATCGACCCAGACCGCTCCCTCGGGCAGCGCGCCGAGGTCGGTCGCGGTGGCCTTCTTGAGCGAAAACTCGGACGGAACGAACACCGACAGCATCACGAACTCCACGAAACAGGGCTGGCAGGACCCGCCGACTTAGCGCGATTCTGGGGGGCGCTTCATGACCGGGGCATTAACCGGGCATCCATACTTGTGGCGGCCAGGCGGCAGTGACGTGGCGCCGACTCGTCGACCGTTGCCTGTTTGCACAAAAACCAACCCGGCGCCAGAACAGTTGCGGCAAAAAAGCCACAGACGACGTCCCGCGATGCGGGAAAGGCATCTAAAGTCTGGGAATAATGGCGCGTTTCAGCAATACTGCCCTCATGGAATCGTGGCGTTTGGGGCGTAATAGTGGCGCTTTCGGGCGCGGATTTTCGATTGGAATGTAATCATGTCGTCGCTCAAAGTTACCTTCGGGATTCTGGCCGCGGGCCTGATGTTGTCAGGCTGCATGCAGGCCACAACCTATGAGGCAACCAATACCTCGAACTTCAAGCCGCGTGACAAGGAACTCCTGGCCAAGACCACCTACGTCAAGACGCCGGTGGCTGAACCGTTCCGCCGCGCCATCGTCGAGTATCACCGCAAGGAAGCCCCCGGCTCGATCGTGGTCGATTCCGACAACCATTACCTCTATTACGTGCTGAACGACGGCAAGGCGATCCGCTACGGCATCACCGTCGGCGAGGAAGCCATGGCCTGGTCCGGCATCGCCAAGGTCGGCAGCATGACCGAATGGCCGGCCTGGCACCCGACCCCCGGCGAAATCTCGCGCCTCGGCGTCCCGACCTTCGTGGCCCCCGGCCCGGACAATCCGATGGGCTCGCGCGCGATGTATCTCTATTCGGGCGGCAAGGACACGCTGTTCCGCATCCACGGCACCAACCAGCCGGAATATATCGGCGCGTCGATCTCCTCGGGCTGCATCCGCATGACCAACGAGGACGTCATCGACCTCTACAACCGGGTCAAGCTCGGCACCATCGTCGTGGTGCTGGAGCCAAAGCACGGCGACTCGCCCTACAAGCCGCAGATGGCCCTGCAGGGCGGCGGCGGCACGACCTACTGATCCCATCGCGATCGCGATCAAAAGCGCCGGCTTTGCCGGCGCTTTTTTGTTGGCTGCGTCTTGGTCTCGGCGCTGCGGTCAGGCGCAGCCGCATCATCTGATTTTGTGCCGTCCGGCTTCTTGCCGGCGTCAGACTTGCCGTGGTCAGCCTTGCCTTGGTCAATTCTGGGTGCGTCTGTCTTCGACGCGTCGGATTTGGCGGCGACCTCGCGCGGCGGCGCCTCTTCGGGGCGCTCGGCCGGCAACAGCGGCGCGACTTGCGGCAGCGGGTCGTCCACGTTCCACTGGCAGATCCGGTAATTGTTGCGACGCTCGATCAGGTCGAGATGGATGTGGTCCTCGTGGTACCAGTCCGAGCCCGGCCCGAGCACCGTGGAGAAGCGGGCGCAAACCGAGTGCAGCACCGTCTCGCGCAGATCACGCGGCACGCTGCGGTCAGTCAGCGAGATCGACTTGCCGTTGGCGAGACCGAGGGCGCGCACGTCAAGCGCATTGGCGCGGCCGTGCTCGGAGAGCTGCGCGCCGGCGACCCGATTGCGGCCGCGGCATTCGAACGAGTCGAAATTGTCGAGATTGCTGATCCCGCCCCCGAGGCTCTGCGCGAGCGGCGCGATATCGGTGCGGACCCAGTCGACGACCGCAGCGGCCATCTTGCAGCGGAGGATCGCCGCGGGCTTGACCGCGACCTTGCGCTTGTCCGCCAGCACGATCGCCTCGAGCCGCACCAGATCCTCGCCGCCGCAGCCCCCGGCGCCGTGAATATCCGGAACGCTCGGGGCAATCGCGATCTCCTCGGTCAGGGCCTGCCGGCAGGCCGAAAGCTGCGGCGCGGCGGGCTCGGCCGGCTTTGCCGCCTCAACCGGCTTGGCCCTCTCGCTCGGCCTGGCCGCCTCAGTAGGCGCGGCCGGAGACTGCGTCTCGGCCGCGGGCGGCTCGGGCTCGGTTGCCGCCGGCGCGTGGGTTGGCGCCTGCGCCGGGCGCGGCTTCGGCAGCGGCACCGCCGAGCGGCGGACTGCCTTGTGCGGCCTTTGCGGCCGGGTGCCGAACAGATCGTCCCACGGAAAGCTGGGCGCGCGGCGGGCGGCCTCGGCGGGGCCTGCTTGCATGCCAAGGCAAAGCAGCAGGGCGGCGGCGGTAACCATTGCCGCGCCCCCGCGACGAAACGCGCCAACAGGCCATTTTCGGCTTGCTTTCTCCGCGCTAAAGTTCATGTCAGTTCCATGATTTTACTGCCGGCCGTCCAAGATGCCGGCGGATCATGCGTGAGGATCGAGGAGGGATTTGCGTATGCTTGGTTTGATGCAAGATTGGCCCTTGCTGTGTCACAAGATTATTGAGCACGCCGCCAAATATCACGGCACGCAGGAAGTCGTGACGCGGTCGGTCGAAGGCCCCATTCATCGCACCACCTACGCTCAAATCCATGCCCGCGCACTGAAGGTCTCGCAGAGCCTGGAACGCGACGGCATCAAGCTCGGCGACCGCGTCGCCACCATCGCCTGGAACACCTGGCGCCACCTCGAGGTCTGGTACGGCATCATGGGGATCGGCGCGATCTGCCATACGGTCAATCCGCGCCTGTTTCCGGAGCAGATCGCCTGGATTGTCAACCACGCCCAGGACCGCATCGTCATCACCGACCTCACCTTCGTTCCGGTGCTGGAGAAGATCGCAGGCCAGCTGCCGAGCGTCGAGCGCTACGTGGTGCTGACCGACAAGGCGCACATGCCGCAGACCACGCTGAAGAACGCGGTCGCCTATGAGGACTGGATCGCGGCATCCGACGGCAAGTTCGAGTGGAAGACCTTCGACGAGAACACCGCGGCGGCGATGTGCTACACCTCCGGCACGACGGGCGATCCCAAGGGTGTACTTTATTCGCACCGCTCCAACGTGTTGCACGCGCTGATGGCCAACTCGAAGGACGCGCTCGGTACCTCCGCGTCGGACACAATGCTTCCGGTGGTCCCCTTGTTCCATGCCAACAGCTGGGGCATCGCCTTCTCCGCGCCGTCGATGGGCACCAAGCTCGTGATGCCGGGCCCGAAGCTCGACGGCGCCTCGGTGTACGAGTTGCTGTCGACCGAGAAGGTCACGCACACCGCCGGCGTGCCGACGGTGTGGCTGATGCTGCTGCAATACATGGCCGCCAACAACGTCAAGCTGCCGGATCTGCAGATGGTGATCTGCGGCGGGTCGGCGATGCCGCGCTCGATGATCAAGGCGTTCCTCGACATGGGCAGCCAGGTGCGCCACGCCTGGGGCATGACCGAGATGAGCCCGCTCGGCACGCTGGCGACGCTGAAGCCGCCGTTCACCGAGCGCACCGGCGAGGAGCGGCTCGACATCCTGCAGACCCAGGGCTATCCGCCGTTCGGCGTCGAGATGAAGATCACCGACGATGCCGGCAAGGAGCTGCCGTGGGACGGCAAGACCTTCGGCCGTCTCAAGGTCTCGGGCCCGGCGATCGCCAAGGCCTATTTCCGGGTCGACAGCAACATCCTCGACGGTGCCGGCTATTTCGACACCGGCGACGTCTCGACGATGGACGAGCACGGCTACATGCGGATCACCGACCGCTCCAAGGACGTGATCAAGTCCGGCGGCGAATGGATCTCCTCGATCGATCTCGAGAACCTCGCGATCGGCCATCCGGCGGTCGCGGAAGCCGCCGTGATCGGCGTCCATCACCCCAAATGGGATGAGCGGCCGCTGCTGATCGTGCAACTCAAGCAGGGCCAGAGCGCCACGCGCGAGGACATCCTGAAGTTCATGGACGGCAAGATCGCCAAATGGTGGATGCCCGACGACGTCGCCTTCGTCGACGGCATCCCCCACACCGCGACCGGCAAGATCCTGAAAACGGCGCTGCGCGACCAGTTCAAGGACTACACGTTCCCGACCGCCGCGGCGTGACGCAACACCAGAAATCGTAGCCCGGATGGAGCGAAGCGCAATCCGGGGTTCGGCGATCGACGGAAGGACCTGCCCCGGATTTCGCGGAGCCTGTCATCGGGCGCGCGTTCGCGCGACCCGTTGGCTCCATCCGGGCTACACAATTGCTGCGGCGTGAACGATCCGGGTTGACGCCGCAGCCCGGCAGGAGCGTGAAGCGCGTCTTCGGCCAGTTGGCCCGGGCACGACGGCCCATCCAAGGCGCTTCGACACCCAAATCCCTTGAATTCGCCGCAGGTCCGTGGTCTCACACGACTGATCGCGGCGGCCGAGGTCGCCTGAGGACATCTCAACCGGCAGATTTTTCGACGATGGCGCGCAGGTTTTCCGCTCCCTACCAGCAGGAGCCCGTGTCCGGTCTCGCCACCTGGTCGCGCAACCTTGCCATCTTCTCCGTCGTCGCGGTGATGGTCTCGATCCTGATCGTCCGCTTCGGGTTCCTGGAGGTCAAACCGGCGCTGGCGACCTTCTTCGGCGCGCTGGGCCTGGCCGGCCTGTCGATCCTGCTTGGGCTGGCCGCCTTTGCCGCGATCTGGCAGAACGGCACCCGCGGCATGGGCCGAATCCTGCTCGCGCTGCTGATTGACGCGGCGATCCTCGCCTACCCGGCCTACCTCATCTATCAGTACCGCAAGCTGCCGCGGATCTACGACGTCACCACCGACGCGATCGACCCGCCGAGGTTCGAGGCGCTGGCGCGGCTGCGCACCGGGGAAGGCACCAATCCTGCCGCCTATGCCGGCCTCTATTCAGCCGAGAAGCAGCGCGCGGCCTATCCCGATATCGAAACCGTCGAGCTCGAAACCCCGGTCGACCGCGCCTATGAGCTGACGCTGCGGCTGGTGAACCGCCGCAAATGGCTCGTCATCGACGCGCGCGCGCCGCAGCCGCCGCGCCGCATCGGCCGCATCGAGGCGGTGGCGCGGACGCCGATCATGGGTTTCCGCGAGGACGTCTCGATCCGGGTCACGCCTGACGACGAGGACTCCCGCGTCGATATCCGCTCGGCATCGCGCTATTTCGACACCGATCTCGGCAGCAACGCCGCCCGCGTCAAGAAGCTGATCGAGGATCTCAACACCGCCGCCGAGAACGACAATTCCAAGCCGGCGAAGAAGGCCGCTCCTGTCGCGCCAAAGGCACCGCCGGCGAAGACGGTGAAGAAATAGCGCCCTACGCCATCCGGTACGTCCCGCCGATCACGGGATCGCCATCCGTCGCCACGACACCGCGCGCGACGAGGTCCTCCAGATGCGCCAGCACCGAATAGCCGGCGGCATTGGCGAGCCGCGGATCGAGCCCGATATAGATCGCCCGCACCATGGTGGGGATGTCGGCCTCGCCCTTGCCGAGGCGATGCAGGATCGATGCCTCGCGCGCCCGGCGATGCCGCGCCAGGAAACGGACGTAGCGCGGGCCTTCCGGAATCTCCGGGCCGTGGCCGGAGAAATAGAGCTGCTCGGGCCGCTGCTCCAGCCGCTCCAGCGAGGCCATGTAGTCGATCATCGAACCGTCCGGCGGCGCCACGATCGAGGTCGACCAGCCCATCACATGGTCGCCGACGAAATTGATGCTGCGCTCGGTCCAGGCGAACGCCAGGTGATTGGCGGTGTGGCCGGGGGTGGCGACCGCCTCCAGCGCAAAGCCCGCCCCCTCGATGACGTCGCCATGCTTGACCTGCACATCGGGCCGGAAATCGCGGTCGGCGCCGGATTCCGGATTGTGCTTCTCGCTCTCGAAGCGCGGGCGCGAGGCGCGGTGCGGTCCCTCGGCATAGACCGGCGCGCCGGTCGCGGCCTTGATCCGCGGCGTGTTCGGCGAATGGTCGCGATGGGTATGGGTGACCAGGATATGCGTCACGGTCTCGCCCTTGACCGCATCGAGCAGCGCCTTGGCATGCGCCTCGTCGTCGGGACCGGGATCGATGATCGCGACCTTGCCCTCGCCGACGATGTAGCTGACCGTGCCGGTGAAGGTGAACGGGCTCGGATTGTTGCAGAGGACACGGCGAACGCCGGGGCGGACCTGTTCGACCACGCCGGGCTTCAGCGGAAAATCGCGGTTGAACGGGATATCGTCGTTGTCGGCCATTTTGGAATTTCACTCCGACGTCATTCCGGGGCAGCCCGACAGGGCTGAACCCGGAATCTCGAGATTACGGGTTCGATGCTGACGCATCGCCCCGGAATGACTGTGAAAGGATTTACGAGAACGCCTGGATGCCGGTGATCGCGCGGCCGAGGATCAGCGCATGGACGTCGTGCGTACCCTCATAGGTGTTCACCGTCTCGAGGTTCGCGGCGTGACGCATCACGTGATACTCGATCTGGATGCCGTTGCCGCCGTGCATGTCGCGCGCCATACGGGCGATGTCGAGCGACTTGCCGCAATTGTTGCGCTTGACGATCGAGATCATCTCGGGGGCCATCTTGCCCTCGTCCATCAGGCGGCCGACGCGCAACGAGGCCTGCAGGCCGAGCGCGATCTCGGTCTCCATGTCGGCGAGCTTCTTCTGCACCAGCTGGGTGGCGGCGAGCGGCCGGCCAAACTGCTTGCGGTCGAGCGTGTATTGCCGCGCGCGATGCATGCAGTCCTCGGCGGCGCCCAGTGCACCCCAGGAGATGCCGTAGCGGGCGCGGTTGAGGCAGCCGAACGGACCCTTGAGGCCGGAGACGTTGGGCAGCAGCGCGCTTTCCGGCACCACCACATTGTCGAGCACGATCTCGCCGGTGATGGAGGCACGCAGCGAGAGCTTGCCGCCGACCTTCGGCGCCGACAGGCCCTTCATGCCCTTCTCGAGGATGAAGCCGCGGATCTGGTTGTCGTGCGCGGCCGACTTGGCCCACACCACGAACACGTCCGCGATCGGCGCGTTCGAAATCCACATCTTGGCGCCGTTCAGCTTGTAGCCGTCGGCGACTTTCTCGGCGCGGGTCTTCATGCCGCCGGGATCGGAACCGGCATCCGGCTCGGTCAGGCCGAAGCAGCCGACCCATTCCCCGGTCGCGAGCTTGGGCAGATATTTCTTGCGCTGGTTTTCGTCGCCATAAGCGTAGATCGGATACATCACCAGCGACGACTGCACCGAGTTCATCGAGCGATAGCCGCTATCGACGCGCTCGATCTCGCGCGCCACGAGGCCATAAGCCACGTAGCTCGCATTGGCGCAGCCATACTCCTCGGGCAGCGTCACGCCGATCAGGCCGAGCTCGCCCATTTCGTTGAAGATCTCGCGGTCGGTTTTCTCTTCCAGATAGGCCTTGGTGACCCGCGGCAGCAGCTTGTCCTGCGCATAGGCCCGCGCAGTGTCGCGGATCAGGCGCTCGTCTTCGGTGAGCTGGTCGTCGAGCAGGAACGGATCATCCCACTGGAAGCTGGCGGCAGCCGGCTTGTCCTTGGCCTGGGGGCGCACGCTCATGAAACATCCTTTCGCATCGTCTATCGGAAATTGGCGGATAAATTAAAGCGCTATGCTGCGAAGCGCAATTGGTGATCCTTTCACCGTCACTCCGGGGCGCGCACCAGCGCGAACCCGGAATCTCGAGATTCCCCGGAATAACAGCGCTAGCTCTCCAGCTTCTCGTTCGACACGATCTCGATGCCGAAACCTGACAATCCCTTATAGTCGTGCACCGACGAAGTCAGGTGCCGGATCGAGGTGACGCCGAGATCGCGCAGGATCTGTGCCCCGACGCCGACCTCGCGCCACTGCCTGTGGCGATCGGCCTCCGCCGTCTTCTGCTCGCCGACCGGCTCGACCGGAACACCGGCGGCACCATCGCGCAGATATACCAGCACACCGCGGCCGGCGTCCTTGAAGTGCCGCAACACGGCTTCCATTCGCGCCGGCCCGGTGAACAGGTCTTTCACGATGTTGGGCTTGTGCAGCCGCGTCAGCACGTCCCGGCCGTCGCCGATGCCGTTATAGACGAAGGCGGCATGCATGATCTCGTCGAACGGCGAGCGATAGGCATAGCCCTGCAGCGGACCGATCGGGCTTTCGGTGGTGAAGGTCGCGACCCGCTCGATCAGCTTCTCGCGCGCCTGGCGATAGGCGATCATGTCCGCGATCGTGACATGCTTGAGCTTGTGGGCGGCAGCGAATTTCGCGACCTGCTCGCCCTTCATCACGGTTCCATCGTCGTTCATCAGCTCGCTGATGACGCCGACCGGCGGCAGCCCGGAGAGCCGGCACAGATCGACCGCCGCCTCGGTATGGCCGGAGCGCAGCAGCACGCCGCCGTCGCGCGCGATCAGCGGGAAGATGTGGCCGGGGCGCGCGAAATCATTGGCGCCGGCATTGGGATTGGCGAGCGCGCGGCAGCAGGAGGCGCGCTCCTCGGCCGAGATGCCGGTGCCGCCATCGGGCTTGTAGTCGATCGAGACCGTGAAGGCGGTGGTATGATTGGACTCGTTGTGCGCTACCATCGGGTCGAGCCGCAACCGGCGGGCGTCCTCGGTGGTGATCGGTGCGCAGACGATGCCGGAGGTGTGGCGGATGATGAAGGCCATCTTCTCCGCCGTGCAGAACGACGCCGCGACGATCAGATCGCCCTCGCCTTCCCGATCGTCATCGTCGGTGACGACGACGAGTTCACCCTTCGCAAAGGCTTGCAGCACTTCCTGGATCGTATCGGCCATTGTCCTGACATCTCGCTATATGCAGTCAGTGGATTAGCCGGGTTCCGATGTCAGCGCCAGTATCATTATGCAACCCGCCATGCATCCGGCAGGCATTCCAGGAATGCCCGTAGCCCGGATGGAGCGAAGCGCAATCCGGGATATCCCCGCGTGCAAAGTCCCCGGATTTCGCGGAGCCTGTCATCGGGCGCGCGTTCGCGCGACCCGTTGGCTCCATCCGGGGTACAAAACCGGCTCGTCCTACGGCAGCACCTCGCGCCGGTCGCTGAGCTGGACGTCCAGCTCGGCGCGCTTGTCGTCGAGCAGGCCGGCGTCGGCCGCCTCGATCACCGAATAGAGCTCGCCGGCGTCGCTGAGCCGGGTCACCGTCACGTAGTCGGCGCCGGCGCTGTAGAGGTCGTCGACGCCGGTCAGGAGGTCCGCGGTGGCAACGATCCGCGCGGTCGGATTGAGGGCGCGGACGTGGCGCACCAGCTTCTCATTGTCGGCGCCGACCAAGAGGAAGTCTGGCACGCTCAGGATGATGATCTCGGCCTTGCCGATGCCGGCATGAACCAGGGTGTCGACATTGCTGATGTCGCCATAGATCACATGCATGCCGCGGTCGGACAGCGTGCGGAACACCAGCGGGTTGAAATCGATGACGCTGATCTGCTCGAGCAGCGACTGGTTCTGCCGCTCGATCTGGCTGATCAGCGCGCTCGCCGCGCGGAAAAAGCCGAGGATGACGATGCGCCGGATCTCGCCATGTCCGCCCTCGTGCCCGGCCTCGCCGCGGCCCTGGCCTTCCTGGTCGAGGTCGCGCAGCCCGATCCGCTTCAACGGACCGATCAGGCCGCGCACGATCTGGTCGCTGCGCCCCATCGCGAAGGTCGAGAGCACCGCCAGCACCACGAAGGCGAACGAGACCGCACTCGCGGTCTCGGTTCCGATGTGGTTGGCGGCGACACCGGTCTGGATCACCACCAGCGAGAACTCGGAGATCTGCGCCAGGTTGATCGCCGGCAGCAGGCTGGCGCGCAGGCCCTGCTTCATCAGATAGAGCGGCGTGAACGTCGTGATCAGGCGGCTCGCCACCGTGAAGGCCGCGATGACGAGCGCAAGCCAGATCACCGAGAGACCCGGAATCGGGATCGTCATGCCGAGCGCGACAAAGAACAGCGTGATGAAGAAATCCCGCAGCGTCGTGACCTTGGCGGTGACGTCGAGCGCATAGGGAAAGGTCGAGATCGAGACGCCGGCGACCAGCGAGCCCATCTCGCGCGACAGATGCAGCCGCTCGGCGATCTCGCCGATCAGGAAGCACCAGGCGAGCGCGCCGAGCAGCACGAGTTCGGGCCGCCGCGCGATCTGGTGGAACAGCCGCGGCAGCACGTAGCGGCTCAGCACCAGCGCGGTTGCGACCAGCACCGCGACGCGGGCAATCGACAGCAGCACGACACTGATCTGCAGATTGTCCAGGCTCGGCTGCACCGCCAGGAACAGGATCGCGAAGATGTCCTGCAGCACCAGCACGCCGAGCGTGATGCGGCCCGGCAGCGTGTCCAGCTCGCGCTTCTCGTAGAGCACCTTGACGATGATCACGGTCGAGGACAGCGCGCAGGCGACGCAGAGATAAATCGCGTCGAACTTGCCGCCGCCGACCGCAAGCCCGATAGCGGCAAAGAACGCCACGCCGATCAGGCAGCCGCCGATCAGCTCGCCGGCACCGGCGAACAGGATGACCTTGCCGGCACGGATGATCTTCTTGAGGTCGATTTCCAGCCCGATCATGAACAGCATGAAGATCAGGCCGAGCTCGGAGATGACGCTGATCGATTCCTGGGACTTGACCCAGCCCATGCCGAATGGACCAATGAAAAAGCCGGCGATAAGGTACGCCAGTATCAGCGGTTGCCGGGAGAAGTGGGCCAACAGCCCGATCCCCCAGGCAAAGAGAATACAGAGCGTGATATCGGGAATCAGTTCATGCATGCGTCAAAGACTTCCTGTTGCCGCAACCTAGAGGGCCGGGCGTGAGGATCAACCGAGCAATGTGTCACATCCGCGCAGGCGGCATTTTTCTCGCAGTTTTGCTCTGCCTGCTCACCGTGCGCATGTCAGAGGCGCTAGCACAATCCACCGGAAGTATTGAACAAAATTTTGCGAGCTCGTTGACGGCGGTGCCATCGGAGGGCCTCACCGCCTCCGGTGCATTCTACGTGCCGGTGTATTCCAGCGTGTCGATGAGCCAGGGCAAGCTCAGGGCCGATTTTTCGGTGACGCTCAGCGTGCACAACGCCTCCGAGACGAAGCCGCTGGTGCTGAAGCGGATCGCCTATTTCGACACATCAGGCAAGATGGTGGAGAGCTACCTCAAATCGCCGGTCGCGCTAAAACCGTTTGCGACCGTCGAGGTCGCGATCGCCACGACCGATACCCGCGGCGGCACCGGCGCGAATTTCGTGGTCGATTGGGCGGCCGCCGGCGACATCGCGGAACCGGCGGTCGAGGCCCTGATGGTCGGCAGTGTCGGCGCAGGGCACTACGCCTTCATCAGCCAGGGCCGGCCGATCCGGTTGGCCGGCAAGAACTAACCTCATGGAAGGCCGCGCGGCCTTCTCAACGATAACAACACGGAGCGAAACATCCATGTCCACCTCAGCCCAGTTCGACTTTGCACCGCTGCTCCCGGCCGGCCTGCCTGCGCCGGCCGCACGCTGGACCGGGCTCGCCAAATACAGCTTCGTCGGCGGCAACAACGATCCCGACCAGGTCCCGGTCGACGGGCTGCTGGAGGCGGTCAACGCCGTGTTGAAGCGCGAGGGCAGGAATCTCGCGACCTACAATCTCGCGCACGGGCCGCAGGGCTATCTGCCGCTGCGCCAGTTCCTGACCGAGAAGCTGAAGCGCGACGCCGGGATCGCCTGCACGGCGGACGAGATCATGATCGTCTCCGGCTCGCTGCAGGCGCTCGATCTGGTCAATCACACATTGCTGGCCAAGGGCGACACCGTGCTGATCGAGCAGGAAACCTATCAGGGCTCGCTGAACCGGCTGACGCGGCTTGGCGTCAATGCGGTCGGCATCCCCCTCGATGGCGATGGCATAAGGATCGATGCGCTGGCCGCGGCGCTCGCCGATCACAAGCGGCGCGGCATCACACCGAAATACATCTACACCATCCCGACGGTGCAGAACCCGACCGGCTCGATCCTTCCCGAGAGCCGCCGCGCCGAGATGCTGAAGCTGTCAAGGGAATACGGCGTGCCGATCTTCGAGGACGATTGCTATGCCGATTTGATCTGGAGCGGCGAACGGCCGCCGGCGATCTATGCCATGAGCAAGCATGGCGGCGTGATTCATATCGGCTCGTTCTCCAAATCGATCGCGCCTGCGCTGCGGGTCGGCTTCATCGTCGCGCCCTGGGAGATCATGTCGCGAATGCTGCCGCTGAAGACCGACGCCGGCTCCGGCGCGCTGGAGCAGATGGTGCTCGCGGAATATTGCGCGCCGCATTTTTCGACCCACGTGCCGCGCCTGACCAAGGGCCTGCGCGCCAAGCTCGACACGCTGATGGAGGCGCTGAACGAGCAGTTCGGCACTGCGGCCGAGTTCGCGGCGCCGAAGGGCGGCATCTTCCTCTGGGTCAAGCTGCCCGACAATGTCGACACGTTAAAGCTTTATCAGGCGGCGCTTGCCGCCGGCGTCTCGATCAATCCGGGACCGGAATGGTCGACCAGCAAGGCCCATTCCGGCAGCCGGCTCCGCCTCTGCTTCGCCAGCCCCTCGCACGAGCAGATCCGCGAGGGCGTCGCCGTGCTGGCCGAGGTGTGCCGCAAGGAGTTCGGCGTGCCGGCGCGCAGCAGCAATGTGGAGAAGCGCGGCTAGCTGTCTCGCTGGCCGGAAGATGGATTGCTTCGCTTTGCTCGCACGGGGTAACCCGTCTCGACGTCATTGCGAGGAGCTCGCGACAAAATTGCAAAGCAATTTGCGCTGAAGCGACGATGCAATCCACGTTTCCACTTGCACGAAGTCTCACCTCACCGAGAACGGCGCCTGATAGGGCCGGCCGAACGGCACGCCGTTGACCACGGTCTGCACCGGCTTCAGCAGCAGATTGCCGTCGCGCTTGTTGTTGCGGGTATCGACGAAGGAGACCGGACCTTCGACGAGGTCCATGATCGCGACGTCGCCGGGCGCGCCACGCTGCAACGTGCCGATCTTCGGGGTGCGGTTGATGATCCGCGCCGGCACCGAGGTCGCCATCGCCACCACCTGATCCAGCGACGAGCCCATCGCGAGGAACTTGCTCATCACGTTCGGCAGGAACGGGATGCCGGGCGAGTTGCCCGAGAAGACGTGGATGTCGGAGGAGATCGTATCGGGGGTGCAACCAGCGGGGATCGCGATCTCGGCCACCGTGAAATCGAAGCTGCCGCCGCCATGGCCGACGTCGAACAGCACGCCGCGCTGCTTGGCCGCGAGCGCCGCCGGCAACAGCTTGCCCTCCTGCACGATATTGGTGAAAGCGCCCGACATGTTCGGCGCGCCGGAATAGGCATGGGTCAGGATATCGCCCGGCCGCAGCAGATTGAGGATGTCGGCCATCAGCTCCCTGGTCTCGACGCCGCCAATATGCACCATCATCCGCGCCGGCCAGCCGCACATCTCGCAGGCCTGGATGCCGCGCTTCAGCGGCTCGAGGCCATGCTTGAAGATGACGTTTTCCGACATCCGCACCTTGACCCCGATCAGGAAGTCCGGGTTCTCCGCCAGCGCCATCGCGCAGGCTTCGACCTGGGCGTTGTCGATGTTGTAGAGCTCGGCCACCGGGAATGCCGACAGGCCGTTGTTGGCGATATGGACGAAGGCGTAGATCCGGGCCCGCGATTGCGCCACGATGAAGCGCCGCAGCGCCGCGAGATTGTTGACGCCGGCGTCGCCCGCCGAGACCACCGTCGTGGTGCCCTGGAATTGCACCAGTTCGTCGGCGGGAATGCCGATCGCCGATCCGTAGGGGTAGACGTGGCAGTGCAGATCGACCAGGCCCGGCATCACGAGCTTGCCCGAGGCGTCGATGGTCTTGCCGGCGCGGGCAGCCGGGATCTCGTCTTCGATCGCCTCGATGATGCCCCAGCGGATGCCGATGTCGCGCTTGCCGCGCAGCGACTGGCTGGGATCGATGACATCGCCGTTCTTGATCACGAGGTCGAACTTGTCGTCCGGCCCCATCGCCGCAGTGGCCGGCCCGGCGAGGGCTGCGGCAGCGGCCGATCCCGTCACTTTCAAAAAATCCCGGCGTGAAAATTCGCTCACGGCAACGTCCCCCCGAACATTGATTTTTGTGGCGCGATGATGCGTCGGACGCAGCGGTTAGGCAAGGCCGGGAAAGCCGCCCGTGCGCTCGCTCATCGGTTGTGCGTACTGACACGCGACGGCAGCAGCCGTTCGACAGTTGCTGAACAAGCGTTCAGAAAACTCCTCTGGTTCCTGAGGAACGTTTCAATCTCCGCACGGTTTTCTCTTCACTTATTTGAGGAGGATGAGATGAAAAAGATTGGCTTTGTTCTCGCGGCGGTTGGTGCGCTTGCGGTGGCCGTTCCGTCGATCGCGAGCGCCGAGACGGTCGTGATCAGACATGGCGGTCATCATCACTGGGACCGCGGCTGGGGCGCACGCGCCGAAATGCGCCATGACCGTGGTTGGCATCGCGGCTGGCACCACGGCTGGCATCACGACCACGACCGGACGGTGATCATCAAACGTCATCGCTACTAAAGACCGACACAACGGAAAATGGCTCCTCACGGAGCCATTTTCTTTTGTGATTCCGCAGGGCCTGCGGCCTCAATCCCACGCCGGCGCAAACCCCGGATTGACGCAGCGCATGTCCTTGCGCAGCGCCGCAATCGCCTTGCGGTCCTCGTCGTCGAGCTTGACCTTCAGTGCGTCGAGATTGGCCTTTTGGCTTTCGGCGCGCGAGGCTTTCGGAATAGCCGCCACGCCATCCTGATCGAGCAGCCATTTCAGCGCCACCTGTGCCGCGGTCGCATCATGCTTGCTGCCGATTTTCGCCAGCGTCTCGTCGGTGGCGAAGCGGCCCTGGGCGAGCGGACAATAGGCCACCAGCGGGATCGATTTCGCGGCGAGATATTTGCGCACCGGCGTCTGGTCCAGCATCGCGTGATATTCGATCTGGTTGCAGGCGATCGGTGCCTTGATGTCCTCGACCACGGTCTTGAGCAGCGCGGTGGTGAAATTGGCGACGCCGATCGCGCGGGTGCGGCCTTCCTCCTTCAGCTTCATCAGCGTCTCGAAAACGGCAGGCAGCTTCATGCTCCGCGACGGCCAGTGCACCAGATAGAGATCGACGTGATCGAGCCGCAGCTTCTTCAAGCTGGCGTCGAACGCTGTCCGGATCGCATCCGGCGCCAGGTTCTCGTGCCAGACCTTGGTGGTCACGTGCAGGTCCTCGCGTGCGACCTTCGATGTCGCGATCGCCGCCCCGATCGCCTCTTCATTGCCGTACATCTCGGCGGTGTCGATATGCCGATAACCGAGCCCGAGCGCGCTCTCGACCGCCGCGCGGCAAGCATCGCCCTGCATGCGGAAAGTGCCGAGCCCGAGCTGCGGCAGGCTGATGCCCTGTGTCTGCAGATTTTCCATGGATTGCTCCTGACGCGTGGGACGCCGATGCCATCGACGACGTCACGCCAGCAAATCGTTTCGTGGGAATGAAATTGGCAGGACTGCCGACATGCAGTCTGCCCGCAAACCCGCCCTTTGGGCAAGACGCCGGCAATCAAGATGTCGCGACGGGATCAGAGACGGCGCTAGATGTGCTGCGCCGTGATCTGGCCGGGCCGCGCGTCCGGCCGCGGCTCGATATCGACCGACCAGAGATCGTGGTTGTCGACGTCCTTCAGCGTCACCGTCATCACCCCGGTCTTGCCGTCGATGTCGACGCGGCCGAAGAATTGCAGGCCGAAGCACGGCGCGAGATTGTCGCCCTGGTCGGCCGAGCAGCCCTTCTGGTACATCGCCTTCGGGCCAAAGGTGTTGTCGAGCTCGCCCGGCGACCAGGTGCCGGCGTGCAACGGACCGGAAACGAACTCCCAGAACGGCTCGAACTCCTGGAACACCGCGCGGTTTGGATCATAGTGATGCGCGGCGGTGTAGTGCATGTCGGCGGTGAGCCACACCGTGTTGCGGACCCCGGCGCGCTTCATGAAGGACAACAGATCGGCGATCTCGTGCTCGCGCCGCGCGGGCGGGCCGTCGCCGAGCGCGACCGCATCCAGGCTGACGAGCCCAATTGGCAGGTCCGCCGCGATCACCTTCCAGATAGCATCCGACGCCACCAGCTCCCGCTTCAGCCAGGCGAGCTGACTCTGGCCGAGGATGCAGGCCTGCTCCGGGTCGCCCTGCTTATTCCAGCTGGAATCGCGGTACGAGCGCATGTCGATGATGAAGACGTCGAGCAGCGGCCCGTAGGAAATCTTGCGGTAGACGCGGCCATCGCGCTCCGGCATCAGCCGCATCGGCATGAATTCGTGGAAGGCGCGGCGTGCCCGCGCCACCAGACGCGAGCTGCCGTCCGCCTCATAGCCGGTCGCATCAGTGGTGCCAAGCGGCGACCAGTCGTCGGCCACCTCGTGGTCGTCCCACTGCGCGAACATCGGCACCTCGGCGTGGAAGGCGCGGAAATTCTCGTCGAGCCAGTTGTATCTGTAGTTGCCGCGAAACTGGTCGAGGCTGTGCGCGACGGCGGATTTCTCCTCGGTGACGATGTTGCGCCAGACCTCACCGTTGGGGAGTTTCTGCTCCGACGGCACCGTGCAATCGGCATAGATGTGATCGCCGGAATGGATGAAGAAGTCCGGGCGCTCGTCCAGCATGGTGCGGTAGCTGCGCAAGCCGCCGCGCGCGGGGTCGATGCCCCAGCCCTGCCCGACGACGTCGCCCGACCAGACGAAGGAGACCGAGCGGCGGTCGACCGGCGCGGTGCGGAAATGCCCGATGCGGCTTTCGCCTGATGTGCCGTCGCGGTCCTCGAAGCTGACGCGATAGAACAGGTCCTGGCCCGGCGGCAGGCCGTCGAGCAACAGCTTTGCGGTGAAGTCGCGCTCGGGCAGCGCGTCGGCGGACGCGGCGCGCAGGATGGTGGCGAAGCTTTCGACCGCCGCGCATTCGATGCGCATCCGCGCCGCGCGATCGGCGCGGGCCCAGATGACAGCGGAATCGCTTGCGACGTCGCCGGACTGGATGCCCGCGATCGCGGGCCGATCCGCGGCGCGGCTCAGATACGGTCTTGCCAGCGCGCCCAATCCCGCCAGCGCCGCGGTCGACGCCGAGCGCACCAGAAGCTGACGCCGGGTGAGGCCTCGCCGCCTCGCGGAGTTCGCTGTCGGCATCGAATAACCTTCGTCGAATCGCAACGAAGGTTTTGCCTGCGCTCCTTGACTCCGGCCTTACGGTTTCTTGACTCTCCGCCGACGGTTTTGCGACGGCGGGATGACTCGGCCACGTCGATTGGAACGCAGCACGCCGAGCATTCGATCTAATCCCGTCATCCTGAGGCGCGAGCGGAGCGAGCCTCGAAGGATGAATCGGCCACAGACGGGGCCGTCCATCCTTCGAGACGGCCGCTTCGCGGCCTCCTCAGGATGACGGGCTTAACATTCTTGTGGATGCGCACGTGGATCTGCGCGAGAGCGCCGCCTCACCGATGCCAGTTGCAGATGCCGCCGGTGCGGCACGGCCAGGTCTGGATCCGTGTGTCGCGGGCCTCCGCATCGAGCGGGTTCGAGTGGCGGCGCGCGAGCTTGGCGCGGGCGGGAACGTGCGCGGCCGCGCGCTTCCGCTCACGCGGCGCGGTTACCCCGGTGGTCCGCACGGCTTTCTTCGGCGCGACTTTCGTCTCCTCGACCTGCGGCTCGACATTCGCATGCTGATCGGGACCGTGGTCGGCCTTCGCCTCGACCGGAACCGGCTCGAACTGCGCCGGCGGGCCAAGCCGCTTCGGCGACAGCACCGCCTTGGAGAGATCGAGGCTGAAGAACTCGCTGGGGCCGTACTCGTCGGCAAACGCCACGCCACCCCAAGTCAGGCACGCGGTGCAGACGATTGCAACAAAAGCGTTTTTCAGGACCATCAAACGGCCTCCTGAAATCACTCGAACAGAACAGCCATCATGTAGGGGCCCCGGCCGCGCAAATCCAGCCACGGCCAGCGGGCAGGGTTACCGGTCAACCAGGGCGGCGGTGGAAAGTTCCCCAGCCGCCACCTGGAGCCCTTTCTGTTCCGATGGAATAACGCTCTGTCCTATTCGGCCGCCTGCGCCAACGGCTGGCCGATCGCGCGCTCCAGCCGCGCGCATTCGGTGCGGTAGCGGGCGACGTTGCCCTCCTTGATGTGGCCGTAGCCGCGCACGAGGTCCGCAGCCTTGGCCAGCGCCACGAGGCGCGGCAGGTCGAGCGGCTTCCTGCCGTCGAGATGACGCAGAATCATCGCCGAATAGTCGACCGGCAATGCGCGCTCCATCTTGCGCTCCGCAGTGTAGCCGAAAATGTCGAAGGCGGTGCCGCGCAGGCCCTTCAGCTTCGCCAGCATGCCGAACGCGGTGAAAATCCACGGACCGAATTCACGCTTCTGCAGCCGCCCGGTGACGGGATCGCGTTGGGCCAGCAGCGGCGGCGCCAGCAAGACCTTCAGACCGGAATTGCCCTCGAACTGCTCCCTCAAGGCCTTGCCGAACTCGCCGTCGGAGTAGAGCCGCGCGACCTCGTATTCGTCCTTGTAGGCCATCAGCTTGAACAGGCCCTTTGCAAAGGCTTCGGTCAGGTCCTGCGAGCCCGGCGCGGCCGCCGCCTCGGCGGTGCGGACGCGCGCAACGTCGTCGAGATAGCGCCTGGCGTAGGCCGCGTCCTGATAGTCGGTGAGGAATTTGGCGCGGAAGGCGATCGCCTCGTCGAGCGTCTTCTTGGCCGGCGCAGCGCCGGCGCTCTTGAAACGCGCGGCGCTGACCACGCGCTGCAGGTCATGCGCGGCGAGCCGGCCCCACGAGAACGCGGTCTTGTTCATCTCGATGGCGGCGCCGTTGAGCTCGATCGCCTTCAGAATCGCTTCCAGCGACAGCGGGATCGCGCCGCGCTGAAAGGCAAAGCCGAGCATGAAGGCGTTGGTGGCGATGCTGTCGCCCATCAGCGCGGTGGCAAGCCCGGTGGCATCGAGGATGTCGAGATCGCCAGGTGTCACCGCGCCGTTCAGCGCATCGCGCATCGAGCTGGCTTCGAAGTCGATATCGGGATCGATCACGAAGCTTGCGGTCGGCAAGAGATCCGCGTTGACGACAGCGCGGGTGACGCCGCGCTCGGCGCGGCTCAGCGCCGGCACGCTGGTGGCGACGACGAGGTCGCAGCCGAGGATCAGGTTGGCGTTGCCGGGCGCGATGCGCACCGTGGTCAGCATGTCGGAGGCGGGCGCAAGCCGGACGTGGCTCATGACAGCGCCGTTCTTCTGCGACAGGCCGGTGAAGTCGAGCGTCGAGCAGGCGAGACCTTCGACATGCGCGGCCATGCCGAGCAGCGCGCCGATGGTGATGACGCCGGTGCCGCCGATGCCGGTGATCAGGATGTTGTAGGGATTGCTCAACGTGGCCACAGGCGGCGTCGGCAAATCGGCGAACAACGCCTTGGGATCGGCGGCGGTGCGGTCGGCCTTGCGCAGCTTGGGATCCTGCACCATCACGAAGCTCGGGCAGAAGCCGTCGATGCAGGAGAAATCCTTGTTGCAGTTCGACTGGTCGATGCGGCGCTTGCGGCCGAGCTCGGTCTCCAGCGGCTGCACCGAGACGCAGTTCGACGCCACCGAGCAGTCGCCGCAACCTTCGCAGACGCGCTCGTTGATGAAGACGCGCTTGGCCGGATCGGGGAACAGCCCGCGCTTGCGGCGGCGGCGCTTCTCGGCGGCGCAGGTCTGGTCGTAGATCAGGACGGTGAGGCCCTCGATCTCGCGCAGGGTGCGCTGCACGGCATCGAGCTCGCGGCGATGATGAATGGTCGCGCCGGGCGGAAAATAATTGGCGGGATATTTGTCAGGATCGTCGGAGACGATCGCAAGCTTCCTGGTGCCCTCGGCGGCGACCTGATGCGCGATCTGCGACACCGTAAAGCCGCCCTCGGCCGGCTGTCCGCCGGTCATCGCCACCGCATCGTTGTAGAGGATCTTGTAGGTGATGTTGACGCCGGCCGCGGCCGCCGCACGCAACGCCAGCAAGCCGGAATGGGTGTAGGTGCCGTCGCCGAGATTCTGGAACACGTGCTGTTCGCTGGTGAACGGCGCCTGCCCGATCCAGCTCACGCCCTCTGCACCCATATGCGAGATGGTCTGGGTGTTGCGGTTCGGCACCGAAAGCGCCATGCCGTGACAGCCGATCCCGGCCATGGCGCGGCTGCCCTCGGGAATCTTGGTCGACGAGTTGTGCGGGCAGCCCGAGCAGAAATACGGCGTGCGCTGCAGCTTCGCGGTGCCCGTGCCCTCGGCCGGGCGGTCGAACGCCTCGAGTTTTGCCAAACGCTGCTCCAGCAGCGGGCTGCGGTGACCGAGCCGGCGCAGCCGCGCCACCACGGCGGCGGCGACCATGGTCGGCGTCAGCTCGCCTTCGCTCGGCAGCAAGGGAGCGCCGCTCTCATCGCGCTTGCCGACCACCGAGGGACGCTTTGCGGCGTCCATGTTGTAGAGGATGCGGACCAGCTGGTCCTCGATGAAGCCACGCTTCTCCTCGACGACAAGCACATCCTGCAGGCCCTCGGCGAAGGCACGCGCGCCGCGCGCTTCGAGCGGCCAGGTCAGCGCCACCTTGTAGATGCGCAGGCCGAGCGCCTGCGCATCGGCATCGGTGATGCCGAGATCGGCGAGCGCCTGGCGCAGATCGAGATAGGCCTTGCCGGTCGCCATGATGCCGAGCCGTGCCGGCTTGGAATCCAGCACGATGCGGTCGAAGCGGTTGACGCGGGCGAAGGCCGCGACCGCCTCCATCTTGGGCCCGTGCAGCCGGCGCTCCGCCTCGAGCGGCGGGTCCGGCCAGCGGATCGAGAGCCCGTCCGGCGGCATCTCGAAATCGTCGGGCGTGATGATCTTGATGCGATCGGGGTCGCTGACGATCGAGGCCGAGCTTTCCACCGTCTCGGAGATCGCCTTGAAGCCGACCCAACAGCCGGAATAGCGCGACAGCGCGAAGCTGAGGATGCCGAGGTCGAGATAATCCTGCAGCGTCGCCGGATTGACCACCGGCATCAGCGCCGAGGCAAACACCTGCTCGCTCTGATGCGCCAGGGTGGAGGATTGGCAGCCATGGTCGTCGCCGGCCAGCGCAATCACGCCGCCGTTCGGCGAGGTGCCGGCGGAATTGGCGTGCTTGAGCGCGTCGAGCGAGCGGTCGACGCCGGGGCCCTTGCCGTACCAGATGCCGAACACGCCATCGACCTTGGCGCCGGGGAACATGCCGACCTGCTGGCTGCCCCACACCGCGGTCGCCGCCAGATCCTCGTTGAGGCCCGGAACGAAGGCGATGTCGTGCTCCTTCAGGAAGGATTTCGCCCGCCACAGCGCGTGGTCGTACATGCCGAGCGGCGAGCCGCGGTAACCGGAGATGAAGCCGGCAGTGTTCAGCCCGTGCGCGCGGTCGCGTTCGCGCTGCAACATGGGCAATCGGACCAGCGCCTGGGTACCGGAGAGGAAGATTCGTTTCGTATCCAACCGGTACTTGTCGTCCAGTCCAACTTCCATCAACGCCATCAGTTTCCCCGTCAGTCAGCCACGCCGGTCCGAACCGGTCTGATTATCTTCCGAAATGATCATGCATCAGCATGCACTGATTTTGTTATGCATGAACAGCCCCGTTCCATGGCCGCAGCACATATCTCATGTTGCGCATGCGAGGCTTGTTGCTCTGCGAGGCTTGCCGAACCCTGGCATCTTTGAAACGGTGGCGCGCAGAGGGAGACGCAGAGGGAGACCAAGGATGATTACAGTCGAATCCGCGTTCACGACGGAAATCGTGGAGAACGGCGATCTGCTGGTGGGTCCCTGGCGCAGCCCGAAGCAGATGCTGCAGGCCCAGACCTACGATTCCCACGCCTCGATTCACGACGACGCAACCGCGCAGAAGCTCGGCTTCCGCGGCGGCACGATCGAGGGACCGACCCATTTCAGCCAGTTCGCGCCGCTGTGCGAGCGGATCTGGGGCCGCGCCTGGTTCATGACCGGATGCCTCTCGGCGCATTACCGCAACCCGGTGTTCGAAGGCGAAGAGGTGCAGGCCCGGATCGAGAAGCCGAAGCCGGGCCAGACCGTTTGCACGATCGGGATGATCAAGCGCGACGGCACCGAGATCCTGCGCGGCACCGCCTCGATCGACGGCGACGGCACCGAGACGGCGCTCAGCCGCCGGCTCGGCGAATTGAAGCCGCTGACCGATCCCGTGATCCTCGCCGACATCAAGGTCGGCATGAAGACGCCGCGGCAGGCGATCAAGATGGATTTCGACCAGAACATGGGCGATCTCTATCCGTTCTCGCTCGCCGACAAGCTCAAGGTGATCACCGAGCCTTCGGACTATTATTCGCTGGAGCACAATCCCTGGGGCCGCGCCATCATCCCGATGGAGATGCTGAGCGTGCTGTTCCAGTACCGCGCGCGCGAAGATCGCCTGCCGGTCCGCGGCCCCGCGGTCGGGCTGTTCGCCGACCAGGAGATCCGTCTCTTGCGCGGGCCGCTATTCCCCGGCGAGACCTATTGGGTCGAGCGCGAGGTCGTGGCGCTCTCGGGCAGCAAGCGCACCGAGAGCATGTGGGTGCGCTCGAGCGTGTTCGATGCCGACAACGCCGTGGTTGCGACCATGCTGCTCAACGGCGCCAGCATGAAGGACTCCTACGCCAACTACGACAGCGAACACAAAGCCCTCTACGGCTGAAGCGACAGCCGTCTCCTCCGCAGCCGCCGAAAAAAGGACAACAACAATGGCCCGCCTGCCCTATCTCGAGGCCGATCAGGTCGCTCCCGAATATCGCGACATGCTCAAGCGCAACACCAATCTGCACAAGCTCCTGGTGAACTCGCCGGACATGGCGCGCGCCTTCAACGGCATCGGCGGCTATATCCGCTTCAAGAGCAAGCTCGATCCCAGGTTGCGCGAGCTCGCGATCCTCCAGGTCGGCTGGCTCGAGCAGTCGGAATACGAGTTCACCCACCATGTGAAGATCGGCAAGGAGTTCGGCGTCACCGACGAAGACATCCGGGGCTTGATCGCGGAGACTGATGGTAGACCCTCGAAGCTCGAGCCGCTGGCGAAGGCGATCCTCAAAGGCGCCCGTGAGATGGTGCGCGAGCTCGCGATGTCGGATGCGACCTTCGCCGAGATCAAGCAACATCTCTCCGACGAGCACATGACTGACCTTGTGCTGACGATCGCGTTCTACTGCGCCGTGGTGCGCGTGCTCGCCACCATGCAGATCGACAACGAACCGCACTACAAGGAGGTACTGCAGCAGTACCCGCTACAGGGAGTGAAGTGACATGCGCCTGCAAGATCGCGTCGCCATCGTCGTCGGCGCCGGCCAGAGTCCCGGCGAGGGCATCGGCAACGGCCGCGCCACCGCGCTGACCTTCGCGCGCGAAGGCGCCAGGGTGCTGTGCGTCGATCACAATCTGGCTTCGGCGCAGGAAACCGTCGATCTGATCGCGGCCAAGGGCGGGACTTCAGTCGCCTTCAAGGCCGACGTCACCAGAAATGCCGACATCAAGGCGATGGTGGCTGACGCACATGGCCGCTGGGGCAGCGTCGACATCCTGCACAACAATGTCGGCGTCAGTCTCTCTGGCGGCGACGCCGAGCTGCTTGATATCACCGAGGAGGCGTTCGACCGCTGCGTGGCGATCAATCTGAAGAGCTGTATCCTCGCCGCCAAGCACGTGATCCCGATCATGCGCGCGCAGCAGCGCGGCTCGATCATCAACATCTCGTCGATGGCCGCGATCACGACCTATCCTTACGTTGCCTACAAGGCGACCAAGTCGGCGATGATCGCCTTCACCGAACAGCTCGCCTACCAGAATGCGCAATATGGCATTCGCGCAAACGTGATCCTGCCGGGATTGATGAACACGCCGATGGCGGTGGACACGCGCGCCCGCGAATTCAAGAAGAGCCGCGCCGAAGTCGAGGCCGAACGCGACAGCAAGGTGCCGCTGCGTCACAAGATGGGCACCGGCTGGGACGTTGCCAACGCCGCGCTGTTTCTCGCCTCCGATGAGGCCAATTTCATCACAGGTGTGACGTTGCCGGTCGATGGCGGCGCAAGTGTGCGTCGCGGTTAACCGCGACGACTAACCCGATTAATCCAGGTGATTAACCCGGTTAATCGAGACGATTAACCCGGTCAATCGTTTCGATTAACCTATGTGACGATGCCGGTTAATCACTGTGACGACATCACGCGTCAACGCGCCGCAATGATTCGAAAAAATTGAAGTATTCCAATGACACGGCGATGTGACGACGCGTCCACATAAATCGAAATCCTGACTCGTTGTGGTCGCACGAAATTCATCTGCGCTCTGTATCTCGCACGCCAAGAACTCCTGGAGTGCCTGGACCGATGAGCGAAGAATTCGAACTCAGACCCGATCAGTGGGATGCGCTGAAAGCGCTGCGGGCCCCCGCAGCAAACCCTTCACGGCTGAACCGGTTTGCCGTCGAAAGCCTGGTCACGCTCGGCTATGTTGCGGTGCGAGGAGACTCGTTTGAGCTGACGCCCGCGGGCCGCAAGGTGCTGGTCCGCGGTTCGTCACTGCTGCTGCTCGATATCGCAGCCTGATCCTTCGAAGCTGACATCGAGCTTACACACGCGGCATCATGCCGCGTGTGCTTTTCCGGGGATGGTCGTCTCGCCGTGCTGCGTCAGCGGCTTCATCCCGGTGAGGCTGCGCAGCAGCACATAGAACACCGGCGTCAAAAACAGGCCGAACACCGTGACGCCGATCATGCCGGAGAACACCGCGACGCCCATTGCGCGCCGCATCTCCGAGCCCGCGCCGGTCGACAGCACCAGCGGCAGCACGCCCATGATGAACGCCATCGAGGTCATCAGGATCGGCCGCAACCGCAGCCGGCTCGCCTCGATCGCGGCACGGATCGGTGACCGCCCGGCGAATTCGAGCTCGCGCGCGAATTCGACGATCAGGATGGCGTTCTTGGCCGACAATCCGACCAGCACGATCAGGCCGATCTGGGTGAAGACGTTGTTGTCGCCCTTCGACAGCCAGACCCCGAACATCGCGGCCAACAGCCCCATCGGCACGATCATGATGATCGAGAGCGGCAGCGCCAGGCTTTCATAGAGCGCGGCGAGCACCAGGAACACCAAGAGGATCGCCAGCGGAAACACCCAGATTCCGGAATTGCCGGCGATGAACTCCTGATAGGTCAGATCGGTCCATTCGAAAGCGAATCCGGGCGGCAGCACTTCGGCCGCGATCCGCGTCGCCGCCTCCTGCGCCTGGCCGGAGGAATAACCCGGCGCGGCGGCGGCGTTGATGTCCGACGACAGGAAGCCGTTGTAGCGGATCGCACGCTCCGGACCTGCGCTCTGGCGGACCTTCAGCAGCGCCGACAGCGGCACCATGTCACCCGACGACGAGCGCACCTTGAGCTGCCTGATGTCGTCGGCACGCGCGCGGAACGGCGCGTCGGCCTGCACATAGACCGAATAGGTGCGGCCGAATTTATTGAAGTCGTTGACATAGTAGGAGCCGAGATAGATCTGCAGCGTGTTGAAGACTTCCGTGACCGGCACGCCGAGCTGCAACGCCTTGGTACGGTCGATGTCGGCGAACAGCTGCGGCACGTTGACCTGGAAGCTCGAGAACACGCCGGCGATCTCCGGCGCCTTCTGCATCGCCGCCATGAATGCCTTGGTCGCGTCGTTCAGCGCCTCATAGCCGAGGCCGGCGCGGTCCTCGATCTGCAGCTTGAAGCCGCCGATGGTGCCGAGACCGTTGACCGGCGGCGGCGGGAACATGGCGATGAAGGCGTCCTGGATGCCGGCATATTTCTTGTTCAGCGCCGCCGCGATCGCCGGACCGCTGAGCGAGGGATCCTTGCGCTCGTCGAACGGCTTCAAGGTCGAGAACACGATGCCGGCGTTGGAGGAGTTGGTGAAGCCGGAGATCGACAGGCCGGGGAACGCCACTGAGCTTTCGACGCCGGGCTGGGTCAGCGCGATGTCGCTCATCTTGCGGATCACTTCCTCGGTGCGGTCAAGCGTCGCGCCGTCGGGCAGCCGGGCAAAGCCGACCAGATACTGCTTGTCCTGGCCCGGCACGAATCCACCAGGCACCTGCTTGAACAGCACGCCGGTGAGGCCGATCAGCAGCACATAGAGGCCGATCACCACGGCCTTGCCGTAGATCACCTTGGTGACGGTGCGGCCGTAGTTCTCGGAGGATTTCGTAAAGACCTTGTTGAAGCCACGGAAGAACCAGCCGAGCGACCTTTCCATGACCCGGGTCAGCCAGTCCTTCGGCTCGTGATGGCCCTTCAAGAGCAGCGCCGACAGCGCCGGCGACAGCGTCAGCGAATTGATCGCCGATATCACGGTCGAGATCGCGATGGTCAGCGCGAACTGCTTGTAGAACTGTCCGGTGAGGCCGGAGATGAAGGCGAGTGGCACGAACACCGCGATCAAGACCAGCGCGATCGCGATGATCGGGCCGGACACTTCGCGCATCGCCTGGTTGGTGGCGTCGCGCGGCGACAGGCCGGACTCGATGTTACGCTCGACGTTCTCGACCACGACGATGGCGTCGTCGACCACGATGCCGATCGCCAGCACCAGGCCGAACAGGCTGAGCGCGTTGATCGAGAATCCGAACACATGCATCACCGCGAAAGTGCCGACGATCGACACCGGGACCGCGATCAATGGAATGATCGAGGCGCGCCAGGTCTGCAGGAACAGGATCACGACCAGCACGACGAGCGCGACCGCCTCGAGCAGCGTGTGGATGACGGCCTCGATCGACGAGCGCACGAATTGCGTCGGATCGTAGACGATCTGGTACGACACGCCTTCCGGCATGTTCTTCTTGATCTCGGCCATCGTCGCGCGGACATGGTCGGAGATCTCCAGCGCGTTCGAACCGGGCGCCTGGAAGATCGGGATCGCGACCGCCTGCTTGTTGTCGAGCAGCGAGCGCAGGCCGTATTCGGAGGCGCCGAGCTCGACCCGCGCGACGTCGCGCAGCCGCACCACTTCGCCGGCCGAACCGGTCTTGACCACGATGTCGCCGAACTGCTCCTCGGTCGACAGCCGTCCCTCGGCGTTGACGGAGAGCTGGAGGTCGATGCCCTTGACGCTGGGCGAGGAGCCGACCACGCCGGCGGCGGCCTCGACGTTCTGGGCCTGGATCGCGCGCACGACGTCGCTCGCGGTCAACGAATGCTCGGCGGCCTTCTGCGGGTCGACCCAGACCCGCATCGAATAGTCGCCGGCGCCATAGAGCTGGACGTCGCCGACGCCGTCGATCCGCGCCAGCCGGTCCTTGACGTTGAGCACCGCGTAGTTGCGCAGATACGTCATGTCATAGCGGTTGTTTGGCGACAGCAGATGCACGACCATGGTGAGGTCGGGCGAGCTCTTCTTGGTGATGATGCCGAGCTGGCGCACCACGGCCGGCAGGCGCGGCTCGGCCTGCTGCACGCGGTTCTGCACCAGCTGCGTCGCCTTGTCGGGGTCGGTGCCGAGCCGGAACGTCACCGTCAGCGTCATCGCGCCGTCGGTGGTCGCCTGGCTCGACATATAGAGCATGCCCTCGACGCCGTTGATCTGCTCCTCGATCGGGGTCGCGACGGTCTCGGCGATCACCTTCGGATTGGCGCCGGGATAGGTCGCGCGCACCACGACCGACGGCGGCACCACGTCGGGATATTCCGAGATCGGCATCGCCAGCAGCGAAATCAGGCCGGCCAGGAAGATCAGGATCGAAAGCACGCCGGCGAAGATCGGCCGGTCGATGAAGAATTTTGAGAGATTCATGGCTCCGCCCCCGTGCGCAGCGCCTAGCGCTGCACGACGTGCTGGTTGGTTTCAGTGGATGCCTGCTGCATGTCGCGTGCGCCCATTTCGGCGACTTCCATCTTCAGAAGCGCACCCGGACGCACGCGCTGCAGGCCGTTGACGACGATGCGGTCGCCGGATTTAAGGCCGGCGGTCACAATCCGCAGGCCATCGACCGCGCCGCCAAGCGTGACGGAGCGATAGACCGCGCGGCTGTCGTCGCCGACCAGCATGACGAACTTCTTGTCCTGGTCGGTGCCGACGGCGCGCTCGTCGATCAGCACCAGCGTCTGCTGCTTGGGCTGGCCCATGCGCACGCGGGCGAATTGCCCCGGGATCAGCCGGCCGTCATCGTTCTTGAACACGGCGCGGACGCGGATGGTGCCGCTCTGCCCGTTGACCTGGTTGTCGATCAGCTGGATGTGCCCCTTGGCGCCGAGGCCGCCCGACGTCACCATGTCGACCGGAATCTGGTCGAGATTGCCGCGCTTGCCGGAGGCGTCCGCGATCGAGTTCAGCGCGCGCAGCACGACTTCCTCGTCGGCATCGAAGCTCGCATAGATCGGATTGACCGAGACCAGCGAGGTCAGGACCGGCGAAGACGTACCTGCCGCGACGAGATTGCCGACGGTGACCTCGATCCTGCCGACCCGGCCGTCGACCGGTGCCCGCACCTCGGTGTAGTCGAGATTGAGTTTGGCCGTCTGGAGCGCGGCCTCGGCGGCCTTAACGTTGGCGACTGCCTCGCGATTGGCGTTGTCGCGCTGGTCGAAATCGCGCTTGGTCACGATGTTGTTGCCAACCAGCTGCGCGCCGCGCTCGACTTCGCTCGTGGTGAACACGACGCGGGCCTTGGCGGCCTCGAGCTGCGCCTGGGCGCGATCGACCTCGGCGGCGTAGGGCGCAGGGTCGATCTTGAACAGAATATCGCCGGACTTCACCAGCGCGCCCTCGGTGAAGTTGGTCGAAAGGATCGCACCGGCCACCCGCGGCCGGAGCTGGACACGATCGACGGCTTCGAGCCGGCCCGAAAAGTCATCGAACAAGGTGGTCGGCCGCGGCTGGATCACGGCAACGGTGACCGGGACCGCCGGCTCGGGAGCCGCGGCAGTCGCGGTCGCCTGTGCGGCATGAAAATAGTGGCCGGTCGCGATCGAACCGGCCACCGCGACGGCGCCAAGGATCACGATACCGCCGACGACACGTCGGAAGCGGCCGGAACGGGGATTTTGGGTTGACGAGGGCATTCACGCGCTCCAGATATCTGTAGTGTTCGCTACAGATGTGGAGCTGGACGCCGGTTCGCAAGATACTTATGTATCGAGCACTATGAATTTCTTATCTCATTCATGGGGAAATGGGAAGTCGCGGAAAAACATCACGTGCAACAAGAGGATAAGCCAGGGACAATCCGTCATAGAAACGGCACCCGGCTTACGGAGCAACGAAATATGGGAATGGGACGCCCCCGCGCTTTCGACGCGGACGCCGCTTTGGACCAGGCCATGGATGTGTTCTGGCGTCACGGTTACGAGGGCGCGACGATCGCCCAGCTCACCGAGGCGATGAACATCAATCCCCCGAGTCTCTACGCCGCCTTCGGCAGCAAGGAGGGTCTGCTGAAGGCCGCGCTCGACCGCTACACCGAGAAACGCGACGCCTGGATGGAAAAGGTTTTGGGCGCCGCCACCGCCCGAGAGGTAGCCGAACGATTTCTGATGGAGCACGCGGACGCCCAGACCGATCCCGCCAACCCGCCCGGCTGTCTGCTGGTCCAGGGCGGCCTTGCCTGCGGCACCGGCTCGGAGAATGTTCCATTTGAACTGGCAGCGCGCCGCACCCGAACCGAGGACCAGTTGCATGAACGTTTTGTCCGCGCAAAGGCCGAACGCGACCTGGGTGAAAGCGCCGATCCGGCCACCCTTGCCCGCTATCTCTCCGCGGTAACATCAGGCATGTGCGTGATGGCCTCCTCGGGCGCCGACCGCAACGCGCTGCGCGAGATTGCAGCGGTGTCGCTGAAAGCGTTTGATGAGCAGGCGAAGGGGTAGAGCGGTTCACGTCAAGCGCCTGCGAGCCCCAACGAAGTTGGGAGTGACCGGGGATGAATCATTGGACCGGCTGGCTGCCGGGTCTCGACACGCTGCGTCGATATCAAGCGGCTTGGCTCCCACACGACATCGTCGCCGGGCTGGTGCTCGCGACCATGCTGGTCCCGGTCGGCATCGCCTATGCGGAAGCATCCGGCCTGCCCGGCATCTACGGGCTCTATGCGACGATCGTTCCGCTGCTCGTGTACGCGTTGTTCGGGCCGAGCCGCATCCTTGTCCTTGGACCGGACTCGGCGCTTGCGGCCATCATCCTCGGCGTCGTGGTTCCGCTGTCGGGCGGCGATCCCCTGCGCGCGGCAACCTTGGCCGCCATGATGGCCGTCGTCTCCGGAACGATATGCATCGTGGCGGGCATCGCGCGGTTGGGATTCCTGACCGAGCTTCTCTCCAAGCCGATCCGCTACGGCTACATGAACGGAATAGCCCTGACCGTGCTGATCAGCCAGCTGCCAAAGCTGTTCGGCTTTTCCATTGAAGGCGATGGACCTCTGCGCAGCCTCTGGGCGGTCGTCGGAGCAATCGTCGACGGAAAGACGCATTGGGCGACCCTCGGGATCGGCACAGCGACGCTGGCGGTGATCCTGCTGCTCGCCCGGAACAAGCGGCTGCCGGGCATTCTGATTGCCGTCGTCGCGGCGACGGTCATCACCGGCGTTTTCGATCTCGGGGCACGCTTCGGCGTGACAGTCCTGGGTTCGCTTCCCCAGGGCCTGCCGGGATTTGCCATTCCCCGGATCAGCTATGGCGACATCGTGCAGGTGCTGATCGGCGGCAGCGCCGTCGCGCTGGTGTCGTTCGCCGACACCAGCGTGCTTTCGCGCGCCTATGCGGGACGATTGGGCGATCGTGTTGATCCCAACCAGGAGATGGTGGGGCTCGGCGCGGCCAATCTGGCGGCCGGCTTTTTTCAGGGTTTTCCGATCAGCAGCAGCGGATCGCGCACGCCTGTAGCGGAAGCTGCCGGAGCGCGCACTCAATTGACCAGCGTCATCGGCGCGCTGGCCATCGCCTTTCTGCTGCTGATGGCGCCGAATTTGCTGCAGCACCTGCCCAACGCCGCATTGGCCGCCGTCGTCATCGCCGCCGCGCTCGGCCTGTTTGAGATCGGCGACCTCAGGCGAATCTACCGCATTCAGCAGTGGGAGTTCTGGCTATCGATGGTCTGTTTTGTCGGTGTGGCCGTGCTCGGCGTGATTCCCGGAATAGGCCTCGCCATCGTGCTCGCCATCGTCGAGTTCTTGTGGGACGGCTGGCGGCCGCATTCCGCGGTGCTGGGCCGCGCCTCCGGCGTGAAGGGCTATCACGACATCACGCGATACCCGGATGCGCGCCAGATCCCCGGGCTGGTGCTGTTCCGGTGGGATGCGCCGCTGTTCTTTGCCAATGCCGAGTTCTTCAAGGAACGCGCGCTGGATGCGGTGGCGAAATCTCCGACCCCGGTGCGCTGGCTGGTGGTCACGGCCGAGCCGGTCACCAGCGTGGACGTGACCGCGGGCGACATTCTCGCCGAGCTGGACGAGGCGTTGCACGCACAGAAGATCGAGCTGTGCTTTGCCGAGCTCAAGGATCCCGTCAAGGACAAGCTGAAGAAATTCGGCCTGCTGGCGCAACTCGGCGAAAACAACTTCTTCCCGACGATCGGCGTCGCCGTTGCGCGCTACCTCGAGATCAACAACGACGTGACCTGGGAAGACTGGGAAGACCGGGCTGAAGCCTAAAGCGCGATGGGTTCAATCGTCAGCGCGCTATAGCGCTTTTGTTTGAGCATGATCTCCGCGCAAACGCTTCGCGTTTGTCGCAGGGAAAACCGCTTCGCACTTTTCCGGATCATGCTTCCCAGCCATCCGCGCGGATTACCACATCGTCTGCCGCGCGCGCTCCGGCCATTCCCGATCGTATTTGTCGCCGCCGACCGTGTGCTCGCTCATCTCGGCGAGGATCTGGCCCGGCGTCGGCAACGCCTCCGGATCGACCCGCTTGTCCGGATTCCAGAGATCGGAGCGCACGATCGCGCGCGCACACTGGAAGTAGATCTCCTCCACATGCATTACGATCACCGTGCGCGGCGCCTTGCCTTCCATCATGAAGGAAGCGAGCAGTTCCGGTTCGGCCGTGACATAAGCGCGGCCGTTGATGCGCAGCGTGCTGCCCGAGCCGGGAATCAGGAACAGCAAGCCGACGCGGGGATCGCGAACGATGTTGCGCAGCGAATCGCAGCGATTGTTGCCGCGGCGATCCGGTATCATCAGCGTCTTCGCATCATGGATGCGCACGAAGCCCGGCAGGTCGCCGCGCGGCGAGCAATCGAGCCCTTCGGGGCCTGCGGTCGCAAGCGACACGAACGGCGACTTCTCGATGAGCACACGATAGAGCGGAGTCACGTGATCGGCGACCTTCACGGTCGACGCGTCGTTCGGGAAGCCGTAGATCGCCTCAAGTTGCTCGACCGTTTCGATCACCGACATTCGTGCCGTTCTCCTCTGCTTCCTTTTCGACGCGTTTTCTTCACGCGAACCGGGATCCACTTCGCTCGAAAACGCTCTAGTCGTCCCAGCGTTCGCCCTTGATGATGCGGACAAGTTGTCGCGCATGATAGTCGGCGGTGCCGGAATTGACGATGGTGAAATCGGGCATCGACGTGCTCTCGTCGACGGTACGGGCCAGCCGCTGCTCGAGAAGGCCGTCGCTGCTGCGCGCCCGCATTGCGAGCCGCGCGGCCAGCACATCCGGCGGCGCCGTGACCAGCACCACGACAGCATTGGCATAGTTGCGGCGCGCCGCCGCGATCACGGTGCGCGAGACGTTCGCGATCACGGTGCGTCTTGCACCGATATCGTCGTTGATCGACCGCGACAGCGCGTAGCGATGGCCGTGCGCTTCCCAGTGCATGGCGTAGTCACCGGCGGCCACCGCGCGCTGGAAGCTTTCCGCGCTGACCTCCTCATTGTCCTCCGACGCCGAGGCCTGGCGGGTGATCAGCCGGCGGGGAAACACGACATCGCGATCATCGCGACAGGCCGCCTTGGCGAACCCAAGCAGCGTATCCTTGCCGGCACCGCTCGGGCCGACCACCAGGATCAGCCGGCCGGGACCGATTCCGGCGCGCCGATCGGCGACGACGGATGCATCGGTCATGCGACCCTCCCCCCTTCGCGCCAGACGCTGCGCACGACAGGCAGATCGCGCGCGACGTGCACGCGGATCAGGTCGGCGCGCCGGCCGATCGCGATCTCGCCGCGGTCGTTGAGCCCGACCGCCTCGGCCGGTGTCTTGGTCACGGTGCGCACGGCGGAAGCGAGATCGATCGCCGGCACATGCCGCGGCAATTGCAGCGCCGCCATCAGCAGGCTGGACGGGATGTAGTCCGACGACAGGATATCGAGCATGCCCTCATTGGCGAGATCGACGGCCGCGATATTGCCGGAGTGCGAGCCGCCACGCACCACATTCGGCGCGCCCATCAGGATGTCGATGCCGGCGGCATGCAGCCCGCGCGCGGCTTCCATCGTTGTCGGGAACTCCGCCACCGCGACCTTGTCGTTGACGGCGTCGACCACGTTTTCATCCGTGGTGTCGTCATGGCTCGCCAGCGGGATCCTGTACTCATGCGCCAGCGCGACGATGGCGCGGGTGTTCGCAACAGCATATTCCTTCTGATAGGCGAAGCGGCGCGCGAACAGCACGTCGAGCTGGGCGTCGGTCATGCCGCCGCCCTTGCCGCGATAGTAGTCGCGCAGCTTCACCTCGTCGCGGAACTGGCGCTGGCCGGGCGTGTGGTCCATCAGCGACATCAGCCGCACGTCCGGCCGGTCGATCAGTTCCTTGGCCTCGGCGACGACATCAGGCATCGGCACCTCGCAGCGCAGATGCAGGAAGTGATCGGCGCGCAGCAGATTCTCCTCGCGCGCCGCCGCGATCGCCGCCGCCAGCACGCCGGCGCGGCCGTCGACATCCTCGGCACCGTCCTCGCGCCAGACCCGCAGCGAATCCAGCACCGTGGTGATGCCTGAGGTCGCGAGCTGACCATCATAGGAGATCACGGCCGCGACCGGATTCCAGAACACCTTCGGTCGCGGCACATAGTGCATCTCGAGATGGTCGGTGTGCAGCTCGATCAGCCCGGGCATCAGGAGGTCGCCGCCGGCATCCTCGGCGGCCTCGGGCGCCCTGCCCTCGCCGAATTCCGCGATCCTGCCGTCTGATATCGCGACCCAGCCCTGCTCGATCACGCGATCGGCGAGGACCAGCCGGGCGTTGCCGATGATGGTGTCTTGCTTGGCGGTCATTTCAAACGGTCCTTCAGGCAGCAGCGGCGAACGAGGTCACATCGACGATGCGGTCGGCAATCAGATGACGGATTTCGTCGTCATGGACAATCGCGACCATCGCGACGCCCTTGGTTTTCTTCTCCGCGATCAGCTCGACCACCACGGCGCGATTCGCCGCGTCGAGCGAAGCGGTCGGCTCGTCCAGCAGCAGGATCGGCAGGTCCGAGATGAAGCCGCGCGCAATGTTGACCCGCTGCTGCTCGCCGCCGGAGAAGGTCGAGGGCGGCAAGGTCCACAGCCGCTCCGGAATGTTGAGCCGGCGCAGCAGCTGGCCGGCGCGCGTGCGGGCCTCCTCGCGCGCCACGCCGTTGACGATCAAGGGTTCGGCGACGACGTCGATCGTCGCCACCCGCGGCACGGCACGCAGGAACTGGCTGACATAGCCGATGGTCGAGCGGCGGATGCTGAGCACCTGGCGCGGCTCGGCGGTGGCAAGGTCGACAACCTTGCCGTGATGGCGGATGCCGATCCGGCCGTTGTCACAGCGGTAGTTGCCGAAGATCATCTTCAGGATCGAGGATTTGCCGGCGCCCGACGGGCCCGACAGCACCACGCACTCACCCGGATCGGCATGGAACGAGACGCCGCGCACCACGGGCAGTTCGACGCCGCCCTGCAGATGCATGGTGAAGGTCTTCTCGGCGTTGGCGAGTTCGATCATCGCGGTCATTGGCACGCTCATGGCGGAAGAATCGAGGAAACGAGCAGCTGCGTGTAAGGCTCGCGCGGATCGTCGAGCACCTGGTCGGTGAGGCCGGTCTCGATGACGCGGCCGCCCTTCATCACCATCACGCGATGCGAGAGCAACCGCGCCACCGCAAGATCGTGGGTCACGACGATCGCGGCAAGTCCGAGCTCGCTGACGAGGTTGCGCATCAGGTCGAGCAAACGCGCCTGCACCGAAACATCGAGGCCGCCGGTCGGCTCGTCCATGAACACCAGCCGCGGCTCGGTGACGAGGTTGCGTGCGATCTGCAGCCGCTGCCGCATGCCGCCGGAATAGGTCTTCGGCGCGTCGTCGATGCGGCCGGTATCGATCTCGACCCGCTCCAGCCAGGTCGACGCGGTGTCGCGGATGCGGCCGTAATGATTCCAGCCGACCGCCATCAGCCGCTCGCCGACATTGGCGCCGGCCGACACGCCCATGCGCAGGCCTTGCGCCGGGTCCTGGTGCACGAAGCCCCAGTCGGTGCGAAACAGGAAGCGCCGCTCGGCCTCGCCGAGCTCGGCGAGATCGCGCAGCACGCCGTCGCGCATCCGGTAGCACACCCGGCCGGCGCTCGGCGCGAGCTGCGCCGAGAGCAGCTGCAGCAGCGTCGACTTGCCCGAGCCGGACTCGCCGACGATCGCCAGCACCTCGCCCGGATAGAGCGCGAACGAGACGTCGCGACAGGCGGCAAGCCGGCCGTAATTCTTGGCAAGCCCCTCGGCCACCAGCAGCGGCTCATCGTTGTCGAGGCTCGAGAGCTCAGACATGCGCCTTCTCCTTGTGCGGCGCTGCGCTCTCGGTGCCGTGATGGCCGGCGGCCTGGCGCTGCTCGCAGAAGTCCGTGTCGGAGCAGACAAACATCCGACCGCCCTTGTCGTCGGTGACGATCTCGTCGAGATAGGAATTGTCGGCGCCGCACAGCGCGCAGGGCGCGTTGAAGCGGTAGCGCGTGAACGGGTGATCCTCGAAATCCAGCGAGACCACGGTGGTGTAGGGCGGGATCGCGTAGATGCGCTTTTCGCGGCCGGCGCCGAACAGCTGCAGCGCCGAGCAATTGTCCATCTTCGGATTGTCGAATTTCGGTGTCGGCGACGGGTCCATCACGTAGCGTGCGTTCACCTTCACCGGATAGGCGTAGGCGGTGGCGATATGGCCAAAGCGCGCGATGTCCTCGTAGAGCTTGACGTGCATCAGCCCGTATTCGGCGAGCGCGTGCATGCGCCGTGTCTCGGTCTCGCGCGGCTCGAGGAAGCGCAGCGGCTCGGGGATCGGCACCTGATAGACCAGCACCTGTCCGGCATGCAGCGACGCCTCGGGAATGCGATGCCGGGTCTGGATCACGGTCGCGTCCGTGGTCGAGGTCGTGGTCGCGACACCCGCGGTCTTGCCGAAGAACTTCCGGATCGAGATCGCATTGGTGGTGTCGTCCGAGCCCTGGTCGATCACCTTCAGCACGTCGTCGGGACCGAGGATCGCCGCCGTCACCTGCACGCCGCCGGTGCCCCAGCCATAGGGCATCGGCATCTCGCGGCTCGCAAACGGCACCTGGTAGCCGGGGATCGCGATCGCCTTGAGGATCGCGCGGCGGATCATCCGCTTGGTCTGCTCGTCGAGATAGGCGAAATTGTACGTCGGCGCGTTCATTCCGCGGCCTCCTGCATTTCCACGGCCTCGTTTGCTTCCGCAAACTCCTGCCGCAGCTTGCGCAAGAGGCCGAGCTCGGACTGGAAGTCGACATAGTGCGGCAGCTTGAGATGCTCGACGAAGCCGGTCGACTGGACATTGTCGGAGTGCGACATCACGAACTCCTCGTCCTGCGCTGGCGCCGCCGCCTCCTCGCCGAGCTCGCGCGCACGCAGCGCACGATCGACCAGCGCCATCGACATGGTCTTGCGTTCGCTCTGCCCGAAGGCGAGGCCATAGCCGCGGGTAAAGCACGGCGCCTCGGTGGTCGAGCCCTTGAACTGGTTGACCATCTGGCACTCGGTCAATTCGATCGAGCCCAGCGGCACGGCAAAGCCCGCGTCCTCGGCGAAGAACTCGACCTCGACCTCACCGAAGCGGATCTCGCCGGCGAAGGGATGATTGCGGCCGTAGCCGCGCTGCGTCGAGTAGCCGAGCGCGAGCAGGAAGCCCTCGTCGCCGCGCGCCAGGTTCTGCAGCCGCAAATCGCGATCTGCCGGAAAGCTCAGCGGCTCGCGCGTGAGGTCGCCGACCGGCGTTTCGCTATCTGCCTGCGGCGAGGGTTCGATCAGGCCGTCGCGGCCGAGGATGTCGGTGACCCGCGGCGTGGCGGCCTGCGAGGCCTCCGCGGTCGCCGGCTGCTCCGGCACAAAGCCTTCCGCGAGCTGCGGATCGAGCAGGCGATGGGTGTAGTCGAAGGTCGGCCCCAGGATCTGGCCGCCCGGAACGTCCTTGAAGGTCGAGGAGATCCGCCGCCGCACCTGCATCTCGCCGGTGTTGATCGGCTCGGCGGCGCCAAAGCGCGGCAACGTGGCGCGAAAGGCGCGGACCAGGAAGATCGCCTCGATCATGTCGCCGCGCGCCTGCTTGATCGCGAGCGCCGCGAGCTCGCGGTCGTAGAGCGAGCCTTCGGTCATCACGCGATCGACACCAAGCGCGAGCTGCTCGGAGATCTGCGCCAGCGTCACCTCGGGCACGTCGCGGTCGCCGCGCCGCTCATGCGCGAGCAGACGATGGGCGTTCTCGATGGCGCGCTCGCCTCCCTTGACGGCTACATACATCGCTCACACTCCGCTTGCGATCAGCCGCGTGGTGCGCGGGATCGCCACAATGGCATCGTCATGGACCAGCACGACATCGATGCCGCGCGGGAACAGGGTTTCGTTGATCGCAAGCCGCTGGAACAGGTCGCGCGGCTTGATCATCGCCTGCAGCACGGCGCTGCCGTCGATGCCGGGCCCTTTCAGCTCGAAGGCCGGGCCCTGCGACAGGCTGTCGACTTGCAGGATCAGCGTGGTCGACCGGTCAGGATATTCGCTGCTGCCGAATGCGAAGCGATCCAGCGCCGGCAGGCTCGCGGCATCGCCGATCAAAGCGAAGCTCGCGATCGAGGAATCGGCCACCACCGGCGCGCTGGCGTGAAACTTCAGCCAGCGGGCGACGTCCGGCGTCGCCGACATCGCAGCGTCAAGCCAGATCGGCGTGTCGTGATCGAACAGCGTCAGCGCGATCGCGGCCGAGCCGCGCATCATGCCGGCGGGCGTTCCCACGCTCGCGGCGACGTGCTGCACGCTACCCGGGCGCGCCATCGCATCCATCACGGAACGGAAAGTCGACTGCGCCGACAGCACCTTGTCGGCAAAGCCCGCGGGCATTTCGGCAATCGTCGTCATTGCATCATCCCTCACCGCGCACCATCGTGTAGAAATCGACCCGCGTCGCCGCGGTTTCCGCCGCCTTGCGGTCGCGTTCGGCGTTCATGGCGACGCGCAGCGGCGCGATCACCTTGGCCTCCACCTCGCCGGACAGCTCCGCCGACTGCACCATGGCGTCGCACAGCGCGATCATCTGCGCCTTCCGCGCGTCGCGGCCGAGCGTGTAGCCGAAGCCGACCTCGCCGGTCGCGAGCCGCACCGCCGCGCGCGACACCGTCGCCTCGCCGAGATTGAACGGCGCACCGTCGCCGCCGATCCGTCCGCGCAGCATCACAAGGCCATTTTCCGGCTCGCGCAGGTTCTCATGCGCGGGCACCGCGATCGCTGCCAGCCTGCCTGCGATGTCGGTCGCGGCGGCGTGCGCCAGCACCGTCATCGCGGCCTTGCGCTGGGCCTGTTTGCTGTTTGGTCCGGTCGAACTCATGAGCAACCTTTGGGCAACCTTGCTTGCATCAAGTTGTCTATGATACTAGACAACTTGATAGCGGAGCGCCATGACTGTTTCGTGACAAACCAAAGATTTCTGGTATCACCGCGCCATGAGCATGCAGGAAAGTTCCGGCGTCGCCTTGTGGCGGCAGGTCGCCGACGGCATCGAGCGCGGCATCGCTGACGGCCGCTTTGCCGCCGGCGAAAAGCTGCCCGGCGAGATGGAGATCGCCGAGACGTACCGGGTCAACCGCCACACCGTGCGGCGGGCGCTCGCCGCATTGGCCGAGCGCGGCCTGGTGCGCGCGGAGCGCGGCAGCGGCACCTATGTCGAAGCCCAGCGCCTCGCCTATCCCTTGCGCTCACGCACGCGATTTTCCGAGATCGTCGGCGCCGGCGGTCACGAGCCGCGCGGCCAGCTGATCGAGGCAGGCGACGACATTGCCAACCGCGAGATCGCACGCGAACTGGGCCTGAAGATCGGCGCGCCACTGATCCGGATCGAAGCGGTGCGGCTCGCCGACCGGACGCCGATCTGCGTTTCCACCACCTGGCTGTCGGCCGAGCGGTTTCCCGATGCCGGCAGCGTGTTCGCCAACGTTCGCTCGATGACCAAGCTGCTCGGACATTACGGCGTCAAGGACTACCACCGCGCCTCGACCCGGATCACCGCGGCGATCGTCGATGCGACCGACGCCGCGCGGCTCGACCTGCCGCTGGGACGGCCGGTGCTGGTGGTCGACGCCACCGACGTCGACATGCTGGACCGGCCACTGGTGACCAAGCGCTCGCGCTTCGCTGCCGAGCGCGTCGAGTTTCTGGTCGAGAATGGTTGACGTGCTTCTGCTCCCTCGCCCCGCTCTTGCGGGGAGAGGGTTGGGGTGAGGGGCTGTCTCCGCGACTTCGAAAGCTTTGAGTGTGCGGAGAGTCCCCCTCACCCGGAATTTGCGCTGCGCGAAAATTCCCGCCTCTCCCCGCACGCGGGGAGAGGCGAAGAAGAAGCTACACCACCGCCCTTTGCCCGATGATCGCAAAGCGCAGCTTGCTGGAGATGAAATCGATCGCGGCAACCGCGATCAGGATCATCAGGATCAGGAACGACACCTTCTGCCATTCCAGCACGCGGATCTGCTCGGCGAGCTGCAAGCCGATGCCGCCGGCGCCGACGATGCCGATGATGGTCGCCGAACGCGTGTTCGACTCGATGAAGTAGAGCACCTGCCCGGCGATCACGGGCAACACCTGCGGCAGCAGGCCGAAGCGGATCTCGTGCAGCGCGTTGCCACCGGAGGCGCGGATACCCTCGACCTGCTTGCGATCCGCCGCCTCGATCGCCTCCGAGAACAGTTTTCCGAACGCGCCGAAGTCGGACACCATGATCGCGAGCACGCCGGCGAACGGGCCGAGACCGACGACGTTGATCCAGACCAGCGCCCAGATCAGCGTGTCGACGCCGCGGATCGAGTCCAGGAAGCGGCGCACCGGAAAGCGGATCAGATTCGAGGGGATGATGTTGCGCGCCGCCAGCAGGCTGACCGGCAGCGCCAGCAGCGCGGCGAGCGTGGTGCCGAGCACCGCGATCGACAGCGTCTCGCCGAGCGCTTGCATGTAGAGCGGGAACGACGAGCCCGGATTCGGCGGGAGCATCAGCATGGTGATCCAGCCGAGCTGGCCGAGGCCCGCGATCAGCCTGGACGGCGAGAAATCGAGATCGACCAGTCCGAACACGAAGATCGCGAGCGCCGCCGCGATCATGGCCGGCATCGCCAGCCGTGCCGATGCGGGACGTTCGAAGACGCCGGGGTACTTCGCGCGCAGTTCCGTGGTGTCCGGCCTCGGCATCTTGCTCATCGACGGGTCTCCTTGCCGAACAGCCGGCCGCGCAGCCAACCGGTCGAGATGTCGATGATGAAGACGGTGACGATGATGGTGATGAGGATGGCACTGACGTCGGAATAGTAGAACTTGCGGATCGCGACCACCAGCTCCTGGCCGATGCCGCCGGCGCCGACGAAGCCCATCACCGACGCCTCGCGGACGTTGATCTCGAAGCGCAGCAGCGCATAGCTGGCATAGCCGGCCGAGACCTGCGGCAGCACGGCAAAGCGCATGCAGGACAGCCAGCTCGCGCCGGTGGAGCGGATGCCCTCGACCGGCTTCATGTCGGCGTTCTCGACGATCTCGGCGAACAGCTTGCCGAGCGCCCCGGTGGTGTGGATCGCGATCGCCAGTACGCCGGCCATCGGCCCGAGGCCGAACGCGATCACGAAGATCAGCGCGAACACGATGCCGGGAACGGTGCGCGCGAATTCCAGCAGGCGGGGGATCGCGAAACGTACCCACGGGCCCGGCGACGTATTCTGGGCCGCGAAGAAATTGAGCGTGAAGGCGAGCACGGCCCCCGTCAGCGTGCCGACATAGCTGATCAGGATCGTCTCGCCGAGCATCTTCAGCCATTTATGCCAACCCCAGAACCATTCGGCGGGATCGGTCCAGACCCGCGCGCCGGAATCCAGCGTCAGGATGCGATCGAAATAGCTGACGAAATTGCCGAAATAGGTGAACAGCGTGCGCAGGTTCACTTCCGCGCCGAACGCCGCGATCACCAGCACCGCACAGAATGCCGCCGTTGCCAGCGCGGCCTTCAGCCGCTTGCGTGCGACGGACTTGCGGTAGGCGTCCTCCAGCGTCGCCAGTTGCTGCGCTGGAAGAATGGATACGGCGGTCGCCATCGACGCGTGCCAGTCCGGTTCGGAGTTGAGTGGAGAGAAAGGGCCGGGCTATGCGCCCGGCCCTCGTGACGTCAGGCGTGCGATCAGCTCGCCTTCTTGCGCAAACCGTCGACGAACTTGATCAGCTCGATGGTGCCGTCCCAATCCTTGGTGGCGGCGGGATGGAAGCCCTTCTTCTGGCCGTCGGACAGACGGTCGAAGGCGGCCTTGTCCTTGGTCGGGGCGTCGAAAAAGGCCTTTGCGATCGCAGCCTTCAGATCCTCCGGAAGATCGGTGTTGTACGCATAGGGGCCGTTGATGATCAGCGCCGACTTGTGGATGATGCGGAAATCATCCTTCTTCATCGCCGAGCCGTCGGCATTCTTCAGCATGCCCTTGGTCAGCATCTGGGCGAGCGTGGAATCGTCCTCGTTGGTCCACTGGTTGGCGGCCACATCAACGGTTCCCTGCGACAGCGCCAGGACGGCGTTCTCGTGGCTGCCGGTGAACACGACCTTGCCGAAATAGCCCTCGGCGTTCGCGATGCCCATCTTGTTGAGTTCGAAGCGCGGCACGTTGTTGCCGGATGTCGAGTTGGGATCGACCAGGCCGAGATTCTTGCCTTTCAGGTCCTCGACGGTCTTGTACGGGCTCGACGCCTTGACGAAGAACACCGAGTAATAGCCGGTCGAACCGTCAGCGTTCATATCGTTGGCGAACGCGTCGGTCTTGACGCCGGTCAAGCGCGCGCGAGAGAACGAGGCCGAGCCGTAGCTGGCGAGCTGGATGTTGCCGGCGCGCTGGCCTTCGATGACGGCCGCGTAGTCGTTGGCAATGCGCAGCGTGACCTTCACGCCGAGTTCCTTCGACAGGTATGCGACGAACGGCGTCCAGCGCTCGGTGACGCCGGAGGCGTTCTCGGCCGGCACCACCGCGAAGGTGAGCTCCGGATATTTTGCTTTCCAGTCCTGCGCGAATGCCGAACCGGTGAACGCCAGCACGGCGGCGCCAGCCAGAATGATGCGACGAGTGAACATGACTACCCCTCTTTTGTCGTAGTTGCACCTGTTGGCCGGGCAAAATGCTCGGCCTCCCAGATTGAAAAGTGCGCGACGCTCAGGCCGCGGCTGCGGCCGGCGCAGTTGCACCGTCGGGCGCGGGCAGCGGTGCCGCGCCGATGACGTCATTGGCCTCGAGGTCATAGAGCTCGCGGGCGATATGGTCGGTGAGCGCCGCGGGGGCGCCATCGAACACCACGCGTCCCGCCGCCATGCCGACCAGGCGGTCGCAATAGGTCCGCGCCAGGTCGAGCGAGTGCAGATTGCAGAGCACAGTGATGCCGAAATGCTTGTTGATGCGCAGCAGCGCATCCATCACGATCTTGGTGTTGCGCGGATCGAGCGAGGCGATCGGCTCGTCGGCGAGAATGATGTCGGGCTCCTGCACCAGCGCGCGGGCAATCGCGACACGCTGCTGCTGGCCGCCGGAGAGCTGGTCGGCGCGCTGTGCCGCGAGCTGGGCGATGTCGAATTGCTCGAGCGCCGACAGCGCCAGCGCCCTGTCCTGCTCCGGCCAGACCTGCGCCAGCGAGCGCCATGACGGAATCTGGGCCAGCCGGCCCATCAGCACGTTGGTCAGCACATCAAGGCGACCGACCAGATTGAACTGCTGGAAGATCATCGCCGAGCGCGCGCGCCACCGCCGCAGTTCCTTGCCTCGTAAAGCGGTGACGTTGGTGCCTTCGAACAGGATACGGCCGGAGGTCGGATCGGCGAGACGGTTGATCATCCGAAGCAGCGTCGACTTGCCGGCACCGGAACGGCCGATCACGCCGACAAAGCTGCCCGGCGCGATCGAAAAGGACGCGTTGTCGACTGCGGCTTTCGTGCCGAACCGGCACGTCAAACCTTCCACCACCAGCATGTAATGCTCCAACCGCGCCTCGTTGGGCCATCGCTATCCCCGGCGTTTTACAGTTATGTGACGACAGCGCTGCGGTGCGGCGATCGTCCACACCCCTCCCTTGTCGCTCCCTTGCCGTCATCGCAACGTCATGATGTTGTCATCAAGCGTCCCGATGACGAGCACACATCCCCGGAAGCCAAAGATTCTTGAAGATTTGCGGAGGCCCTGATGCCCGGAAAAACACTCTCGGTTGTGCCGACCGTCGACCCGACTGCGTCGGTCCGTGAGAGCAAGCTCGGCAAATATACCGAGGTCGGCGCGCGCACGATCCTGCTTGAAGTGAGCATGGATGACTATTCCTACGTCGTGAACGACAGCCAGATCACCTACACCTCGATCGGCAAGTTCTGCTCGATCGCGGCGATGACCCGCATCAACCCCGGCAACCACCCGATGCATCGCGCGACCCAGGCGCATTTCACCTATCGCGCCAGCGCGTATTTTCCCGGAGAGAGCGACGACACCGACTTCTTCAACTGGCGACGTGCGCATCACGTGCATATCGGCCATGACGTCTGGATCGGGCATGGTGCGATCCTGTTACCAGGACGGAACATCGGAACCGGCGCTGTCGTCGCCGCCGGCGCGATCGTGACCAAGGACGTCCCCGCCTACACCATCGTCGCCGGTAATCCGGCGCGGCCGGTGAAGCGGCGTTTCTCCGAGACGATCGCCGACCGCCTTGCCGCGCTCGCATGGTGGGACTGGGATCACGAAACACTTCGGCGTGTCCTGCCCGACTTTCGCAAGCTTGCGGTCGAGGAATTCCTCGACAAGCATGAGGCCGAGGCCGTATCCCAATCACAAGCCAAACAACGGAGCGCCGCATCGTGACGGACATTTTCATCGAGGGCGGGCGCACGCTGGTTGACGGCGCCTTGGTCGAGACCTCGCTGCGGACCGCGGGCCGCGACATCGGCGCGCTCGACGCCGAGCAGGGTCGCGCCGCGCTTCACATCGATGCCACCGGCCTCCTGGTGCTGCCCGGCATCATCGACCTGCACGGCGATGCGTTCGAGCGGCAGATGATGCCGCGCCCAAGCGTCGACTTCCCGACCGACGTGGCGCTGATCGACAGCGACCGGCAGGCGATCGCCAACGGCATCACCACCGTGTTCCATGGCACGACCTGGTCGTGGGAGCCCGGCCTGCGCAGCGCGGAGAATGCGCGCAAGCTGCTCGACGCGATCGAGGCGCTGCGGCCGCAGCTCGGCGCCGACACGCGCTTCCACCTGCGTCACGAGACCCACAATCTCGAAGCCGAGGCCGAGATCATTCAATGGCTCACCGAAGGCCGCATCGACCTGTTCGCCTTCAACGACCACAGCAACGTCAAGCCGAAGAAGCGCAACCAGCTGGCCGAACGCACCGGGCTCTCCGTCGAGGCCGTCAACGACATGCTCGACCGGGTCGTGGCGCGCCGTCCCGAAGTGCCCGCCTCGATCGCGCGACTGGCCGCCGCCGCACGCGCGGCCGATATCCGCATGCTGTCGCATGACGACAACAGTCCGTCGATGCGCCAGGAGTTTCGCGCGCTGGGCGCTGTGATCGCCGAATTCCCCGTCAATGAGGAGACCGCGCGCGATGCCGCTGGCGCGGGCGACTTCATCGTGTTCGGCGCGCCCAATGTGGTGCGCGGCGGCAGCCACACCGGCTGGACCAAGGCATCCGACATGATCGCACAGGGCCTCTGCTCGGTGCTGGCGTCGGACTACTATTATCCGGCGCAGCTGCTCGCGGCGTTCCGCCTCGTCGCCGACGGCATCCTGCCGCTCGCCAGGGCCTGGGACCTGATCTCGTCGGCACCGGCGCGCGCGGCAGGGCTCGCCGACCGCGGCGTGCTCGCCGCCGGCCGCCGTGCCGACATCGTCGTCGTCGACGACAAGGTGCCGCTGCGGCCGCGCATCGTCGCTGTGATCTCAGCCGGACGGCTGGTGCATCTGGCGGACGCGAGCTGCCTCGTTCATTCGCTCGCGCCGCGCAGGACGGTTGCGGCGGCGTAGCCCAGTCCCATGGCCAGCACTCCGCGCTACGCGATCTATTATGCACCGTCACCCGACAGCGTCCTGCACCGCTTCGGTTCGACACTGCTCGGTTACGATGCGGTGTCGGGCGACGACCTGCCGTTTCCCGAAGGCGTCACGCCCGACTGGCGCGAGATCACCGAAGATCCGCGCAAGTATGGATTCCACGCCACGCTGAAAGCGCCCACCGCGCTCGCCGACGGTCGAAGCGAGGCCGAGCTTCTCGACGCCTGTGCCGCCTTCGCCGGCCGCGCGCGGCGCATTCCGGTGATCGAACCGGTGGTCGACGCGATCAGCGGTTTCATCGCGGTGATCCCGGCCGGCCGCTCGGACGATCTGCAGCAGCTTGCCGCCGATTGCGTCACGGAATTCGACGCGTTCCGCACCCCGCTGACGGCCTCGGGTCGGGCGCGGCGCAAGCCCGAGCGGCTCACCGCGCGGCAGTGCGACAATCTCGATCGCTGGGGCTATCCCTACGTCATGGAGGAGTTCCGCTTCCATATGACGCTGACGGGGCGGCTGAGCGACGAGCGGCGCGGCCCGATCGTGGCGCAGCTGCGCACACGGTTCGCGGCGGTCGACCTCACGCGGCTCGCAATCGACCGCATCGCGCTGTTCAGGCAGACCGACAGCGCATCGCGCTTCCGCATCATCGGCAGCTGGCCGCTGCGGGCGGATCGGGATTAGGCCTCACACACCGGTGTCGTCCCCGCGAAAGCCGGGACGACGTGGGATAGATATCGCTATTCGTCGATCCGGGTGCGGGCGATGATCTCGGCGGCGCCCTTCTCGAGCAGCTCCATGCCCACGGCGCGGCCGAGTTCGCGCGGACGATCCGCCGGCCCGCGCCGCGTCACCTCGATGAAGCCGGCGCCGGCCTCGTCGAGCACGGAGGCGCGTAGCGTCATCTCGCTGCCCGCGAGCGTGGCGTGGCCGGCGATCGGCGAATTGCAATGGCCGTTGAGCACCCACAGCACCTCGCGCTCGGCCTCGGCGGCAAGCCGCGACGGCGCGTTGTCGATCCCGGCAAGCCGCGCACGCGTCGCCCAGTCGGTCTCGACGCATTCCACCGCGACAATGCCCTGGCCGACCGCCGGCAGCATCTCGCCGACCGAGAAATCATGCGCGATGCGCGCGGTCATGCCGATGCGCTCCAGACCCGAGCGCGCCATCACCAGCGCATCCGCCGGCCCGACCTCGCCGCCGCCGGGCAGCCGCTGCTTGTCGCCGCGATCGAGCTTGGCCACCCGCGTGTCAGCGGCGCCGCGATAATGGATCACGGTCGCTTCCGGAAACAGCCGGCGCAGATAGGCGGCGCGGCGCACCGCGTTGGTGCCGATCATGAATCCCTTGCCGCGTGCGGCGCGGAGGGTCTCGAGCGACAGCCCGGGACGCAGCACGAGGCTGTCGTTGGCGGCATCGCGCGCCAGCATCGCGGCGATGACGAGACCCGGCGTCTCCTCGTTGCCCGGCACGTCCTTCAGCGAATGCATCGCCGCCTGCAAGGTGCCGGCGCGCATGGCTTCGCGGATCTCGGCAACGAAGGCGCCGCCCTTGCCGCCATGGCGCAACAGCTTGCTGGTCTGGTCCTGGTCGCCGCGGGTCTCGAACTTGACGATGTCGACGGCAAGGTCCGGCGCCGAAGCGCGCAGCAGGCGCGCGACCTCATCCGTCTGCGCGAGCGCCATCGCGCTCTTGCGCGTCCCAATCCGCAAAACCTGTCCCGACACGAAAGCTCCGCTGCGCGTGATCATCAACGGCTGGGGATTAGAACAAAAAGCCAGTCAAAACAACGGTTTTTGCCCCTCCTTGGCCCCGCTCAGACGAGCTCCTCAACAAGCTCCACCCCGGCCTCGCGCATCGCCGCGGCGGCGACGGCAAGCGAGCCGCCGAGATCGATGGCGCGGCAGCCCGCCAGCACGACACTGGTCTCGAAACCGAGCCGGCGCGCATCGAGCGCCGAATACTGCACGCAATAGTCCGTGGCGAGCCCCGCCATCACGACGCGCCTGAGGCCACGCTCGCGCAGATAGCCGGCGAGCCCGGTCGGCGTCTTGCGGTCGTTCTCGAAGAACGCCGAGTAGGAATCGATCGCTGCCCGGAACCCCTTGCGGATCACGAGCTCGGCCCGCTCGGTCGCAAGGTCGGGATGAAACGCCGCGCCCGCGCTGCCCTGGATGCAATGATCCGGCCACAGCGTCTGCGGCCCATACGGCATGGCGATCTCGGAGAACGGCGCCGCGCTCGGATGCGAGGTCGCAAACGAGCTGTGGCCCGCCGGGTGCCAGTCCTGGGTCAGCACGACATGGTCGAAGCGGCCGGCCAGCCGGTTGACGACCGGCACGACGGCATCGCCGTCCGCGACCGCCAGCGCAAGTCGGATCGTAGCCATGTCGTTCTGTGAGCCAAGGAGTTGCCAGACATATTTGTCTTCCTAAGACCGCTTGGCCTCCGACTTCAATCCGCAACGACGCGCGCAGCTTGCGCAGGCAGGCGATGACCGACAGCGCGGTGATGCGGCCGGTCTTCGGGTTCTCCGAGGGAATGTTCTCGATCATCATCGAGAACCGCGCGGAATCGGAATCGACCTCGATCCGGTGGGTGTTGCGGGTCACGGTCGGATCCGCCCAGATCTCGACTCTTGTGCGGTCGGGGCCGATGCCGGCCAGCGACAGCGCCACCGCGACGTTGAGGTTGGCCGGAAAGCCCTTTGCGGCGTCGCGCGCACTGCCCTCGAAGATGCGCAGCGGCTCGGTGATCCCCTCGATCCGGATGTTGTTCTCGACCAGATGCGGCGCGCCGACGAGGCCCGCGACCGGCTTGCGCGTCACCAGCTTCGCCGAATGAATGGTTCCGATCGCCGCGGCGGTCACGGCATCGAGCCCGATCAGCGCGCCGGTCGGCACGATGATCTGGCCGCCATGGGCTCTCGCAAGATCGACGAGGTCCTCGTTCTGCAGCAGCGCGCCGACGCTGAGCACGAGCGCGGTCTTGCCGCGCTCGACCACCGGCGCCACGATCGAACGGACCACCTTGCTCGGCGCGCACTCGACCACGATGTCGGCAACCTCGGCCAGCTGCTCGATCGGCACCAGCTTCGGCGCCGACTTGAGCTCCGCCACCCAGCCGCGGTGCTTGTCCGGATCGTTCGCCGACACCGCGACCAGCGTCAGGCCCTCGATGCCCTGATCGAGCGCCTTGACGACGTCGATGCCGATCGCGCCGAGGCCGGCGACCGCAACCCGTGTCTTTGCCTTGCTGTCAGCCATCATTTCCCGCCGGCGAGCATCTTGACCAGGCGATAGAGATACTCCTCGCCCTCGTAGAACGACTTGACGAGCACGCGCTCGTCCTTGCCATGGATCCGGTTGTCGTCGACATCGGCGGCCAGCCCGGAATGACCATAGGTCGGAATGCCCGCGTTCCGCAGATAGCTGCCGTCGGTCGCGCCGGTGCTCATGACCGGAACGATCGACGCATCCGGCCAGAACTCCTTCGACAGCTTCTCGATCGAACCCATGATCTCCTCGTTGAGGGGCGACGGCGGGCTCAGCACGGCCTTGCCGGTCGGAGCCACCGCGATCTGCTTGTCGGCGAGCACGCGCTCGATCGTCGCCTGCACGCCCTCGACCGGCTCGCCGGGCAGGATCCGGCAGTTCACCTTGGCGGTCGCCAGCTGCGGCAGCGCGTTGATGGCGTGGCCGCCCTCCAGCATGGTCGCGACGCAGGTGGTGCGGAGCTGCGCATTATAACCCGGATTCTCCGACAATCGCGCCAGCGCCGCCGGATCGGGCTGCGGCGCCAGGATCGCCCTGATGTCGTCGGCATGCGACGTCTCGACCTCGGCGGTCTTGGTGAAATAGATCCGCGTGGTCTCGTTGAGGTTCATCGGGAAGCTGTAATTGGAGAGCCGCACGAGGCCTTCGGCGAGGTGATAGATCGCATTTTCCTTGCGCGGCAGCGACGAGTGGCCGCCGCGATCCTTCACCGTGAGCTGGTAGCCGATCGAGACCTTCTCGCTGGTCTGCACGCTGTTGCGGATCGCCTTGCCGTTCTTCAGGCCGACGCCGCCGCCTTCATTGAGCGCGAACTCGGCATCGATCAGGTCGCGGTGGTTCTTGATCAGCCACTGCATGCCGAGACCGTTGGCGTCGAGGATTTCCTCGTCGGTCTCGAGCGCCACGATGATGTCGCGATCGGGCTTGTAGCCCTCCTTCCTGTAGCGGATCAGATTGGTGATGAAGGCGGATGCCATGTATTTGTCGTCGCTGGAACCGCGGCCGTAGAAATAGCCGTCCTGCTCGGTGAGCTTGAACGGATCGACCGACCAGTCCTCGCGGTTGGCGGGGACGACGTCGATATGGGCGACCAGGAGGATCGGCTTGCGCGCGCCGGAGCCGTGCAGCCGCGCCACCAGATTGCCCTTGTGCGGCGCCGGCGAGAACACGTGCACGTCGGCCTCGGGGAAACCCGCCGCGCGGAGCCGCGCGCCCATCGCCTCCGCCGCCTTCTGGGTATCCCCGGTCGCGGTGGTCGTGTTGATCTCGACCAGCTCCTGGTAGATGCCGCGGGCGAATTGCTGCTGCTCGGTCAATCCCTGCGCCGCGGCGCCGGTTGCGAGCAGCGCCGGTCCAAACGCCGCCGCGAGCCGCAGCGATCGAACCGTGTCTCTAGCCTTGTGCGACATCGTACTCTCCCAGAATTCCACCGCCTGATTGGAGCGAATTCAGACAGGCGACGTGCGCTTTGGCAAGACGGCGAGCCCTTCAATTTCCGCGCGCGTGCTCCGCAGTTTCGCGCACGCTATTTGCGGTCCTTATTTCGAATCCTTGTTGGTATCCTTGGCCGCGATCACCTCGATCTCGACCAGGAATCCGGGATTGGCGAGGGCGGCGACGCCGACCACCGAGCGCGCCGGCAGGTTCGGCTGGCTGCCGCCGAAGAACTGGGTGTAGCCCTCCATGAAGGCCTTGAAGTCCATCGGCGCCGATGCGTTGTGCACCAGGAACACCTGCATCTTGACGACGTCGCCCATGCCAAGGCCCTGGCCTTCCAGAATGGCCTTGATGCGGTTGAGCACGCCGACGGTCTGCGTCCTGGTATCGCCGTAGGCCTGCGGGCTCGACGGATCGGCGTCCTTGTTGATCGCCGGCGGCACCTGGCCGCTGACATAGACGGTCGTGGTGTTGCCGGTGACGGTCACGGCCTGCGCGATCGGGAATGTCGAATTGGGAATCGGATGCCTGACCACGTCAGCCGAGGCAGCGGTCGCCATCGCCGACAACGCGGCGCCCAGTGCGATACCGATGAATTTCATCAAACTCTCCCCGAGTGTTCTTGTCAGCGGCGGGCGTCCTGAACATCCTTGGTCGTCACCGCGTCCTCATAGCTGTTGCTGAAGTGCGTCCGCAGATAATTCACAACGGCGGCGATCTGACCATCGGTCATCATGTCGCCGAACGCCGGCATGCCGCGGCGGCCATTGATGACCAGGAAGACCGGATAGCTGCCGGCCTCGAGATTCTTGTTGCCGGCCAGCGACGGGTAGCTGCCCGCCCCGCTCGCGCCCGTCGCATCCGGCATGTGGCAGCCCTGGCACACATTGGCGAACAGCTCCTCGCCGGTCATCTCGACGAAGCGGTAGCCCGAAGAGAAGGTGCGCTTGCCCGCGCCACTGTCCTGCCCAAGGGCTGCCGTCGCCGACAGCAGCGCCAGTGCAGCGATGGCGGATGTTGCGGTCCGCATCATCATGTCTTCACCACGCGTTCGTGCAGCCGGGAGATGACGTCGAGCGCGGACAGGATGGCGCCCTCCTGCCAGGCCGGCAGCTGCGAGGCGTGCTCGCCCGCCAGCACGATACGGCCGTCGATCTGGCAGAGATTGCGGTAATGCTGCGCGCGGGCGGCTTCGGTCCATTCGCCGGCGCAGCCGAGCGTGAACGGCACGCGATGCCAGGCCACCGCGACACCGTTCTCGAATTCGTTTCTGTACTGCGGATGGATTGCGGCGCCGAATTCGACCGCGCTGGCGACCCGCTCGGCCGGCGTCATCGCGGTGAACTCGAAGGAATTGGCACCGCCATACATGTAGGCGCCGAGCAGGATGCCGCGGCCGCCGCGGTTGAAGCCATAGTTCGGATAGGCGATCTGCCGGATCGGCAGGTCGGTGTAGCTGATGCCGCCATAGATCGCGTCATCCTCCTCCCAGAACCGCCGCTTGAACTGCAGGCCGATCTTCACCGAGGCGGCATAGGGCACGGAGTCGATCGCACTCTTCATCGGCGCGCTGACATCGACCGGTAACTGGCTCAGGATCGGCAACGGGATGGTGCAGATGCACCAATCGGCGGTCGCCTGCTGCACCGTGGATGGACTGGCGGTGTCGACATAGCTGACGGTGACGCCGGAGCCGTTCTGCTGGATCTGCGTCACCTTGGCGCCATAGCGAATGAGATCGCCGACCTCGCGCGCGAACGCCTTGCCGATCATGTCCATGCCGCCGACCGGCTGGAACATGGTGGTCTGGAAATCGTAGCGCGCAAAGGTCTGCAGATAGCGCCACATCCGCGACCGCAGCAGCTCCTGCAGCGGGATCGGGTCGCTGGGCAGCGGATCGCCCATCAAGCCGCCGCCGGGATCGCGCGCATAACCGCGGAACTCGGCCGACACGAGGTTGGCATTGTACTTGTAGTCGCGATCCAGCGCGCCCCAGTCGCGCAGCGACTGCAGCAGGATCTCCTGATCTTCCTTGCCGACGATCTCGTCAAGCCGGCCCTGCTGGGTGATCTTTGCGAGCAGCTCCGAGACCCCGCCCTGGAAATCCGCCTTGATGCTGCGAAAGCGCTGCGGCTTGCCGCCGAATGCACGCGTCGCGTGCAGATAGGCGTTGTGATTGAGCTGGATGAAGGGTTCCAGCGTCACATTGAGCCGGCGGCAGTAATCGAGCAGCGCACGGTGATGATAGGGAATCCGCCACGGGCCGGGATTGAGATAGAGCCCCTGCTCGAACTGGCTGGTCTGCCTGAAGCCGCCGAGCTCGACAAAGCTGTCGCCGCCGCGGATCGACCAGTTGCGGCCGCCGGCGCGGTTGTTGAATTCGAGGATCTGGACCTTGTAGCCGGCCTTGCGCAGCTCCAGCGCCGCCGTCATCCCGGCAAGCCCCGCGCCGAGAATCAGCACCGAGGCGCCCTTCACGTCGCCCGCGAGCTTCAGCGGCCCCTTGTAGGCGGATTCGGACGCGAAGCCGAGGCTCGTCATCGCGTGATACATCGCCGAACTGCCGGCAATGGTGCCAATCAGCGCCAGCAGATCCCGCCGCCTGATCACAGATTCGTTCTGCACCCGCGCTCACCCAGCCGCTGACGTCGATGGCGAAGGGAAACGGTTGACGCGATCCGTGTCAAGAAAGGGCACACGCTTCCACATGCACCCACACGCGCTTTTGATGCATCACGCGACCGACACATCACACCACGCGCTCGCGATGCACGCGCCGGCAATCCATTTCGAAGTCGAGGCCAACCACCGGCGGCCTGTCGAAATGCCAGGTCAAGCCGTTGCGAAGCACGCCGCGGCGGCCGAGCTCGCTTTCCAGCACCGAATAGGCGTCGTACACGGTGTAGAGCTGCACCGCGGTGGTGTCCTGCCAACGGCCGCCGAACGCGCTCATCCGGCGTTCCATCTCGTCGGCCACGAATTTCGCCTTCGCCAGGAGGCCGGCCGGGCTGGTGTCGCCAAGGGCGACGGTGTGATCGCGATAATTGGCCTTGCCCTCGACCGACTCGCCGCTGCCGGCGACGACAAAGCTGGTTGGTGCGTCCTTGGCGGCCGGCACCGTGTAGCAGAAGGCGTGGAAGCTCGGCTCGCCGGGCGGATCGAGTTTTGGACAGACATTGCTGCGCGCCACCGGATTGACGCCGTCCCGCATCACACCCCAAGCCACCAGCGTCTTGATGTAGATTTCGTTGAAGGCCCTGAACCCGTCCTCGGTGAACGGCGCCGGGGAGCGCAGCTCGCAGGCGCCGAACGCCGTCAGCGGACGCCCCGCCGCTTTGATGATGTCGGCAATCCTAGCAAAACCCGCGCCCAGCGGCACCGGTTCAGAGAACCTGACGCGCTCGATGGCAAAGCCGGGCAGCGCACCGATGCCGCAGGAATACTGGCTGACGCCGGGCATGAAGCGGTAGCCGCAGTCGGAAGCCTCGATGGTGTTGGTCATGGTGCCTCGTGAACACGGTGATGGGGCCGCCGCGATGACGTCTCGCTTGATTTCACCACAGCTGTCGTCCCTGCGAAAGCAGGGACCCATACTCCGCGGCGGCTGTTGTTAAGGGGACTCGTCATTCCGGCGTCGTGAAACAATGACCATCGGTGGTTATGGGTCCCTGCTTTCGCAGGGACGACACTGAACTTGTTGCACGATCACCGGCGGAGGGCTCCCTTCCCCTCACGGTCGTCCCGCGACGAGCCGGGCGGTCGTCGGCCGACAGCGATCGTTAGTCGGCGGGGATGAAGCGGAGTGTGCCGGCCCGGCGCGTCGGCTTGCCGGTGTCGTTCGTATGATTGACGCCGTCCATCACAGGCACCTCGGGGAAATCGAATGGGCTTACGTCGTCCAGGCAGGCCACGTTGACGGCATACAGGTTCTGGTTGGATCGTCGTTGATGATGGGTGTAGATCCCGCAGCGCGAACAGAAGAAGTGCTGCACCGATCCGGTATGGAAGCGGTAGCTTGTTAACGCATCTTCGCCGTGCAAGACCTTGATCCCGCCCATTTCCGCCATGGCAACGACGGCGCCCCGCATCCGGCAGTAAGAGCAGGTGCAGCGGCGGATCGAATTGAAGCCGTCGCTGAGCGTCGCCTCGAAACGCACCGCGCCGCAATGGCACTGGCCAGCCCGAACACCCGTGTCGCCCGTCATGTTGCTGCGTCTCCTGTCCAGATCGCTTCTGCGCCCGGCCTTGCAGCACGGACGAGAAGGTCTCAGCGAGCTCAACGCGCCGCACGCCGCAGTTCGCTCGGAACTGCGCAGGAGCATGATCTGCCGACTGGGACCGATCTCAATCCGAACGTATCGTCAGGATCGGCGCCGGACAACCGATCAAAACTCGCGCATGATAGGAGAAAAACTCACGCGAGGGCTCGATCCAAAATCTTGACGACGCTAATGCGATTTGGCGACGTAAGGGCAGCCGCCTTCATCGAGCGGACGGAAGGCCTGGTCGCCCGGCACCGTCGCGAGATACTCGTAGAGATCCCACTTGCTCTTGGACTCTTCCGGCTTCTTGATGCGCATCAGATACATGTCATGCACCATCCGGCCGTCCTCGCGCACGACGCCATTCTGGGCAAAGAAATCATTGACCGGGGTCTTGCGCATCTGCGCAATCACGGTCTCCGAATCGACCGAGTTGGTCGCGGCGACCGCCTTGAAATAGTGCCGGAGCGCCGAGTTGACGCCGGCCTGATAGGCGGTCGGCATCGCGCCATGACGCTTGAAGAACTCCTGGGCGAAGACGCGCGTCTCCGGCGTGCGATCCCAATAGAAGGAATCGGTGAACAGCAGATCGTGCGCATGCGCGAGGCCAAGCGCAGGCACGTCGGTGAGCGTCACCTGCAGTGCGACGACCTGCATGCTGGCGCGGATGTTGAACTCGTCGGCCTGCGACACCGCGTTGCGGAAGTCGGAGCCGGCATTGGCAAGCGCCAGGATCTTGGCGCCGGAGGACTGGGCCTGCAGCAGGAAGGACGAGAAATCGGCGGTGTCGAAGGGATGGCGGACCGCGCCGAGCACCTTGCCGCCGGCCGATGTCACGGCCTTGCTCGCATCGCGCTCCAGCGCCTGGCCGAACGCATAATCCGCCGTCAGGAAGAACCAGGGCGTGCCGCCGCGCGCCACCACGGCCTTCGCCGTCGCGTTCGAGGAGGCATAGGTGTCATAAGTCCACTGCACGCTGGTCGGCGAGCATTGCTTGCCGGTGAGATCAGACGAACCGGAGCCCGAAATCAGGAACAGCTTCTTGCGTTCGCGCGTCACCGTCTGGATCGCGAGCGCCACCGCGGAATTGACGCCTTCGGCGACCACGTCGACACCCTTGTTGTCGATCCAGTTGCGCACAATGCCGGTCGCCACGTCAGGCTTGTTCTGGTGATCCGCCGAAATGATCTCGATCTTGCGTCCGGCGACCGTGCCGCCGATTTCCTCCGCCGCCATTTGTGCCGCGATCACCGATCCCGGGCCATTGCCGTCGGAATATTGCCCGCTCATGTCGGTGATGATGCCGACCCGCAGCACGCCATCCTCCGCGCGGGCAGCGCCGGCTGCAAATGAGAGACACACGGCGGCCATTGCGACCAGGACATGCGAGCGTTTCGTGATGGACATTTCGTTCCCAGGGGTTTCGACGTTTCGGACGATCTCCTGAAGCAATCAGGGATCGCCGACAACCCCGTCGCCGGCATGGCGCTCTGCGATTCCGTTCAGAAATTCCGGGAGAAGGAACACAGCCATTGCGTCGACACGCGCAAGGCCGATCGTGCGAACGCCGCGACGAAATTTCGCCGCGGCGTGCGCTGAATCATACGAATGGATAATGCGTGGCGCCGAGATCGCTCAGCGCCGCTGCCACAATTGTCGTGCCAGAATGCCGGCCTTGCGTTCGATCACCTCGGCGGCGTCGAGACACATGTCCTCGCGATAGCGCGAGCCGACGATCTGGACGCCGACCGGCAATCCCTCATCGAGGCCGACCGGCACCACGGCCGCCGGCAGCCCCAGCACGTTCATCGACGAAATGAAGCGCAGGTCGTTCCAGAACAAATCCTTGACGCGCTGATCGCCGCCGAGATCGGCATTGACCTCCGGCGTCTTGCGCACCGTGGTCGGCATCACGACCAGCGGATACTGCTCGAGGAAGGTCATCCAGTTCCTGATGTGGCGCGAGCGCTCCGCGATCGCCTTCATGTAGCCGGCTTGATCGAGCTGGTTGGCCAGCGCGATGAAGCCGCGGAACGTCTTCTGGAAGTCGGCGCTGGTGGTCGCCAGCATCTGGTCCTGCTGCAGGACGCGAACCTCGGTCATGATCAGGTCGCACCAGAGCTGCCAGACCTTGTTGAGGTCGGGAACCTCGACCTCACTGACCGCATAGCCGGCATTGGCGAGATGATCGGCCGCCTTGCGCTGGAGCGCGATAACGCCGCGATCGGTCGCCATGTCCTCGGGGATCTTTGCGAGCGCGACCTTGATCGGCCCAGCCGGCTTCGGCCCCGTCAGCGGCGCCGGCACATACCAGGGATCGCGCGGATCGCGCTGCGCCATCACCTCGAGGCCGAGGCGCACGTCGGCGACGTGGCGCGCCAGCGGCCCTTGCGACGACATGAACTGCGCCATCAGCGGCCGTTCTGCCGTGGCGCTGGGATTGAACGCGGGAATGCGGCCTTGGGTCGGCTTGATGGTGGCAATGCCGTTGCAATGCGCCGGCCAGCGCAGCGAGCCGCCGATGTCGTTGCCATGCGCGATGGTGCCGATGCCGGCGGCGATCGACGCGCCGGCGCCGCCGGAGGACCCGCCGCAGGTCACATCGGCATTCCAGGGATTGCGCGTCAGGCCGTGCAACGGGTTGTCGGTGAAGCCGCGCAGCGAGAACTCCGGCGTGTTGGTCAGGCCGATGATGATTGCGCCGGCCTTCTTGAGATTCGCCGTCACCGGCGAGTCGCCCGGCGCGATGTTGTCCTTGAATGCCACCACGCCGTTCGAATTGGCCTGGCCCTCGACGTCGATATTGATCTTGATCGTAACCGGCACGCCGTGCAGCGGCCCGACGGCGCCGCCCCCGCGCTTGCTCGCAGCCAGCGCCTCGTCCGCGGCCTTGGCGGCCTGCATCGCTGACGCGCCGAGATCGACCACGACGGCGTTGAGCGCCGGATTGGCTTCCTGCATGGGGTCGAGATGGGCGCGGACCACCTCCTCCGACGTCACTTGGTTGTTTCGGATCGCCGCGGCCGTGTCCACGGCGGACCATTGCCAGATCGGTGCGTTCGTCACGTGATGTTCTCCCATGATGTTCAGTGCTTTGTTGTTGTTGGTTCAATCTCGCGGGTCGATCGGCGTCAGCTTTGATGCACGCGCCTCGATCAGCTCGGCCACTGCGAGACAGACGTCTTCCCGGAAACGGCCGGCGATCACCTGCACGCCGACCGGCGCGCCGCCCGCGGTCCCGGTCGGCACGACGACCGACGGAAAGCCGAGCGCGGGCACCGCCAGCAGCGGCCGCTGCGCGTCGAGCAGCGCACGGACCACGGTCGCGTCTTCCTGGTCCTGATCGAAACGGAACGGCAGTTGCGCCGAGACCGGCAGGATGATGACGGGATAGCGCTCCTGGAACAGCTGCCAGGCCCGCACGATCGCCAGCCGCTGCTCGAAGCAGGAGAGCACCTGATCGCCGTCGAGCTCGGGCGCGTAGGCGATATGGCACTCGAGATTGTAGCGGCTCCGATCGTCGCCGAACTTGCGGATCATCGGCGCCAGCACGCGCCGCTCCTCGTTGATGACGAGGCGATGCCAGAGATCGGCGGCCTCCGCGAGCCGCGGCGGCAAGCTCTCCTCCACGGCAAAGCCGGCCTCCGCGAGCCAGCGCCCGGCGGCGCGCACCGCCGCGCTCACCTCGCCCGCCTCGTCGCCGAACGGCGCCGCTGCGATCGCAACGCCGATCGGACGCTTGAGCTCTGGACCCTGCAGCGGCACCGGCAGCCAGGTGCCGTCGCGCGCGTCCGCCTGCGCCATGGCGGCGAGGCCGATGCGCAAGTCTGCGACCGAGCGGGCAAGCGGCCCCTGCACCGACATCACCTGCGCGGTGATCGGGCGATCGCTGGTTGCCGACGGATTGAACGCGGGGATCCGTCCCGGCGTCGGACGCAGGCCGGCGACGCCGCAGGCGTAAGCGGGATAGCGGATCGAGCCGCCGAAATCATTGCCGTGCGCGATCGCGCCCATTCCGGAAGCAACGGCCGATGCGGCGCCACCGCTGGAGCCGCCCGGCGTCAGCCGACGGCTCCACGGATTGTAGGTCGCGCCGTGCAGATCGTTGTTGGTGAACCAGCGGTGCGAAAAGGCCGGCGTGTTGGTGCGCCCGACAATGACGGCGCCCGCCTTGCGAAGATTCGCGACCACAGGGCTGTCCTCGGTGGCGATCACATCGCGGAAGGCAACGACCCCGTTGGTGGTGGCGCAGCCGCGCTGGTCGACATTGACCTTGATGGTGACCGGAACGCCGTGCAGCACGCCGAGCTCCGCGCCTGACTTCACGGCGACGTCCGCCGCGTCCGCGGCGGCCAGCGCCTCGTCGGCGAGGACGGCGACAATGGCGTTCAAGGCCGGATTGACCTCGGCGATGCGATCGAAACTGGATTGCACGGCTTCCCGGCTGGAAATCGCGCGCGTCGCGATCGCACGGGCCAGATCGACGGCCGACCAGCTCCACAACTCATTCTCGCGCCGCGTGTCCATTGTCGTTTTCTCCAAGGCGTGATGCAGCAGTCGGCCGATGCGGTTCAATCGAGCCGCAACGGCTGGTGAAAGACGGGCAGATCGATGCGCCGGTCTTCCGCGGGAACGACCACCGCCTCGGCGCTCAGCACATGATCGAGCATCACGCGCCGGGCGCGCGCGGCATTGCCGGAGCGGAACGCAGCCAGCAGACGCTTGTGAAACTCGATATTCTCGCAGGTGAAGCTGGATGCGAATTCCTGTACGCCGAGCCTGCCGATCAGATGCCTGATCGCCTCGTTGACGAACCGGCACATCAGGCCGAGCAGCGGGTTGGGACAGGCCTCGATCAGGATGTCGTGGAAATCGATCTCGGCGTGGCGATGATGTTCCCAATCGGCATCGCCGTCGGGATGATGCTCCTGGACCGCGATCGCCTTTTCCAGTGCGGCGAAATGCTCCGCCGTGAGGTGTCCGACCACGCTGAACGCGAGCTCCGGCTCGATCAGCCGGCGGATCTGGTAGATCTGCGCGGTGCTGGTCGACTGGAAATAGAAGTAGTTGCTGAGCAGGCCGACGATCCGGTTGATCGAGACCGGCGCCACCCGCGCGCCGCCGCCGGGGCCGGTGGTGTTCTGCACCAGACCCTGCACTTCCAGCGATTTGAGCGCCTCGCGGATGGTGGAGCGGCTGCAGCCGAACATCTCGATCAGCTCCCCCTCCTGCGGCAGCCGGTCGCTCGGCTGCAAGCCGGCCTGGAAGATGTGGCTGCGGATCAGGTCGGCGACCGCGTCCGAGCGCTTGCGCTTGATCGAGGCGCGGCGCGAAGGGTCGAGGGACGGGAGAGCCGATTTATCCATTTTATGATCATAAATAGGATCGCGATCATTTTGCAAGCCATGTCGGTGTTCTCGGGATGCCGAGGGCCGCCATGATGGGGATACCCCGCTCGCCTGTCAGCGGTCCCGGGGGCGTAGCGCCTACGCGGTCAAAGGGCCGACCGGATGCGGGAGATGGTGATGATGATGAGGAGCCCGCGGAGCCGAGGCGGCGTCTCGCTCAAAGCGGACTATGGTTCACGGTGTGGCGCATCTGGCGACAGAAGCCCTCCACGAACTGCGCAAGCGCCTCGAAATTGACCAGCAGCCTTTCGGCCTGCTCACGGTCAGCCGAACCAGGGGCAAACGATTCCGCCAGACGCCGCTGGCGATCCGCGCGATCCCGGCAGGCTGCGGCCCTGCTTTCGGCAAACTCCAGTTGCTCGAGTCGGCGCCCGAGCTTGTCTTCTTCCTCAAGCAGCCGCTTGTTGAGCATCGATCTCGTGTTGGTTGGAACGTCCGGGCGCTTCAGCAGATCCAGATAGTGGTCGATGTTTGCGCGCGCGGTATACTCGTTCACGTATGTGCCTCCGGCCAGTCGCAGTCTCGGTCGGCGAGGCACAGCTTCAACACTCAGGAATTGCTCGATCTCCGCCAGGAGTTGGCGAAGCTCATCGGTCGAAAAGCCTTGCAGGGCATCGTGGACCTGGCTTCGGGTGCTTTCCGGATAGACGGCGTTGTCTTCGGCCATTGGCGTAAGGCAAAAATCAAAAAGTAAAGCCCTGTCAGGCACACACCAAATCAACAAATCAACGGCAGCTCGAACGATGCCGACGCGAACAATGATTCTGTCATCGCGCGCGCTCGCGAATCCAATGGCGTTCAAGATAAGTTACGGGCGGAACATCGCCTAGTGCACTCTGTGCCAGCCGCGCCCTGAGCCTGCCATCGGCCAAGTCTTGGTTGCCGCATCGTTAAGGCCAGAACAGGCCGCTCCAAAAATCAAAGCAGACGGCTGCGGATGCGAACAGGCGGGCACCGAAGGATGCAGCATGTGAGGGCAAGCGACGGAGAATCCGGATCGCTCAGCCGGAGGTGCGCTGCGCCTCGAGGCCGCGGCTGTAGCGCGACATCGCAAAGCAGAACACGAAGTAGATCACGCCGACGAATGCATAGACCTCGACGCTGAAGGCCCGCCAGGCCGGATCGACGATCGCGGTGTTGGCGGTGGTCCAGAGATCGAAGATGCCGATGATCAGGACCAGGCTGGTGTCCTTGAAGAAGGCGATGAAGGTGTTGACCAGCGGCGGGATGACGTGGCGGATCGCCTGCGGCAGCACGATCAGCGCGTTCTTCTCCCAGTAGGACAGCCCGAGCGCGTCGGCGGCCTCATATTGTCCGCGCGGCACCGCCTGCAGACCGCCGCGCACCACTTCCGCAAGATAGGCGCCGGCATGGAAGGTGGCGGCAGGCGAGCGATGGGCCGCTATTGTGAAAACGCCCAGTAAAGGTGCTTTTCGTCTTCCGACAACAGCCTCACATGGTTGATAAAGTCCCAGACCATTTCTCCGAAGGCACTGCCGCCGCCCTGGCTCGACTTGGCGGATACCATATCGAGCTCGTGCCAGCCCCTGTACATTTCCTCGTCGATGCTTTCCAAGCGGTCCTTCATGGCCTGAGCATTGAAAGCGCCGCAAGATTCGGTGAACAGGCTTCTGACCGGATGGATTTGCCACATGCCGCGATGGCGCTCTTCGCTGCCCTGCTGCCCGTAGACACCCGACTCTCCACTGAACGGAAACGCGCCGCGCGTCGCCTTGATCATCTCGCGGCGCTTGGCGTTGCCTTCCTTGATGTCGACATACACCGATATGACCATATCGTTGTAGTACCAGAGGTCCAGGCACGCCGGATATCCAGCGTTCAGGATCACTTGCACGAGCTTTTTGATACGCTGCCCCTTGTAGCCCTTCATGCCCTGCGCAAGCGCAAGCAGGCGCATCAGAAACGTCTTGGCATCATTTGGAGTCCAGACGCAGATATCCTCGGCCTCGAAATCGATCGGATCATGATCGACGGGCGGGATGTAGATGATGCCGGGATTGGCCGAATTGCTGAACATCCAGTTGTTGCCGCTGGGGCTGACCTTGACGCATCCCACATAGTGGCTGAGGTACCAGTTCACGACATCGGGGTCGTCGGTCATGAAGTTGAAATAGATCAGCTCCTTGACTCCGACACTGAACTTCTCGGCGACGGTGTACCAGTCTTCCTGCGGCCGGGTATCTCCCGGTCGGACGGGGCCGTGCGGCCGGTAGGGAATGCCGCCTTGCATCAATCCCCAATTGCGTGGGACGGGCATGCCCTTTGGCGGTCGCTCGATCGGGTGAGGCGAGCGTTTCGGGGGCGCCATGGCATCGATCTCCTCATATGCGGCGTGATCGCATCACATGAGTGCAAGTTGCCGCTGCCGGGGTTCACGCGCTCACGGAGATGTTTTCCACTTTCTCAAGCTTGTCCGGATGGGGCATCTCAGGTTCCGCGCAGAGCGGATCGATTCATCACGGCAGGCTCCAAAACGTCCCATGCGACGAAGGAAAATGCGATGCGACCCAGACAAACGCATAGAGGTCGAGGCTTCGCGCTCGAACGTGATCACCGCCTCAGCCGTGGGCGCGCTGCGCTTCGAGGCCGCGGCTGTAGCGCGACATCGCAAAGCAGAACACGAAGTAGATCACACCGACGAACACATAGACTTCGACGCTGAAGGCCTGCCAGGCCGGATCGACGATCGCGGTCTTGGCGGTGGTCAAGAGATCGAAGATGCCGATGATCAGCACCAGGCTGGTGTCCTTGAAGAAGGCGATGAAGGTGTTGACCAGCGGCGGGATGACGTGGCGGATCGCTTGCGGCAGCACGATCAGCGCGTTCTTCTCCCAGTAGGAGAGCCCGAGCGCGTCGGCGGCCTCATATTGTCCGCGCGGCACCGCCTGCAGGCCGCCGCGCACAACTTCCGCAAGGTAGGCGCCGGCATAGAGGATGAAGGCGATCTGGGCGCGCAGCAATTTGTCGATGTTGACGCCGTCCGGCATGAACAGCGGGAACATGACGCTCGCCATGAACAACAGGCTGATCAGCGGCACGCCGCGGATCAGCTCGACATAGAGCACGCAGAGCGAGCGGATCGCCGGCAATTTCGAGCGGCGGCCGAGCGCCACCAAAATTCCGAGCGGGAAGCCGAACGCCAATCCGAAAGTCGCGAGGATCAGCGTCACCGGCAGCCCGCCCCAGCGGTCCTGCGTGACAAAGGACATGCCGAGAAAGCCGCCCCACATCAGGCACCCGATCGCGATCAAGGAAGCGGCCCACACCAGGAACAGCTCCTTGCGCCAGAAGCTGCGGCGGCTCGAGACCACGAACAGTGCGATGAAGATCACGACCGCGAGCGCCGGCCGCCACTGCTCGCTGAACGGATAGGTGCCGAACAGGATGAAGCGGTACTTCTCGGGGATCACCGCCCAGCAGGCGCCGACGCCGCGCAGCGCGCGGCAGGCGCTGGTGTCGTTGCCGGAGACGATCCAGATCGCGTTGGCGATGCCCCATTGCCAGAGGCCGATGCACGCCTTGGCGAGCACGAACAGCAACAGCAGCGTCATGATGCTCGACGTCACGGACGCGAACAGGTTGGCGCGCAGCCAGGCCACGATCTGGCCGCCGAGCGTGCGCTGCACGCGGCGCCGGCCGATCGGCAGCGGATCCTGCGGGAGATGTGCGACCGAGCTCATGTCAGCGCTCCACCAGCGCGATCCGCGCGTTGTACCAGTTCATGAACAGGCTGATGCCGAGGCTGATGGTGAGGAACACCATCATGATCAGCGCGATCGACTCGATCGCCTGCCCGGTCTGGTTCAGCGTGGTGTTGGCGATCGAGACGATGTCCTGGTAGCCGACCGCGACCGCGAGCGAGGAATTCTTGGTCAGGTTCAGGTACTGGCTGGTCATCGGCGGGATGATGACGCGCAGCGCCTGCGGCAGCACGATGTGCTGCAGCACGAAGCTGCGCTTCAGCCCGAGCGCCTTGGCGGCGTCCGACTGGCCGCGCGGCACCGCCTGGATGCCGCTGCGCACGATCTCGGCGATGAACGCCGAAGTATACGTGACGAGCGCGATCAGCAGCGCGAAATATTCCGGCGCCAGGGTCAGCCCGCCGACGAAGTTGAAGCCGCGCAGTTCGGGCAGCATGACGCTCCAGCTCGCGCCCAGCAGCCACGACACCAGCGCCGGCAGCGCGATGATGAGGCCGAGCGCGTAGGGCCAGGCCGGCCGCGCCTTGCCATCGAGCATCTGCTGCGCGATCAGGCGGCGCCTGACGATGAGGAAGACGATCACGCCGGCGACCAGCGCAACGAGCGTCCAGCCATTGGCCTCATGCAGCGGCACCGACGGCAGCACCAGGCCGCGGTTGGACAGATAGACCCCGTCGACCGGCTTCCACGCCTGGCGCGCCGCCGGCAGGCCCTGCATCAGCACGTACCAGAACAACAGCTGTAGCAGCAGCGGCAGGTCGCGCAGCACCTCGACATAGACCGCGGCGAGCCGCGCCAGCAGCCAGTTCGACGACAGCCGCGCGATGCCGACCAGCGTGCCGATCACGGTCGCCAGCACGATGCCGATGACCGCGACGCGCAGCGTGTTGACGACGCCGACGATGAACGCGCGCAGATAAGTGTTCTTCGGCGTGTAGTCGATCCAGCTGTCGGCGATCGGCATGCCGGCCTCGCGGCCGAGGAAGGCAAAGCCGGTCGAGATGCGCCGCACCGAGAGGTTATGGACCGCGTTCGACCACAGCCAGGCGACGACGGCGACCGCGATGGCGACCACCAGGATCTGCCAGAACAGGCCTGCGACGCGGGGATCGCTGAGCGAAAGCCGCCAGGGCCGGGCGGGAGGGCGTTTCGGCGTCGATGTCGTCACAGCACAAGGACCCCAGTGAGAAGCGATCTTCTGCCATGCGCAAGAGCGTTTTCGGGCGAAGCGGATACCGGTTCGCGTGAAGAAAACGCGTCAACCTCAAATCCTGCGCGCGTCATATGTTGCACCAAATTAATATTTGTGCAACATATGTTTCATGGCCCAGGCTCAGCCGAAACCATCGCCCCTGAACGAATTGTGCAGCGCACTGCCGTCGCTGCCGATGCGCTTGCAGGAGGTCGGCCGGTTCGTCGCCGCCAATGATTACGACGCCACCACCCGCTCGATGCGCGAGCTCGCCTCGGTCGCCGGCGCCGATCCTGCCTCATTTACCCGTCTTGCCAAGGCACTCGGCTATTCCGGCTGGGACGAATTGCGCGCCGCGCTCACCGAGGCGCGCCGGCCGGCACAGGGCTCGCCGTTCTCCGGCCGCGCCAGGAGCCGCCGCGCCGGGCCGAATGCCGATGTCAAACTGGTGCACGACAAGTTGGAGGCCGAGGCCGCGGGCCTTGCGCGGATTTCAGCGAGCGCGATCGCGGAAGCCGCGCGTGCGCTGCACTCCGCTGACCGGATCTGGATATCGGGGTTTCGCAGCTGCCGCAGCGTCGCGGAACTGCTGACCTATCAGCTTCGCCTGTTCCGCCCCGATGCCGTGCAATTGGTCGGCGGCTCCGGCCCGTTCGATCTCGACCACGGCGCCTTCCGCTCAGGCGACGCCGTGGTCGTGATCGGCTTTGCGCCCTACACCCTGGTCAGCGTCGAGACGGCGCGCGCGGCGCATCAGGCGCGCGCCGCGCTGATTGCGATCGCCGACACCATCACAGCTCCGATGGCCGAAGGCGCCGATCATCTGCTGCTGTTCGAGGCCGCCTCCTCCCCCGGCTTCTTCCCGAGCCTCACCGGCGCGATCGCGGTCGCCCAGTCGCTGGCCGCCGTCGCTTTCACGCTGGGCGGCGCCGGGGCAAAGCGCAAGCTGGAGGAGACCGAGGGCCGGCTTGCCGAGATGTCGCAATATTTTGTCGAGAAAGGATGAGTGTCATGGCCGCCAACAAGAGCCGCGTGATGCATCGCAGCCTGCGCGAGACCCCACCGAAGGCGGTTGGCGGTGACGGCGTCTGGCTGATCGCGGAGGATGGCCACCGCATTCTGGATTCCTCCGGCGGCGCCGCGGTGTCGTGCCTCGGCCATCAGCATCCGCGGATCCTTGCCGCGATCGGCAAGCAGGCCTCGAAGATTGCCTATGCGCATACCGGCTTCTTCTCCTCCGAGCCTGCGGAAGAGCTCGCCGAGCGGCTGGTCGGCCACGAGCCCGGCGGCCTCGGCTATGTCTATTTCGTCAGCGGCGGGTCGGAGGCGATCGAGGCCTCGATCAAGCTGGCGCGGCAATATTTCATCGAGCGCGGCGAGCCGAAGCGCGCGCGCTTCATCGCGCGCCGCCAGAGCTATCACGGCAATACGCTCGGCGCGCTGTCGGCCGGCGGCAATGCCTGGCGCCGCGAGCCCTACGCGCCGCTGCTGTCGCCCTCGTTCAGCCATGTCACGCCGGCCTTCGCCTATCACGAGAAGCGCGACGATGAATCGGAGGCGGCGTTCGTGGCGCGGCTTGCCGCGGAGCTCGAGGCCGAATTCCAGCGGCTCGGCCCCGATACGGTCGCGGCGTTCATCGCCGAGCCCGTGGTCGGCGCCACCGCCGGCTGCGTGCCTGCGCCTGAGGGTTACTTCAAGGCGGTGCGCGAGATCTGCAACCGCCACGGCGCGCTCCTGATCCTCGACGAGGTGATGTGCGGCATGGGCCGCACCGGCACACTGCACGCATGGGAACAGGAGGGCATCTCGCCCGACATTCAGGCGGTCGCCAAGGGCCTCGGCGGCGGCTATCAGCCGATCGGCGCGATGCTTGCCAGCGGCACGATCGTCGACACGGTGCGCAACGGCTCCGGCGCGTTCCAGCACGGCCACACCTATCTGGCGCATCCGCTCGCCTGCGCCGCCGCGCTCGAAGTGCAGAAGGTGATCGCTGAGGAGAAGCTGCTCGACCAGGTCAAGGAGCGCGGCCGCCAGCTCGAGCAGCGGCTCACCGAACGGTTCGGCAATCACCGCCATGTCGGCGACATCCGCGGCCGCGGCCTGTTCTGGGGTATCGAGCTGGTCGCCGACCGTGCGACGCGGCAGCCGTTCGACCCCAAGCTGAAGCTGCATCAGCGGATCAAGTCCGCGGCCTTCGCCGGCGGGCTCGGCTGCTATCCGTCGGGCGGCACCGCCGACGGCCAGCGCGGCGATCACGTGCTGCTCGCCCCGCCCTATATCGCGACTTCCGGCGACATCGACATGATCGTCGAACGGCTAGGCGCTGCGGTCGACGGCGCGTTGAAGGATGTTGGTCACGGAGCATGATCCGGAAAAACGGGCACCGGTTTTCCCGCGACAAACGCGAAGCGTTTGCGCAGGGGTCATGCTCAAACGTTTGGAGGAGGAGGAAGACATGCTGAGGGGTATCATCACTCTAACCGTTCTCGCCGCAGGCATCGCGGGCGCGAGCGCGGCGACGCTCGACACCGTCAAGCAGCGCGGCACGCTGGTGTGCGGCGTCTCGACCGGCTTTGCCGGCTTCTCTGCGCCGGACTCGCAAGGCAACTTCAAGGGCCTCGACGTCGACTATTGCCGTGCGCTTGCCGCCGGCGTGCTCGGCGATCCCGCCAAGGTGCGCTACGTCGCGCTGACCGCGCAGAACCGCTTCACCGCGCTGCAGTCGGGCGAGATCGACGTGCTCTACCGCAACTCGACGCAGACCTTTCTGCGCGGCACCACGCTCGGGCTGCGGCAGGGACCGGTCAATTTCTACGACGGTCAGGGCTTTGTCGTGAAGAAGGACCTCGGCGTGAAGGAGCTGAAGGACCTCAAGGGCGCCACCGTGTGCGTCGCCCAGGGCACCACGCATGAAGTGACGCTCGGCGACTACGGCCGCGCCAACGGCATCGACTGGAAGCCGCTGGTGTTCGACCGCGTCGACACCATGTACCAGACCTTCTTCGGCGGCCGCTGCGATGCCATGACCCAGGATGCTTCCGCGCTCGCCGGCGCGGTCGCGACCGCAGCCCCGAAGGCCGATGACTATGTCGTGCTGCCGCAGACCATCAGCAAGGAGCCGCTCGGTCCGTTCACGCGCAACGGCGACGAGGTCTGGAGCGACATCATCACCTGGCTGCATTACGGCCTGATCGAGGCCGAAGAGCTCGGCGTCACCCAGGCCAATGCCGACGAGATGGCGAAGTCGCAGGTCCCGGCGATCCAGCGCCTGCTCGGCGCGTCGGGCGATCTCGGCTCGCGCCTCGGGCTCGACAACAAATGGCTGGTCGCCGCCATCAAGTCCGGCGGCAATTACGGCGAGATCTTCGAGCGCAATGTCGGCAAGGCAAGCCCGCTGAAGCTCGAGCGCGGCCTCAACGCCACCTGGAGCAAGGGCGGGTTGATGTACGCGATTCCGTTCAAGTGATGACCTGAGAAATCTCGAATCTATCCCTCCCGTCATTGCGAGCGAAGCGAAGCAATCCATCGCGCCACAAGTAGAGAGATGGATTGCTTCGTCGCTATCGCTCCTCGCAATGACGGGGTTGATAGGTTCATAGCCTCCGACCTCGCCCTGATTGCGGGGAGAGAGCCCCTCACCCCACCCCTCTCCCCGCGAAGGGCGGGGAGAGGGAGAAAAAGGAAGAGGCGGCAACAATCCCATGCGCATCACCCTGATTCACGCCCTGAAGCACTCGATCGTGCCGATCGAAGCATCATTCGCACGACATTGGCCGGAGGCGCGGCTGATGAACCTGCTCGACGACAGCCTGTCGGCGGACCTCGCGCGCGACGGCAAGCTTGACGAGCGCATGACCGAGCGGTTTCTGACCATGGGCCGCTATGCTGTCGGCACCGGCGCCAATGGCATTCTGTTCACCTGCTCGGCGTTCGGGCCGTGCATCGAGGCGGTGGCGCGCGAGCACGCGCCGATGCCGGTGCTGAAGCCGAACGAGGCGATGATCGAACAGGCGGTGGCGAAGGGCCAGCGGATCGGCCTGCTCTCGACCTTTCCGCCGACGCTGGTCTCGATGCCGCCGGAATTCCCGTCACGGGTCACGCTGGTGCCGAAGCTTGCCGAGGGCGCGCTGGCGGCGCTCGACCGCGGCGACCGCGCCGAGCATGACCGCATCGTGGTCGAGGCGTCCAAGGAGCTGCGCGACTGCGATCTGATCGCGCTCGCCCAGTACAGCATGGCCCCGGCCGCCGAGCGCGTCGCTGAAGCGACCGGCCGCGAAGTACTCACGACGCCCGACAGCGCGGTCAAGAAGCTGAAGGCGATGCTCGGAATCGCGTAGGCGCGTCCATGATCGCCAGGTTCGGCGGTAGTGGCTTTTGGCCCGTAGCCGACAAACAAGTCTATCGATAGTGTGCCTCGCGGCCTCGGCGGAGGCTCGTGTGACGTCTCCTTCTGCCGTCACATAAGCTTTCCAGGCTGAGGCGGCCAACTTCCGGCCGAGACGAGGGCAAACTACCGATGCGAAATACCCCTTTCCTTGCGATTGCGGCCATCGTTGCTTTCCTCGAACCTGCCGCCGCCCAACAGGCCCCGCCTGCATCATCGGCGAGCGCCTCCGCCGCGCAACTGACGCACAAGCTGAACGCCTATGTCGGGTGCATCAACCGTCTCTCGGCGCGCTCGTACGAATCCCGCGAACGTTACTTTTCCTGGGCCGCCAAGAACGGTCCGACCGGCAAGGAACGGATCATCTACGGAACCTACACGATCTACGACACGTCCGACTGCAAGACGAGCGTCGCGGCCGCCAATGCAGCGGACCCGCACGACGCCGAGCTTGAAGCCGCCGCGAACGCGTATGTTGCGGCCGTCACCACGCTTGAGCCGCTGTTGAAGGAGGCGGACGATTACTACACCCAGGAGAACTACAAGGACGACAAGATGGCCAAGGGCAAGGCGCTGCATCCGCGGCTGGTCGCGGCCTGGGATGCGTTTGCCGGCGCCGACACGGCGCTGCGCGCCGGCGTCGAGGCCATCAATGACAAGCGCGCCGCCGAGCAGCTGGCCGCGATCGAGGCCAGCGAAGGCCGCAAGTCGCACTACTATGTCGAGGCCCTTATGATCCAGGCCAAACGCGTGCTTCGCGCGCAGCAGGCCGATAAACCCGACCTCGACGCGATAACCCAGGCGCTCAACGAGTATGAGGCCACGGTGAAGGCGATGGACGAGGCCTCGGGCAAGGACGGCGACGCCAAGCTCGGCTCGATGTTCATCGGCAGCGCCAAATCATTCCTCACCACGGCGAAGCAGCTCATGCGCCGCGTTCGCGACAAGGTGCCTTACAGCTCCGGTGAGAAGATGATGCTGAGCAACGCCGGCGCCGGCTGGATGGTGGAAGGATCGCCGGCGCGGCTGATGCGCGACTACAATCAGCTCGTCGACGGCTACAACCGCGGCGCCCGCATCTGAATGGCCGCGCCGGACGTTGCGGTGCGGTGCCGGAATGGCAGGCGATGCTTCCCGTCGTTGCGAGCGCAGCGAAGCAATCCATCGCTCCGCATATCCGGATAATGGATTGCTTCGTCGCTTCAGCGCAAAATTGCTTCGCAATTTTGTCGCGAGCTCCTCGCAATAACGGAGCCGCCAATCTTCGTCAGGCCGCTCACGCCCCCGCGTCGTGCACGTTCAGATCGACGCCCTGCGGATCCCTAATCGTCGACACCGTGATCAGCGAGATCAGCGACAGCACCGCGATGTAGACGCCGACGCGCCAGGACTGGCCGTAGGTGCCGATGATCCACTGCGCGATCATCGGCGCGAAGGCGCCGCCGAAAATGGCGCCGAGCGCATAGCCGATCGAGACGCCGGAATAGCGCACCTTGGCTGGAAACAGCTCGGCATAGAGCGCCGCCTGCGGGCCGTAGGACAGGCCGAGCGCAATGGTGAGCCCGACGGCACTGACGAAGAACAGCAAGAGGTTCTTGCTGTCGATCAAGAACCACATCGGCACCGCCCACAGCACCATCAGGGTGTAGCCGATCTGGAAGCAGCGCACGCGGCCTATCTTGTCGCCGAGGATGCCGCCGAGCAGCGTGAAGATGAACCAGCTTACCGCCGCGAGCGTGCCGATCAGCAGCAGCTGCTCGGACGGCATCTTCAGCGTGTTGGCGCCGTAGCTGATGATGAACGCGATCAGGATGTAGCCGGCCGCATTGTTGGCCATGAAGATCAAGGCCGTGCGCAGGATCTCCTTGGCATGATTGCGCATCAGCTCCTTGAGCGGCGCGGAGGATTCCTTGTGCCGCCGCTGCATCGCTTTGAACACCGGAGACTCTTCGACCGTGCGGCGGATCACGATGCCGACGACGATCAGCACGATCGACAGCAGGAACGGAATCCGCCAGCCCCACTCGATCATCGCCTGCTTGCCAAGCGTCGCGGTGAGCACCCACAGCACGCCGGTCGCCAGGATCATGCCGAGCGGCGTGCCGATCTGCGGGAACGAGCCGAAGAAGCTGCGCTTGTCGACGGGAGCCGATTCCACCGACATCAGCGCCGCCCCGCCCCACTCGCCGCCGGCCGAGAAGCCTTGCAGGATGCGCAGCAGAATGAGGAGCGACGGCGCCCAGGCGCCGATCTGCGCGTAGGTCGGCAGCAGGCCGACCAGCGCGGTCGCCGCCCCCATCAACAGCAGCGTGACGACGAGCATGTTCTTGCGCCCGAAGCGGTCGCCGAGATGGCCGCAGACGATGGCTCCTAACGGGCGGAACAGGAATGACAGGCCGAGCGTCGCGAACGACACGATCTGCGCCAGCAGCGGATTGTTCGCATTCATCGGCGCGAAGAACAGCGCGCCGAACACCAGCCCCGCCGCCTGGGCGTAGACGAAGAAGTCGTACCACTCGATGGTGGTGCCGACGAGCGTTGCGGTGAGGACCTTGCGCTCCTCATCCGACAGTTCGGCGCCGCGCGAGCGCGCGGACAATTCGATGGACATGTCGCCTCCCCAAACCCGTTCTTGAACCTGTTCTTGGCCGCGCGGGCGTGGTCGGCGGCGATGCGCCTGCCCCGCACGGATGCTGGCCCCGGGATTAGCAGAGGTTTCCGCGCGGCACGAGAAAAATAGTTGCAGACGCAACGATATTCGACGAATTGTGCTTTTGGTCCCGGTTCCCGACCCCGTTACCTCGACCGCGACCGGCGGGCAGCCATCCCGAAACGCCGATTGTGCATCGCAGCAAGATCGCTACGATGCGAGGATTCCCAAGAGGTTGCTAAGTGTCTGACATCAATGCCGATGCCTGGGTTTCTTCAGGCCACCGCCCGATGGGCTTCCCGGAATTCGTCGTCGTCATCGCCTCGATCATGGCGCTGAACCCGCTGGCGATGGACATGATGCTGCCGGCGCTGCCGAACATCCGCTCCGCGTTCCAGATCGCCGACGCCAACCGCCCGCAGATGGTGCTGTCGATCTTCCTGGTCGGCTTCGGCGTCGGCCAGTTCGTGATGGGCCCGCTGTCGGACCGCTTCGGCCGCCGCCCGGTGCTGCTCGGCGGCATGACCGTCTACACCATCGCCGGCCTGCTCGCGATCATGGCGCCCTCGTTCGAGACGCTACTCCTGGCGCGCGCCCTGCAAGGGCTCGGCACCGCGGCGACCCGCGTGATCGCGACCTCGATCGTGCGCGACTGCTACGCGGGACGCCGGATGGCGAGCGTGATGTCGCTGGCGATGATGGTGTTCATCGCGGTCCCCGTGATCGCGCCGTCATTCGGCCAGGCGGTGATGCTGCTGACGCACTGGCGCGGCATCTTCGTGCTGCTGATGATCTACGGCGTGATCGCACTGGCCTGGAGCGCGATGCGGATGCCGGAGACGCTGCCCAGAGAGCTGCGCAAGTCGCTGGCGATTCCAGAGGTCTTGTCCGCGTTCCGTCAGACCATCACAAACCGCCAGACGTTCGGCTATGCGCTTGCCGCCGGCGGCGTGCAGGGCTCGCTGTTTGCCTTCGTGTTCTCCTCGCAGCAGATCTTCACCGAGATCTTCAAGCTCGGGCACTACTTCCCGGTCGCGTTCGCGGCCTGCGCGGTCGGCGTCGCGATCGCCGGATTCCTCAATTCGCGCATCGTCGGCCGCATCGGCATGCGGGTGATTTCGCACGCCGCGCTGACCGGCTTTGCCGTCGTCGCAGGCGCCCTGCTACTGGCGGTGAAGACCGACACGCTGTCGCTGCCGCTGTTCATGGTGCTGTCGGGCCTGATGATGTTCGCGTTCGGGCTGATGATGGCGAATTTCACCGCGCTCGCGATGGAGCCGCAGGGCAAGATCGCCGGTACCGCCTCGTCGCTGTACGGCACGATCACGACGTTGCTTGGGATCGGCGTCGGCACCACGATCGGCCAGGATTACGACGGCACCTTGCTGCCGTTCGCGACCGGCTTCTTCCTCTGCACGCTGGCCGCGCTCGCCGTTGTATTGGTGACGGAGAAGGGCCGGATGTTCCGGCCGCATCATCATCCGATTTGATCGTCGTAGCCCGGATGAAGCGAAGCGAAATCCGGGACGGTATCGCCTGCGGCACGAACCCCGGATTGCGCTTCGCTCCATCCGGGCTACGATTTTGAGATCGCGTCAGGCTTCGCGAGTCCGTCCGACGCTGCTTTGCGCCCGGGCGGGCGCCACCGCACGCCGCGTTACCGCAAATCCCTCCATCCCGAGCTGCCACTGCAGGCCCACGATCGCGCCCTTGGTCGGCTGCAGCAGCGCGAGCGCGCTGAACAACGTCACCGGCAGCCAGATCGCAAGTTGCAGCCAGGCCGGCGGCGCGTAGTTCATCTCGAGCCACAGCAGCGCCGGCACCACGACGTGGCCGACCACGACGATCACGAGATAGGCCGGGAAATCGTCCGCGCGCTGCGGGGTGAAGTCCTCGCTGCAGACTTCACAGTGATCGGCGACTTTGAGGAAGCGGCCGAACAGATGGCCGCGCCCGCAGTTCGGGCACTTCATGGTGAAGCCGCGCCACATCGCCTTTGGCAGGGAAACCGTCTCGGTCATCGTCGTTTTCCTTTGGCCGTTGTCCTTGACCTGATCTGATGATCCATACAATATGGATTATAGCACCTACAATCAAAGACAAAGCGTCAGATTGCATGGATTGGATCCCTACAGTTTCGGAATGGCACGGCCCGATGTTCCTGCGCATCGTCGATGCGCTAGCCGCCGACATCGCGAGCGGCCGGCTGGTCCGCGGCCAGCGGCTGCCGACCCATCGCGCGCTGGCCTCGGCGCTCGATATCGATCTGACCACGGTGACGCGGGCCTATGGCGAGGCGCGGCGGCGCGGACTGCTCGACGCCCGTGTCGGCCAGGGTACATTCGTCTCGGAGACCACCGCGCGCGCCGCCTCCGACCTGCCTGCGCCCGTCAACATCGACCTGTCGATGAACCTGCCGCCGCAGCCGGTCGAGGCCAATCTCGACCTGCGCATCGCGCAGGGACTTGCGACCATCCGCTCCGAGGCCGGGTTCTCCGCCTATCTCGGCTATGCGCGGCCCGGCGGCACCACTGAGGAGCGCGAGGCCGGCGCCGCGTGGCTCGCGCCGCGCGTGCCGCAGGCCTCGGCCGACCGCATCGTGATCTATCCGGGTTCGCAGGCGATCATCTTCAACGCGCTGCTGGCGCTGACATCGCCGGGCGATGTCGTGGTGACGGAGGCGTTGACGTTTCCCGGCATCAAGGCCGCGGCGGCGCGGCTCGATGTCCGCCTGGTCGGGGTTGCGATGGACGCCGAGGGCGCGCGGCCCGAAGCGCTCGACGAGGCCTGCCGCAAGCACAAGCCGAAGGCGGTCTATCTGGTGCCGACACAGCAAAACCCGACCACGGCGACGATGAGCGCGATCAGACGCAGGGCGATCGCCGATATCATCAGCAAGCGCGGCTGCGTCCTGATCGAGGACGACGTCTACGGGCCGCTCGAACCACAAGCGGCGCCGATCGCAACCCTGATTCCGGAGCGCACCTACTTCGCCGCGAGCATCGCAAAATGCATCGCGCCGGCCTTGCGCGTCGCCTATCTCCTGGCGCCCGATGCGAGCGCCGAGCAGCGCATGCGCGCCGGCATGCAGGCCACCATGCAGATGCCGCCATCGCTGATGGTCGCGCTGGTCACGCAATGGCTGCGCTCCGGCGTCGCCGCCGACATCATCCGCGCCATCCGCAACGAGGCGGCCGCGCGCCAGCAGCTTGCGGCCCGCGTCCTCAAGGGCGTCACTTACGCGGCACGGCCGGCGAGCCACCATCTCTGGATGCCGCTGCCGAAGCATTTCGACGGCACGGACCTGTTGTCGCATCTGATGCGCAACGGCCTCGCCGTGGTCGGCGAAGACGCCTTTGCGGCGGGCGAAGCCGCGCCGCGCGGCCTGCGCGTCTCGCTGGGCGCCGCGCGCAACCGCGCCGAGCTGAGCCAGGCGCTGCAGGTGCTGTCAAATGCGGTGCGCACGCCCGTCGGCGCTACCCAAATCGTATAATTCCGGCGATCGCCGGGAATAAATTCGCTCCAAAATGATTATGGTGCGCGGGGGCGCACGCCGTTAAAACTCTGCGCTCAGGGCATCAGGCAGGGGCGAGCTTTTCAATGTCGTGCGGATATGATCGGGCAGTCCACCGTGCTGTGCTGACGCTTCGCGGGGCAGTGACCGCGATCGGTTGTCTTGCAGTTGTCATATCAGGCGGGGCGCGCGCCTCCGATGCCCCTGCACCGGCACCGGAGAAACTCGAACGCATCACCGCGTTCTTTGACAACGAAGTTGCGACAGGAAAAATTCCGGGCGCAGTCATCCTGATCCAGCAGCACGGCAAGCCGGTCTATCTGAAGACCTTCGGCTATCGCGACGTCACGACCAAATCGCCGATGCGGCCGGACACGATGTTCGCGCTGCACTCGATGACCAAGCCGATCACCAACACCGCCGCGATGATGCTGGTCGACGAAGGTAAATTGTCGCCGCAGGATCCGCTGTCGAAATACATCCCGGCCTTCGCCGACGTGAAGGTCGCCATCGAACCGGATGGTGGAAACGATCCGGCCAAGGTTGAGCTGGTGCCGCCGATCCGGCCGGTGACCATTGAAGATATCATGCGCCACACTTCGGGCATCACTTACGAATATATCGGCGCCGACTGGATACAGAAGATCTACCGCGCAGGCCATCTGTTCAACGGCAAGTTCGACAACAAGGAATTCGCGGCGCGGCTGGCCAAGCTGCCGCTGTCGCGGCAGCCCGGCACGCTGTGGCGTTACGGTCATTCCACCGACGTGCTCGGCAGGGTGATCGAGATCGTCTCGGGCAAGACGCTCTATCAGTTCGAGAAGCAGCGCATCTTCGATCCCCTGGGGATGAACAACACCACATACGTGCTCGACGCCGAGACCGAACGGACGCGGCTGGCGGAGCCGCTGCCCTCGGACACGATCCTGATCGAGGGAGAGAATGACCGGCGCGCGCATCCGGAGTGGGAATCCGGCGGCGGCGGCCTGGTATCGACCATCCTCGACTACGCGCGCTTCGCGCAGATGCTGCTCAATGGCGGCGAGCTCGACGGCAAGCGCTATCTCAGCCCCGCAGCCTTCAAGGCCATGACGACGGACCATATCGGGCCGGGCTCCGGCGTCGGCCGCGACTACTGGTACTTCCCCGGCGACGGCTTCGGTTACGGCTACGGCATTGCCGTGCGCACCGATCCCGGCATTGCCAAGCCGCCACCGCCCGGCTCGATCGGCGAGTTGAAATGGGACAGCGGCAGCGGCACCTATTTCGGCGTCGATCCGAAGCTCGACATGATCTACATCATGCTCGAGCAGACCCAGAACGAGCGCCAACGCATCACGCCGGCATTCCGCAAGCTGGTCTACGACGCGTTCAGCCCGGATTGAAATCCCACCGTCATTGCGAGCGCAGCGAAGCAATCCATCTCGCCGCATGGGGATAGATGGATTGCTTCGTCGCTTCAGCGCAAAATTGCTTCGCAATTTTGTCGCGAGCTCCTCGCAATGACGCGGAAACCTCCCCGCCTTACGTCTTCCGCCGAACCGTTTCCTGCCTGCGCCGTGCTGCGGCCGCGATCAGGCTCGCGGTGCATTCGTTGCAGACGAACGCACACTCATCCGTAAACAAGCAAATCCGTGCATCGAGGCCAACCGCATCATCGTCGACGATCCCCTCGATAATGCCACCGCAGCACACGCATTGGTGGTGCGACGTCAATTCTCGTTCCATGACGCGCTCTCCAGCCGTCGCAGCTTCCCTCTCGCAGCTTCCCTCACGCTATATACTATCGTATATATCGAGACGACAAGGCAGGCGGGTGAACAATCCGGTCGGGAACCCTGCAGACAACAACCATCGACCGGAGACGATCGCCGAGAAAATCCTGCCTGGTCCAACCAGGTTCATTGAGGATACGCGATCATGATAAAAAACAATGGCGACGCGGGACGTCCGCGCGCAACGGGAGAACTGCTCAAGATCCGCCGCGCATCGCTGGAGCGTTTTCGAGCGAAGCGGATACAGGTTCGCGTGAAGAAAACGCGTCAAACCAAGTATCTAGCGAGCGCTGCGGCCATCATCCTCGCGCTCGGTGCGGCCGGCGCAGTGCGTGCCGAAACGGCTCCGGTCGGCGTTCCCGACAAGAGCTTTCCGGAGAGCGTGACCTCGACCTCCGACGGAACGCTTTACGTCGGCAGCTTCAACCATGGCGGCGTGACGAAGATCTCGGGCGGCAAGGCCGAGCAACTGGTCAAGCCGGGCGCCGCCGACAGCCGCTCGACGCTCGGCGTCCTCGCCGACGAGAAGAGCGGCACGCTCTATGTCTGCTCCAACGACATCAGCGCGATGGGCGTTGCGGGGCCAAGCGACGTTAAGGGCGCCTGGCTGAAAACCTTCGATCTCAAGAGCGGCGCGCCGAAGGGCAGCTTTGCCTTGAGCGATCCGAAATCGTTCTGCAACGACATCGTGGTCGGTGCGGACGGCACCGCCTATGTGAGCGATTCCTTTGCGCCGTTCGTCTACAGCCTGAAGCCGGGCGGCACGGCGCTGGCGACGTTCGCGACCGATCCGCAGCTCGCGCCCGCCAAGGACGGCGTCGGGCTCGACGGCATCGCGATCGGCGCCGACGGCAATCTTTACGTCACGACCTTCATTCCGGCCAAGCTGTTCAAGATCGAGGTGAAGGACGGCAAGGCCGGCGCCGTGACCGAGCTGAAGCCATCGCGGCCGCTCGACCACGCCGACGCGCTGCGGGCCCATGGCGGCGGCTTCCTGCTGATCGAGGGCAACGGCAAGCTCGACAAGGTCACGGTGAAGGGCAGCGAGGCCACCATCGACACCATCAAGGATGGCCTCGCCGAACCGGTCTCGGTGACGCAGGTCGGTGATGTCGGCTGGGTCGCCGAGGGCAAGCTGTCCTACGTGATCGGCGACAACAAGGGCAAGGACCCCGGCCCGTTCAAGCTGACGCCGATCGCGCTGCCGAAATAGCGGCGGGCTGAGTTACGCTTCGCAGCAAACTCGGTGTATCTCCCCGGCTGTTAGGTCGGGTCGCATCGACAGATGCGATCCGACTCCTCACGGCGTTCGTGCTTAAAGGCCGCGCCGTACTGGATGCCTGTGCGGGGCATGGCACCGGAGAGATGAGAGCCCGCGGCTCCTCCAACACGTCGTCCCTGCCTAGTGTGCAATTGCGCACGGGAGCAGGGACCCATACTCCGCGGCGGACCTTGTTGAAGGAATTCGTCGTTCCAGCATCGCCCAGCAATTGGCATTTGTGGTTATGGGTCCCTGCTTTCGCAGGGACGACCATGCCGGCACGATTTCTGAATAATGGAAGAATACCGCTGATTTGCCCGACGAGTCAAGTTGCGGTGTCGAACGCCGGCGGCGCCGGCTACTTTGCATGGGGTTGTTTTCGATATTTTGGCAGTGTGCCCCTGCGGCCTCGGCACCGACCGATGCGGTCGCACCGCCGTCATCACTGATCCGCTAGATCACATAGAACCCGTGCGTGCCGTCGCGGCGAAGCTGGTCGACGAGGCCGTACTCCCAGTCGAGATAGGCTTGCATCGCCTGCTCCGCGACGCCGGTGCCTTCATAGGGCCGCCGGTAGCGGTGCGCGGGATCGGGCCGCGGCACGACGCGCGGCGATCCGACTTCGAGCCTGCCGTCATAGCCGCCGTCGAGCACATAGACCTCCCAGCCCATCTGCGCCAGCCAGGACGCCGTCATGTCGGCGCGGATGCTCTTGTCGTCGGTCAGCACGATGCGCGCGCCGCGCACGGGCGCGGCCATGTCGATTTCCTGCACCAGCTGGCCGCCGGCATGGTGGCGAAAGCCGGCAAGGTGGCCGGCCGTGTATTCCTCGGCATCGCGCACGTCGAAGCGATACAGCGTACGGTGCGCGTCCTCGTCCAGCGCGGCGAGTTCATCGATCCCGATGTGACGGACGCCGGCGCGATAGGCGACGTCGCGCGCATTGTCGCCTGCGCCCTCGAACGGACCGATGCCGCCGCGCTTGCCGGCGCCGTGCTCGAGATCGTGCTTCGCCAGCGTCCAGCCGATCGTGCCGTTGCGCAGCGCCCGCACCCTGTTGGGCAGTCCGGCATTGATCAGCGACTGCGTGCCGATGATCGAGCGGGTGCGGCCGGCGCAGTTGACGATGATGGTGGTGTCGGGATCCGGCGCCGCGCCGCCGGCGCGCAGCACCAGCTCGGCGCCAGGCACGCTGACCGAGCCCGGGATGTTCATGGTGGCATATTCGTCGAAGCGGCGGACATCGAGGATCGCGATGTTGGCCTTGTCCGAGATCAGCGCGGCGACCTCGTCGGCGCTCAGCGACGGCGTGTACCTGCGCGACTCGACCAGCTCGCCAAACGCCTTGGCGTAGGAATTGACGTCCTCGAACACCTCGTAACCGGCCGCCTTCCAGCCCTGCAAGCCGCCCGCAAGCGCAGCAACGTCGCTATAGCCCAGCGCCCGCAACTGGTCGGCCGCGGCGACGACCAGCCCCTCGCCGTTGTCGTAAAGGACGATCGGCACGTCCTTGCGCGGCAGTCGCAGCTCGGCTTCGAGCGCGATCCGGCCGGCCGCCATGTTGGCGGCGAACAGCGGATGGCCGGTGGCGAACTCCGCCTCATGCCTGACGTCGAGCAGCGCGATCTCCCGGCGCAGCAGCAGCGTTGCGCGGATGGTCTGGGGCGTGACGGAAACAAGTGTCATGGAATGCTGGCCTCGGCAGGAAACGGGCAGGCTTGCTCTAGGCCGAAATCGCGCCTCGTCAATAGCTTTAACCGGCCCGCAACCCCGATCTCCGGGAGACGGGGGTCGGGGAACGAAAGCTCGCCATCCGCTTTGCTCAACCGGGGTGCACTTGCTACGTTCCCAATCGGCCCCGTTGGCGCCCGATCAGGCCTTCCGGACAAGAGAAGGCAGCGGGGCCGCGCCTGAAGTTCTGGGAGGATGACCATGAGATCAGTCGGAAATGAACCCTTGTCGCGTCACGCGCTCGCCTATGTGCTGGCCGGCGGACGCGGCAGCAGACTTCAGGAGCTCACCGACAGGCGCGCCAAGCCGGCCGTTTATTTCGGCGGCAAGTCGCGCATCATCGACTTCGCGCTCTCCAACGCGGTGAATTCCGGCATTCGCCGTATCGCGGTGGCGACCCAGTACAAGGCGCACAGCCTGATCCGGCATCTGCAGGGCGGCTGGAACTTCTTCCGTCCGGAACGAAACGAGAGCTTCGATATCCTGCCCGCAAGCCAGCGCGTCTCGGAGACCAACTGGTATCTCGGCACGGCGGATGCGGTGTACCAGAACATCGACATCCTCGAGGCGCATGGCACCAAATACATTCTGGTGCTCGCGGGCGACCACATCTACAAGATGGACTACGAGGTGATGCTGAAGCAGCATGTCGAGAGCGGCGCCGACGTCACGGTCGGCTGCCTCGAAATGCCGCGCACGGAATCCAGCGGCTTCGGCATCATGCATGTCGACGAGACCGGCCTGATCCAGTCCTTCCTCGAGAAGCCGGTCGATCCGCCGCCGATGCCCGGCAAGCCCGACAAGTCGCTCGCCAGCATGGGCATCTACGTGTTCGACTCGCAATTCCTGTACGATGAATTGCGCCGCGATGCCGCCGATCCGAATTCCAACCACGATTTCGGCAGGGACATCATCCCCTATATCGTCAAGCACGGCCGGGCCGTGGCGCATCAGTTCAACGATTCCTGCGTCCGCTCCGGCGACGATCCGCGCTCCTACTGGCGCGACGTCGGCACCGTCGACGCCTATTGGGGCGCCAACATCGACCTCACCGATGTCGTGCCGGAGCTCGATCTCTATGACCGCACCTGGCCAATCTGGACCTATGCCGAGATCACCCCGCCCGCCAAGTTCGTGCATGACGAGGACGGACGGCGCGGCCAGGCGGTGACCTCGCTGGTCTCGGGCGCCTGCATCATCTCGGGCGCGGCGCTGCGGCGCTCCCTGCTGTTCACCGGCGTGCACGTCAATTCCTACGCCAATATCGAGAATGCCGTGATCATGCCCTATGTGAATGTCGGCCGCGGCGCGCGGCTCAGAAACGTCGTGATCGATCGCGGGGTGCGGATTCCGGAAGGGCTCGTGGTCGGCGAGGATCCCGAGTTCGACGGCAAGCGCTTCCGCACCACCGAGAACGGGATTACGCTGATCACGCAGGCGATGATCGACAGGCTCGAGACATGACGCAACTGCGCGTCCTCGCGGTCGCTTCGGAAGTCTACCCGATCGTCAAGACCGGCGGCCTCGCCGACGTGGTCGGCGCGCTGCCGGCCGCGCTGCAGCAGCACGGCGTCGCGACGCGGACGCTGGTGCCCGGCTATCCCGACGTGCTCAAGGCGCTGGCTTCGGCGGAGACGCTGCTGCACTGGCCGGAATTCTACGGCGGACCGATCCGCGTGCTCGGCGGCACGCATGACGGCCTCGATCTGTTTGCGCTGGACGCGCCGCATCTCTATGCGCGGCCCGGCAATCCCTATGTCGGCCCGGACGGACGCGACTGGCCGGACAACGGCATCCGCTTTGCCGCGTTGTCGCGGATGGCGGCGGAGATCGGCCAGGGCGCGATCACATCCTTCGTCCCCGACATCGTGCATGCGCATGACTGGCAGGCGGGCCTCGCACCTGCCCTCCTGCATTATGCCGGGCAACCGCGCCCCGGCACGGTGATGACCGTGCACAACCTCGCCTACCAAGGCCAGTTCTCGCCGGACATGCTTGCCGCGTTCGGCCTGCCGGGCGAATCCTACGCGCTGCACGGCGTCGAATATTACGGCACCATCAGCCTGTTGAAGGCCGGCCTGCAATTCGCCGACCGCATCACCACGGTGTCGCCGACCTATGCGCGGGAGATTCAAAGCGACGAGGGCGGCATGGGGCTCAGCGGCCTCTTGCGCGAACGCGCCGACGTGCTGAGCGGCATCCTCAACGGCATCGACATATCGGTGTGGAATCCGGCGACCGATCCCGACATCGCGGCACGCTTCAGCGCCGAGCAGCCGGCGGAGCGCGCTGCCAACAAGGCGGCGCTGCAGCGGCGCTTCGGGCTCGATCCCATGCCGGATGCGATGCTGCTCGGTATCATCAGCCGGCTGTCATGGCAGAAGGGCCTCGACCTGCTGCTGGAGAACATCCCGACGCTGCTTAGCGAAGGCATTCAGCTTGCGCTGCTCGGCAGCGGCGATCGCGACCTGCAGGATCGCTACGCCGCGCTGGCGCACGACAATCCCGGACGGATCGCGGTCGTGATCGGCTACGACGAGGCGCTGGCGCATCTGATCCAGGCCGGCGCGGACGCGCTCGCGGTGCCGTCGCGCTTCGAGCCGTGCGGCCTCACCCAGCTGTGCGCGCTGCGCTACGGCGCGGTCCCTGTTGTCGCCAATGTCGGCGGCCTTGCCGACACCGTGCTCGACTTCGACGACGTCGCGATCACCGGCGATGCGCCGACCGGCGTCAAGTTCGCACCCGTGACCTCGGATGCGCTTGCCCATGGCTTGCGCAAGGCAAACCTGCTGTTCAACGACAAGGTGACGTGGCGCCGGCTGCAGCAAGCCGGCATGGCCACCGATGTGTCCTGGCACAATCGCGCCGGCCGCTACGCCGCCCTCTATCGCGAGCTCGCGACGACGCGGCGCTAAACCGCCGCGATCAATTCAGGAGATCGCAGGACGCGACGCGGTTGATGTCGGCCAGGCGCCGGTCAGGATTTCCCTTGAGATCAAGGCTTGCGACGAGATCGAGCAGCCGGCCATAGGCGCGGTCGGCGACCGCGACGGGCAGCGGCTCCTCGTCGAAAGTTTCGACGTAATTGCCGACGAGACCGCTCAGCAACCGGCAAACGCCGCGTTGCTCCGGGTCGTCCCTGCCGAGGATCTCGAGTTTTTGCTGGAAGGTCCTGAAGGTTCGCAACCCATGGGGCTGTTGCGAAAGCCAATTGTGCAAATCAGGATACAGATCGGTCATATCAGCCTCTTCAAAATGGAGAAGAAGCTATCGGCTTATACAGCCGATCACGGTTCCGCGCCATCGCGATTTTTGCATGCATCCCCTGCCCTGCCGCGCAGGCCGTGTCATTGAACCGGCACGTCCTGCGATTAAAGTCGCGCGAGGGCCGGCAGAATCCTGTAGCGCGCGATCTCGTGCGGATAGTCGCCGCGATTGGCGAGCAGCACGATGCCGAGCCTGCGCGCAGGCACCAGCCCGACATAGGCTGAGGCGTTATTGAGACCGCCCGGCTTGTCGATCACGGTGACGCCGTCCAGCCGCACATGCTCCCACGCCATCGCCTGGCCGAACTTCTCGTCGACGCGAAAACTCTCCCGCTCGGTCATCTGCAACGCCGCGCGCAATTCGGGATCGATCACCGCGCCGTCGAGGCAGGCGCCCAGCAATGTGCCGAGATCGCGCGCTGTTGAGAACATCTGGCCGGTGCCTGGAAAATCATAATAGCGCTGCTGATTGCCGGGCTGACCGATCGCCGTGCCGTCGTGGGAATAGCCCTGAACCACACGCTGCATCATCTCGGGCGCCATCCCCACGCGGTCGTCTCCGCTGCGGTCCGGAACGAAGGTCGACGTCATGCCGAGCGGCTTGAGGATTCGGCTCCCGATCAACGTCGCGATCGGCATGTCATAGCGCCGCTCCAATACCAGTTGCAGCAAAACATAGCCGGCATGGCTGTAGATGCGCTGCTTGCCCGGCTGCTCTCCTGCCGGTGGCGTCCATGCATTGAGCATCGCGATGAACTGATCACGGCTGAAGGTCCCGACCGGCCATGGCGGATGATCGGTCGGCAGCAGCAGCCCTGACGTATGATTGACGAGCTCGCCGATGGTGACGCGGCTGACGTAGTCCCCGTGCAACTCGGGCAGATATTTGTTGACAGGATCGTCCAGCCGCAATTCGCCGCGCTCCGTGCCGAGCGCGACCAGCGTCGCCTCGAACAGCTTGCGCAACGAGGCGAGGTTGAACAGCGTGTCCGGGGTGACCGGTCGCTTCGCGGCTGCGTCAGCGAAACCGTAGTTGAAGAAGGTGACCCGGCCGCCGGCATAGACCGCCGCGGCGAGGCCGCCCGGGTCGGCCGCAGTCGCGGTCGGCGCGAGTTCCGTCGTGACGATGTCCCTGATCTGCGCGTCCATGTCGGAATCCGCGCGCGCCATCCCAAGCGCGCTAACAGCGACGACGAGCAGGACGGCCGCGATCCGGACGGTGAGCCATTGTCTCATGAAGAACGAAGTCGGGACGGTGTTGCGATGTGACCCGCGAGCGAGTCTGTTCACCATCGAGAGATGGCGACATCACGATCCTAGCGATGGAACCGACGCGTCCGAATTCACGATTACGCGTCTTGCGCCGTTACCATCCCAGCTGGGGACGGGGCGGCCCGATCGCTGTTCCGGTGGTCACTTCCGGAAGCCGCGATCGCGACCGCCCTCCCACTCCAGCCACGGTGCGGGAACTGCAATCGAACTAAAAAATGCGGGACGTTTGAAAATGACGGGAGTGGGCTTCGACGAAAAGGCAAGATCGGCGCTTGCCGATCGGGCCGAGGATATTTCTGACTTCGTCACATTCCGCTCCCAACCGGGGACGTTTCGTCCTAGCAACAATTCGTCAATCGAAGGTTGCATAAGCCGATTGGATTCGATTTTCAAGACATAGTCGTCCGCGACGAAATGTCCTGTTCCAGATGCCGGATGCGCGCAATGCTTCGTTAAACATCGATTAACCATCGATCGCGCCGCGCGAGGCCTGTGTGGCGCGCGCGCGGACGATCGACCGCGGCAGCGACGCCAACAGCAGCACGAGGCAGACGCACAGCAGCACGATGTCCTTGAACAGGAACTCGCCGGCCAGGTTCCAGGCCATCGGATCGGTCGACAGGCTCCATTTGACCACCCCCGGCGTCGTGAAGAAGAACGACCACGTCACTGCGAAGGTGATGACGCCCATCAGCGCGCCGATCGCCGAGAGAAGCGGGCTGAACGCGCCGGCGACGAGCAGTGCCGCAATGCCGAACTCGGCCACCCCGAGCACGTAGGCCTCGCCCCGGAGACCGAACACCGACAGCCACGAGATGAACGGGCTGTTGCTGATGAACTGCGCGATGCCTTGCGCCGATTGCAGCGTGAATTTCTGCATGCCGAACGACACGAAGATCACGACCATGACCCAGCGCAGGATCGCGAGCGCTCGATAAGACCCCTCGCCCCGTTCGGCGATGTTGAACGACAGATTCATGTGGATGTATCTTCCCTCGCTGCGATGCCATCATCAGCCGCTGTTGCGGTGCTTGTCGGCTGGTCTACGCAGCGCGCCGCACAGGCGTTACGCGCGGGACAACGTCTCGGCCTTCACGATGATGTGCAGACGAGATGAGGAATAATCGATGCGAGAGATGCCTTCGGCGCGAAGCCGCAAAGTGCGCCGCATCGGCCTCAGGCGCGCTGGCGCAGCGGCCGCGCGGCGTCCTTTGCCGGCACCGGCATGGTGAAGCCGTACAGGAACAGGTCCACCACCATGTCGGCGAACTCCCCTGGATCGATCCCGCCCTTCGGATCGTACCAAGTGTGGCTGAAGTTCAGGATACCGAACAGCATCATGCTGTAGATCTTCTTGGTCCGCTTGACGATCTTGCCTTCCTTGTCGAGCTTGACCAGCAGATCCGAGACCGTGTCGACCAACTGGCGCTCCAGCGCCTTGATCGCATCCTGCTCGGTCTCGCCGAGGAACGAGAGGTCGTTGAGGATCACGCGCTGCTCGTCGCTCGAACGCGCATTCAGCGCGACGATGGCCTGGATCGCGGCGCGGAACTGCTCCAGCGTCGTCGCCTTTTCGGCCATTGCGGCCTCGACGTCGATGATCATCTCGCGGATATGGGCGTCGAGGATCGCGAACAGGATCGCTTCCTTGGAATCGAAATAATGGTACAGCGCGCCGCGCGACAGCTTGCAGGCATCCGCAAGGTCGGCGATCGAGGCACGCATATAGCCCTGCCGCGCGAACAGGCCGCAGGCGGTGGTGAGAATGTTCCGGTGAATCTCGTTGTAATTCTCTGAGCGCGTCCGCGCCATTGCCGTCTCTTTCATGCACCATCGGCGCCGCCGGAATCGGGCGACTGCCATCTCTCTATACTACCGCCGCCGCACGCTCTCCTCCCCTTTGCGGGCACCATCCACCAGAACTCTTATCGCCCTTGATGACGCGACCTGCGTCAAAAAATAATTTGAACGACCGGTCGGATTATATTAGACTGCCTTCCATCAAGCAAGCGGATTGCGCACGCCGGGACCAAACCCGGCGGCATCGAGGGAGGTTGTGCGTGGATTCTCAGAGGATCGATGCTGTCGTGATCGGAGCCGGTGCCGGCGGGCTGTGCGCCGCGGCGCGCCTTGCCCATGGCGGGCTGCATACGCTCGTCGTCGACGACAAGGACCGGCTCGGCGGCCGCGCCTCGACCGAGGAGATCGACGGCTTCAAGGTCAATATCGGGGCGATCGCGATCGAGTTCGGTGGCGTGTTCGAGGAAACCTTCCACACCGTCGGCGCTCCGCTCGACATCCGCGCGCCGGAGCCCGCAAGCTCGTTCTTCATCGACGGCAAGGTGATCGATGTCGGCCGCGGCGGCTGGTCGCTGCTGCTCGGCCAACTGACCAAGCAGGCCTCGCGCATCCTGGAGAAATTCGCCGACGCCCGCTCCGGCAATCTGCCCGACGGGCGGCAATCGACCGAAGACTGGCTGAAGGGCTACACCAGCAACGCCACGGTTCACGCGCTGTTCCGCAATCTCTGCGCGGCGATCTTCGCCTGCAACGCCGCCGAGCTGCCGGCCCGCGCCTTCCTCACTTATTTCACCAGCAAGGGTGCCTTCAAGAAATTCGGCTTTTGCCCGCAGGGCACGATCGGGGTCTGGAATAGTCTCGGCAACGCTGTCAGGCGCAATGGCGACATCTGGCTCGGAACGCCGGCGACGACGATCCACACCGCCAACGGCCGCGTCGAGGGCGTCACCGTGCTCAGGAATGGCGAGCGGGTACAGATCGACACCGATCTCGTGATCAGCAATGCCGGGCCAAAGGCCACGGTCGCGCTTGCCGGCAGCGAGGCGTTCCCGGCGGATTATATCGCCCGGGTGAAGAACGACCTTCGCCCGGCCGCCAACATCGTCATCAATGTCGCGAGCCGCGAGCCACTGATCAATCATCCCGGCATCGTCACCTTCGGCAAGACGCGCCGGCTCTGCAACATGGCCAACCTCTCTGCCACTTGTCCGGAATTGGCGCCGCCCGGCTGGCACCTCTACGTCGCCTATGCCGTGCCGGTGCCCGCGCTCGGCGATTTCGATGCGGACGCGGAGGTCGCGCTCGCGCTCGAGGACCTGCGCGAACAGTTCGCGAATTTTGACCAGGCCAGGATCCTGTCGATCCGGGTGATGCGCGACGACTGGCCGGCGCAACGCAGCTGCGCCGGCTACGATCTGCCGCGCGAGACCGGCATCGAGGGCCTGTGGTGCGTCGGCGACGCGGTGAAGCAATATGGCAATGGCGGCACGCAAGCTTGCGCCGAGACCGCGAAGCTCGTCACCGATGCCATCCTCGCCGCGCGTCCGCGCTTATCGGCCGGCCGGGTCTGAGCCCGATGCCGACGACCATCCCGCATCCGATGCCGCAAGCAGCGCCAGGGGCCATGCCGGCGCAGGATTGCCTGCTCGAATTCCGCAACATCCGGATCGTCTACGACAATGCGATCGAGGCGATCCGCGACGTCTCGATCGCGGTGCCCGAGGGCAGCATCGTCGCCCTCCTTGGCTCCAACGGCGCCGGCAAATCGACGCTGCTGAAGGCGATGTCCGGCATCCTCTATACCGAGGAAGGCGTGATCGAGAACGGCAGCATCCGCTTCCGCAATGACGAGGTGCATCGCCTTGCGCCGGACGAGCTGGTCCGCCGAGGCATCGTGCAGGTGCCGGAGGGCCGCCGCGTGTTCGCGGCACTCACCATCGACGAGAACCTGCAAATGGGCGGCTACACCAGGACCAGCGCCGAGGCGCGCGAGCGCCGCGACAAGGTGTTCGCGCTGTTTCCGCGGCTATATGAGCGGCGCGACCAGATCGCCGGCTACATGTCCGGCGGCGAACAGCAGATGCTCGCGATCGGCCGCGCGTTGATGACCAATCCCGTGCTGCTGGCGCTCGACGAGCCGTCGCTCGGCCTCGCGCCACTGATCATCGACCGCATCTACGAGGTGATCGTCCGGCTGCGCGACGAACTGAAGATGACGGTGCTGCTGGTCGAGCAGAACGCGCAGCGCGCACTCGATATCGCCGACTACGGCTACATCCTGGAGACCGGCCGCGTCGTGCTCGACGGCACGGCAGCGAGGCTCACCGCGCACGAGGACGTCCAGGAATTCTATCTCGGCGTCTCCTCCGCCGGTCGCAAGAGCCTGCGCGACGTCAAGCATTACAAGCGCCGCAAGCGGTGGCTGTCGTGACCGCGCTGCTCACGGTCGAGAACCTGTCAAAGCGCTTCGGCGGCCTGCAGGCAGTCGCCGATGTCAGCCTGCGCGTCGCGCCCGGCGAGATCTGCAGCGTGATCGGTCCGAACGGCGCCGGCAAGACCACGCTGTTCAACATGATCTCGGGCGTGCTGCGGCCGAGCGGCGGCCGCATCAGCTTCGACGGCATCGACCTCTCAACGATCTCGCCGTGGAAATTCGCCGCGGTCGGTATCGGCCGCACCTTCCAGAATCTCGCGCTGTTCAAGCACGGCACCGTGGTCGAGAACATCCTGACCGGCCGCCACACCCATCTGCGCTCGACCGTGGTCGATGCGGTGTGGTTTTACGGGCGTACCCGCAAGGAGGAAATCGCGGCACGGCGGCGTGTCGAGCACATCATCGAATTCCTCGAGATCGAGCACATCAGGGACGCTGTGGTCGGCACGCTGTCCTACGGCCAGCAGAAGCGCGTCGAGCTCGGCCGCGCGCTGGCCTGCGAGCCGAAGCTGTTGCTGCTCGACGAGATGGTCTCCGGCATGAACCAGGAGGAGACCGAGGACATCGCGCGCTTCGTGCTCGACATCCGCGACGAGCTCGGCATTACCGTCGTAATGATCGAGCACGAGATGCGCATCGTGATGGACATCTCCGACCGCGTCCATGTGCTGAATTTCGGCCGCAAGATCGCCGAAGGCACGCCCGGTGAGATCAGGCGCGATCCGGCGGTCGCGGAGGCCTATCTCGGCGGTCAGCGCACTGAAGCGATGGCAAAGGCAGGCGCGTGATGTCGACGCTGGACAGCCTGCGCACCGCTCATCCGCCGCTGCAAGCGAGCACGCCGCGGAATCCGCCGGTAACCGGCGCCGACGCGTTCCAAACCGCGCTTGCGGATGCGGCCATCACCATCCCGCAATTGCTGCGGCAGCGCGCCACCATGCACGGCGAGGCGCTGGCACTGCGCGAGAAGGATTACGGCATCTGGAATCCCTATTCCTGGCGCCACTATTACGACACCGCGCGGGCGGTGGCGCTCGGCCTGCTCTCGCTCGGCATCAAGCCGGGCGACCGGATCGCCATCGCCGGCGAGAACACGCCGGAATGGTTTTATGCCGATCTTGGTGCGCAGATGATCGGCGCGGTCGCGGTCGGCATCTATCCGACCAACCCCTGGGTCGAGCTGCAATATATCGTCAAGCATTCGGGTGCCCGCATCGTCGTCACCGGCGACCAGGAGCAGACCGACAAGGTGCTGGATGCGATGGCGGGCAATGGCGGCCTGCCGGACCTCGAGGCCATCGTCTGCATCGACATGAAGGGCCTGCGGCATTACCGGCAATCGGAGCTGATGTCGTTCGCCGCATTGTGCGAGCGCGGCAGGGCCTACGCGCAGCAGAACCCGGAGGCCGACGCCACGCTCGACCGCCTGATCAGCCAGGGCGCGCCCGACGACGTCTGCATCCTCGTCTACACCTCGGGCACAACCGGCCCGCCCAAGGGCGCGATGCTGACCCATCGCAATCTCGTCTACGCCGCCTATGCCTATGCCAAAACCGTCTGGATCGCCGACAAGCCGTTCGAGGCGGTGAGCTATCTGCCGCTGTGCCACGTCGCCGAGCGCTGCTACGGCACCGTGACCCATCTCGTACTCGGCGGCACCGTGTCCTTTGCTGAGTCGATCGACACGGTCGCGATCAACATCCGCGAGATCGCACCGACCTTCTTCGTCGGCGTTCCCCGCATCTACGAAAAGCTGCAGCAGGGCTTTCTGTTCCGCCTCGGCGAGAGCGGTCGCCTGCGCCAGAGCTTCACCAGGGCCTGTCTCGCCTGGGGCCGCACGCTGTCCGACCGCCGGCAGGCCGGCAACGATAATTGGCTCGATCGCGTGGCTTATGGGGTGCTCTATCTCCTGATGTTCCGCAATTTGCAGCGCCATCTCGGCTTCGCCTACAGCCAGCACCGGCTCTGTGCCGGCGCCTCGATCTCGCCGGAGACGCTGCGCTTCTTCGACATCATCGGCCGCCCGGTATCACAGGGCTACGGCCTCACCGAAAGCGGCGGCGTCGCCTTCATCCAGACCGAAAACCATCACCGGATCGGCGGCTGCGGCGTGCCGCTGCCGCAGACCGAATGGAAGTGTGATACCGACGGCGAGATCCTGCTGCGCAACCCGGGCGTCTTCAAGGGCTACTTCCTCGACGAGAAAGCCTCGACCGCCTCGCTGGAGCCCGGCGGCTGGCTGCGCACCGGCGACATCATCGATGTCCTCGACAATGGCGAGATCGCCGTGGTCGACCGCAAGAAAGCGATCATCATCACCGCCGGCGGCAAAAACATCGCGCCATCCGAGATCGAGAACGCGCTGAAGGATTCCGAGTTCATCAAGGAAGCGATCGTGGTCGGCGAGGCCAAGAAGTATCTCGGCGCCATCATCCAGGTCGACTACGACAATGTCGGCCGCTGGGCGCGCGACCGGGCGCTCGCCTACACCAACTACAAATCGCTGTCGCAGCTTCCCGAAGTGAATGAGCTGGTCGAGCGCGTCGTCAACGAGACCAACAAGCGGTTCGCCCGGGTCGAGAACATCAGGCGATTCGCCATCCTGGAAAAGGAGCTCGACCATGACGACGGCGAATTGACCGCCACCCAGAAGGTACGCCGCGCCATGATCGAGAAGAAGTTCGCCCGCGAGCTCGCCATCATCTACCGGGCGGAGGGCTGAATGCAGTATCTCATCCAGCTGCTGATCTCGGGGCTCGCGATCGGCGCGATCTACGGCCTGATCGCGATGGGTTTCGCGGTGATCTACAAGTCGACCGGGCTGGTCAATTTCGCGCAGGGCGAAATGACCATGATCACGGCTTACATCGCCTGGACGATCTCGACCACGGTCAGCGGCAATGTGTTCGTCGTCGCGGTGGGCTCGATTCTCGCCGCCATCCTGCTCGGGCTGATCATCGAGCGGCTCGTGATGCGGCCGATGCTGGGCGAGCCGGTATTCGCGACCGTGATGGTGACGATCGGGCTCGCCGTGATCCTGCGCTCCGCCATCAACTTCATCTGGGACGCCTACCCGCACGGCCTCGATATCGGCATGGGCCGCGGCATCGTGCATCTCGGCGGCATCGGCGTGCGCACCGGGCAGATTGCCGTGATCGCGACGCTGCTTCTGCTGCTTGCCGCGATCTGGGCGTTCTTCCGCTACAGCAAGGTCGGGGTCGCGATGCGGGCGGTCGCAGCCGACGACCGCACCGCGCTGCTGATGGGCATCAGCGCAACAAGAGTTCATGCGCTGGCCTGGGCCGCCTCCTCCGTGATCGCCGGCATCGGCGGCGTGTTCTTCGCGCTGTCCTATGATCTATCGCCGGCGATGTTTCAGCTCGGGCTGAAAGCGTTTCCGGCCACCATCCTGGGCGGCCTCGACGCCGTGCTCGGCTCCGGCCTCGGCGGCCTGCTGATCGGGATCACCGAAAACCTGGCCGGCGGCTATATCGGCTCCGGCATGAAGGAGGTCGCGGGCTTTGCCATGATCATCATCGTGCTGATGATCCGCCCGTTCGGCATCTTCGGCGAACGCGACATCGAGAGGGTGTGATGCGCACCGGCGATTACAAGCAGAGCTACGGCGAACTGGTTGCGCTGATCGATTCCCCGCCGGTGTGGCTATGGTCGGCCGTGCTGCTGCTGGCGCTGATCGCAGCGCCTTATGTTCTGAACTCTTACGCGCTGTCGTTCCTGATGATCATCCTGATCACGGTCACCGGCGCGCTCGGCCTCAACATCCTGACCGGCTACACCGGTCTGATCTCGCTCGGCCATGTCGGTTTCCTCGTCACCGGCGCCTATGCCTATGCGGTGCTGGTCTCGAAATACCACATGCCGCCGTTGGTCGGCTTCCTCGGCGCCGGCGTGGTGCCGGCGCTGGCGAGCCTGATCGTCGGCGCGCCGTCGCTGCGGCTCAAGGGACTTTACCTCGCCATCACCACGCTCGCCTTCTCCTTCATCATCAACACCGTAATCCTGGAGATGCGCTGGCTCACCAATGGCGCGCGCGGCATTCAGGTGCAGCGGCCCGAGATCTTCGGCATCAGCTTCGACAGCGATGCCGCCTTCACCTATCTCTGCCTCGGCATCGCGGGGCTGACGCTGTTCGCCACCCTCAACATCCGCCGCAGCCGGGTCGGCCGCGCCTTCGTCGCGATCAGGGACAACGACACCGCGGCGCGCGTCATGGGCATCAACCTGCATGCCTACAAGCTGTTCGCCTTCATCACCTCGGCGTTCATCACCGGCATCGCCGGCGCGCTGTACGGCATCTATCTCTCCTTCGTCAGCGTCGAGGGTTTTCCCTTCCTGCTCTCGATCGAGGCGCTGGCGATCCTGATCGTCGGCGGGCTCGGCTCCGCGCTCGGCGCGGTGCTCGGCACCATCCTGATCGTGCTGCTGCCGGAGGCGACACGGATCATCTTCAGCCTGTTCAGCGCACAGATGGACGCGACCTTCACGACCGGCGCACAGGAGCTGAAGAGCATGCTCTACGGCCTCGTCATCATCCTGTTCCTCCGCTTCCAGCCGAGGGGGCTGGTCGGCGCCTGGCACGACATCAGGCGGGCCTGGGTGCACTGGCCGCTGCGCTACTAACAAAAAAAGCAACACCATGAGGAGGAGACAATGATCAAACACCTGGCAGCGGCCTCGCTGCTGCTCACCACGGCCTGTCTTGCGGTCGGCCCGGCCGCTGCCGCCGATCCCGGGATCACCGACAGCGAGATCCTGATCGGCGACGTCGAGCCGCTGACCGGCCCGCCGGCGCTGCTCGGTGTCGCGGCCTCGATTGGCCACAAGATCGCGATCGCCGAAGCCAATGCCGCCGGCGGCATCAACGGCCGCAAGATCAAATATGTGCTGGAGGACGACGGCTACGTCACCGCGCGCACCATCCAGGGCGTCAAGAAGGTGATCGACGTCGACAAGGTCTTTGCGGTGCTCGGGATCTCCGGCTCGGGCCAGTCGATCGCCGTAATGCCGGTGCTGGAGAAATCCGGCATCCCGACCGTGATCGACGTCGCGCCGGTCAAATTCCTGTGGGAGCCGCCGCGCAAGAACGTGTTCGTGGTCGGCCAATCCTACGAGGAGGGCATCATCCACCTCGTCAACTTCCTCGCCGACAAGAACCCCGGCAAGAAATGGGGCCTGATCACCCAGGACGACGATTACGGCATCACCGTGCGCGACGGCTTCGATTCCGTGGTCAAGGCCAAGAAGCTGAACGTCGTCTACAGCGGCAACTACAAGAAGGGCCAGCAGGACTTTTCGTCCGACATGCTGCAGCTGAAGGATTCCGGCGCCGAGGTGTTTTTGGCCGGCGGCATCATCGCCGAGAACATCGCGATGACAAAGGAGCTCGAGAAATTGAACATCAAGCCGGTGACCGGCATCTTCTGGCCCGGCCGGATCGAGCCGGTGCTGAAGCTGATGGGCCCGGCCGGCGACGGCATCTACGCGGTCGACTATGTCGAGCCGTTCGCCGGCGAGGCGGGCAAGGCGTTCCTCGAGAAGGCCAAGCCGCTGGTGTCGGAGGCCGAGTTCAAGGGCATCAACCGCTACACCATGACCGGCTATGCCGCCGCGAAGGTCTTGATCGCGGCAATCGAGCGCTGCGGCAAGCAGCCGACCTGGGCCTGCACGATCTCGGAGCTGGAGAAGACCAGGAACGTCGAGACCGGCGTGATGGCGCCGATCAGCTTCGGTCCCGGCGTCCGCTTCTCCAACCAGAAGCTGCAGATCATGCAGGCCGACGCCGCGACGCTCAGCTTCAAGCCGGTGCAATGAACAGCTTCCGCAAACTCGTTCCACCTCTCCCGCTTGCGGGGGAGGTCGTATCGCATCGCAGATGCGATACGGGTGGGGCTCTCGCCACGCGAAGAGTGTAAGTCGGATCGTAGCCATGTCGTTCTGTGAGCCAAGGAGTTGCCAGACATATTTGTCTTCCTAAGACCGCTTGGCCTCCGATATGTGAGCCAAGGAGTTGCCAGACATATTTGTCTTCCTAAGACCGCTTGGCCTCCGACTTGCAGTCGTTCAACGCTGCACTGCTGGCGCGGTCGGTGGCGGAACTGACCACGCTCGGGCATACGGTCAGGATCTCCGATCTCTACGCCATGCGGTTCAACCCGGTGGCGACCGCCGAAGATTTTGGCGCGCGGCGGTTTCCCGACCGATTGCAATATGACCGCGAGCAGAAACACAATCTGCAGCACGGGGCGCTCAGCGGCGATATCGCCGCCGAGATCGAGAAGCTCCTGTGGTGCGACCTCTTGATCCTGCAGTTTCCGCTGTGGTGGTTCTCCGTCCCCGCCATCATGAAAGGCTGGATCGACCGCGTGTTCGTCAACGGCGCAATTTACGGCAGCGGCCGCCGCTACGACACCGGCGGCCTCAGCGGCCGCCGCGCCATGGTCGTGACCTCGACCGCCGCCTATCCCGGCATGTGCGCGCCCGACGGGCTGGTCGGCGCGCTCGATGTGGTGCTGTGGCCGATCCAGAACGGCATGCTCGCCTATGCCGGCTGCAAGGTGCTGCCGCCGTTTGTGTCGTATTCGGTGAATTTCGTCGACGAGGCCACACGGCACCGCTATCTCGACGGCTACGCCGAGCGACTGCGGCAGCTCGAGACCACCGAGCCGCTGTTCTTCCATCCGCTCGCGGATTTCGGCGAGGACTGGCGGCTGAAGCCGGGGATCATGTCGCAAACGGTCGGCCAGGTCCGGCCTTCACGCTAAGAGGCAGGTATCGTGAACGCGAACATGGACAATTGAATCTCGGGCGAAAATACGAAAGGCGTCATGCCGATCTTGATGGCGCCGAGACGGTCGTAGAATTCGACTGCGCGTGGGCTCGAATAAATCAGGATGACACTTCCTGCCATCTTTCTCGACAGTTGTACTGCGGTCTCGAAAAGCCGCGTACCAAAGCCGCTCCGCGCGCATGTCGGATCGACATAAATGCCTTCGAGCAGAATGAGGCCGCCCATGCCCGTAGGTCTCAAGGCCGTGTAGCCTCGCTGACTGCCCTGCTCGTCCTCGGCCACAAAGACCAGTCCGGCCGCGATCAGCGCAGGATTGACCTTCAGTCCCGGCATGAACCGAGCGACGGCCGCGTCGTCATAACCACTGCGCATCGTCGCGCGCACCGCGATCTGGGTCAGTTCATCGGCTTCGTCGACGCGCGCTGGCCGTATCCGGCTGCATGTCATTGCCGTCTCCAGTCCCTGCCGCAATCACATAGCCGGAGATCACAAGAATTCAAGCCCGGTTGCGCACGCGCGCACTCTCCAGGATACCGATCGCAAGAGCGGACAAGGCTGCGTCGGCAGCTTCCGCTCCAGGCGAGGCGTTCACATCCGCTTCGCCACTTCTTCCAGCATCACCTCGGTGGCACCGCCGCCGATCGTCAGCACCCGCGCGTCGCGCACCATGCGCTCGATCGGGGTGCCGCGCATGAAGCCTGAGCCGCCGTGCAATTGCAGGCAGCCATGCACGACCTCATGCAGCACCTCGGGCGACAGTGCCTTCACCATCGAGACCTCGCGCAGACACTCCTGCCCGGCCGCCGCGAGTTCGGCGGCCTGATAGGCCAGCGCCCGCGCCGCCGCCGCCTTTGCGGCAAGCTGGGCGAGCTTCAGCCGCACGCCCTGCTGATTCCAGAGCGGGCCGCCGAACGCCCGCCGCGTCTTCACGTAATTCGCCGTCAGCTCGATCGCCTTGGCGGATTCCCCCGCGCAGATGCCGCCGATGCAGATGCGCTCGTTCTGGAAGGTCTCCATGATGCCATAGAAGCCCTTGTTCTCCTCGCCGAGCAGGTTCTCCGCCGGCACGCGCACGTCCTGGAACGCGAGTTCGGCGGTGTCCGAGCAGAGCCAGCCATGCTTGTCGAGCTTGGTTGCCGAAATGCCCGGCGTGTTGCGCTCGACGATGAACAGCGAGATGCCGCGGCTGCCCTTGGCATGCGGATCGGTCCGCGCGGCGACGATCAGGAGGTCGCCATAGACCGCGTTGGTGATGAACATCTTGGCGCCGTTGATCACCCAGACATCGCCGTCGCGCCGCGCCCGCGTCTTCAAGCCTGCAACGTCGGAGCCCGCATCGGGCTCGGTCACCGCGATCGAGCACACCGTCTCGCCGCGGATAATCGCCGGCAAATACTTCTGCTTCTGCTCCGGCGTGCCGCGCAAGGAGATGTGCACCGCCGACATGTCGGTATGCACGAGGATCGACGAGGTGAAGCCGCCGAAGCTGGAGCGCCCCAGCTCCTCGGCGAACACCATCGAGGCCAGCGGCCCCATGTCGGTGCCGCCATATTCGACCGCGTGGCGCATGCCGAGAAAGCCGAGCGCGCCCATGCGGCGATAGATCTCGCGCGGGATCTTGCCGTCGCGCTCCCACGCCTCGGCATGCGGCACCACTTCCTTCTCGACAAAGCGGCGCACCTGCTCGCGCAGCATGCGCAGCTCCTCGGGCAGATTGGGCTGCTCCGAAAAGTGGAACTCGGTCTCAGTGAGCTGGCGCGGATGCGACGTCATGACGTTCATTGTGGCGCCCTCTCATGGCCGATGTGAAGATGGTTGCGCAGAAAAGCTGCCAGCGATGCGATCGCCTCTCGCGCCTGCGGAATCTCCGGGAACATCTGGAAGACGTGGATCATGCCGTCCCACACCTGCAGCTCGACGTCGATACCGGCAGCCTTCGCCCGTGCGGCCAGTTCCGTCGCATCGTCGCGCACGGTCTCGCGGTCGCCGACCTGCACCAGCAGCGGCGGCAGACCGGTGAGATCGGCAAAAAGCGGCGAGGCGAAGGGATCGCTGCCATCGCCGTCCTTGCCGAGATAGTTCTTCGCCAGCGCCAGGATCATCGCGCGCTGGTGGATCGGATCGGCCTCGGCCCGGCTCTGATAGCTCGCGCCGCTCGCGGTGAGATCGGTCCAGGGTGACATCAGCGCGCCGGCGGCGGGCAGCGGCAGGCCGCGATCGCGCGCCGCCAGCATCGTGCACAGCACGAGATTGCCGCCGGCCGAATCCCCGGCGAAGGCGATATTCGCCGGATCCAGCCCCTGGTCGCGCAGATACTGATAGGCAATCAGCGCATCCTCCAGCGCCGCGGGGAAACGATGCTCCGGCGCCAGCCGATAATTGATCGAGAGCACGCGGCAGCCGGATGCGTCGGCAATCCGTGCGGCCAGGTCGCGATGCGACGCGACCGAGCCGATGCGGAAACCGCCGCCGTGAAAATAGAGGATCGCCTTGTCGCGAGGCGCGTCTGTCGGCACGAGCCATTCGCCGTCGACCCCGCCGGCGGAAACGGGCTCGCGCGCCACCGGCACCGAGCAGCCGGCAAAAGCCAAGTCCCAATCGCTGCGCATCTGCGCCACGGTCGTATCACGGGTCCAGCCGCGATAGATCGCGCGCAAACGCTCGATCGCGCGATCGACCGGCGTGATTGCGATATCGTCGTCCGCGCTGCCCATTTCAACCACCGATGCCCATGCCGCCGGAAACGCCGAGCGTCTCTCCGGTGATATAGGCGGCCTGGTCGGAAGCCAGGAACAGCGCGGCAGCCGCGACCTCCTCCGGCTCGCCGAGACGGCCGAGCAGCGTTGCGCCGGTCATTGCTTGCAGGATCCTGTCGCCGCCCTTTGCCACGGCCTGCTCCAGCATCGGCGTGCGGATCGGTCCCGGCGCGATCGCGTTCGCGGTGATGCCATAGCGTGCGTTTTCCCGCGCGATGCTCCGGGTGAACGAGATCACGCCGCCCTTGGCCGCGGAGTAGACCGCACCGCCCTTTGAGCCGAGCCGAGCCGCTTCCGAGGTGACGTTGATGATGCGGCCAAAGCGCGCCGCCTGCATCGCCGGCAGCGCGGCGTGGGTGCAGGCCAACACCGAGGTGAGATTGACCGCGATCAGCCGCGCCCAATCCTCCGCCGTGGTATCGGTGAAGAAAGCGTGCTGATCGACGCCGGCATTGTTGACGACAATGTCGAATGGGCCATCCTGCGCCATCACAGCCTGCACGGCCATGGCATCGCTGACGTCTAATCCTGCAACATCAGCACCCGTCTCGCGCGCCAGCTCCGAGGCCGCGGCGACGTCGAGATCGGCGATCACGACCCTGGCGCCTGCGCCGGCAAAACTGCGAACAATCGCGGCGCCGATGCCCCGCGCGCCGCCGGAGACGAAGGCGCGGCGGCCATCGAGACGTCCGAATGGCAAGGTCGCCACCTCAGCGCCCCGTGAATACAGGCTGGCGCCGCTCGATCACCGCGGCGAGGCCTTCGCGTGCATCGGCCATCCCCGAGAGTTCGGCGACAGTGCGCGCCTCTTCCGACAGGCACTGCTCGATGCTGGTCCCGGTACCGGCCCAGACCAGACGCTTGGTCGCCGCCAGCGCCTTTGGCGCGCCGGCCGCAAGCTCGCGCGCCAGCGCGAGCGATGCCTCGGCAAGCTCGGCATCGGGCACGACCTTGGTGACGATGCCCATCTGCAACGCTTCGGCCGCCGGGATCACCGGATTGGTCAGCAGGATCGACATCGCCCGCCGCAGGCCGACCAGCCGCGACAGCGTGACGGAGACGCCGGCATCCGGCGCCATCGCCACCCGCGTCGCACCGGCGAGGAATTTTGCCGATTCCGCCGCGATCACGATGTCGGAGGCGCAGACCAGACCGAAGCCGCCGCCGCCGGCCGCAAAGCCCTGCACCGATGATATGACCGGCGCCTCCAGCCGCAGCAGCCCAGTCACCGCATTCTGCAGATAGGCGGTGGCCTGCCGGATATAGTCCGGCAACTTCTCGCCCTTGGAGGCAAAGGCGCGGACGTCGCCGCCGGCGCAGAAATTCGTGCCCTCGCCGCTCAGCAGCACGACGCGCAGATCCGGATGACCATGACAGACCATGATGGCGTCGCACAGGGCGCGGAGCAGCTCGGCGCTCATGCCGTTGGCCGCATCAGGGCGGTTGAGCCGCAGCCGCGCGATGCCGTCGGTGATGTCGAGCAGAACGGGGCCCTTGTCGATCATGGCGCGTTTTCCTCTAGACCAGGAACGAGAGCGTATAGATCGCCTTGTCGTTGTTGACGAGGATGACCTTCTTGGCGGCCATCCGCAATTCGTCATCGACATGGCGTAGCCGGTATTCATTGCGCGCCGCCCACAGCGTGTCGTCGCGCAGGCTCGATTCGAAAATGAGGCTGTTGCTGGCGACCGCCATGTCGCCGTCGTCAGGCTGCTCGTCCATCAATTCGATGTTGGAGATCAGCCGGCGCAGGTTCGACTGCGGCGTCTGGGTGAAGTGCTTGCCGGTCATCAGCTGCCGGACGCGCAGCGCGATCCGCGAGCGGTTGTCGTAGATGATCGACATCTGCCGTTCCGGGTCGATGTCGGCGCCGTTGGCCGGCACCCAATAGACGCCGTCGTCGGTCCAGAGCTTTTCCCAGGCCTCGTATTGATGCTCGTCCTGCAACCGCGCCTCGCGATAGAGGAAGGCGGTGATGGCACTCATCAACGTGGCGCTGCTCTCGCAAGACAGCATCAGTTCTGCTCCATCAGCTTGCGGTAATGGGTCCAGATCCCGCGCGACGGCACCTCGTCGGTGACGTGCCCGACCGTGAAGCCGAGTTCGTCCTGCCGCTCGCGCTTCTCGCCGCGGCCGAGGAAGATCCACTCGGGATTGCGCGCCAGCACGCCGCGATGGCAGCGCTCGTACATTTCGGAATCATCCGCCAGCAGGAAGCCGGCCGGGCCGACCGAGCCCATGGTCTGCTGGCGCAGCCTTCGGTTCAGATCGGGCGCGCCCTTGAACTGCAACGCGGTGACGTGCTGCACGCTGTCGTCGACGCCGAGCGGCTGGATCACGAACATCTGAATCTCGGCGATGAACAGGTTCGGGAAGATCATCACATGCGGCGTGCCGTCGATCATGATCTCCCGCGCTGCGGTGTCGCCATGGGCGGCCTTCATGCGCGCCGTGTAGTCGGGCAGCCGGTCCTCGCTGGTGCCGAACCAGCTCATCGGTGCATCGCGCTTGCGGAACTCGGGCCGCAGGTCGATCTCGGTATGGCCGTTGCCATAGTCGCGCGTCAGCGCGGTCGAGGCACCGCCATAGAGCTTGCCGATCATGCTGTCGGCAACACCGAAGATCGAGGTATGCACGAAGGCCGGGTGATAGCCGTCGCACTCGTTCTCCAGGATGAACTTCCAGTTCGCCTTGACGCGATGCTTGAGAAAGCCCGCCGTGATCTCGACCTCGCCCTCCGGCGAGGTGCGCACCAGGCGATCGATGGTCTCGGCGGCGCCGCCGAGATGCTCCTTCAGCGTCGGGCCGTCGGCTGCGAACGAGCCGAACACGAAGCCGCGATAGGAGGCGACCCGCGTCACCCGCCCGAGCGCGAGTTGCGACTTGTCCTGCCCCTCATAGCCGTCCGGGAAGGCATAGCCGACCAGGCGGCCGTCATTGGCGAAGGTCCAGGAATGGAACGGACAGGTGAACGAACGGGCATTGCCGCGCTCATAGGAGCAGACCTGGTTGCCGCGATGCGAGCAGCGGTTGAGCAGCAGATTGACCTTGCCCTGCTCGTCGCGCGTCATGATCACGGATTGCGGGCCGATCGACTTGACGACGTAGTCGTTGGCGTTCGGCACCTCGCTCTCGTGCCCGACATAGACCCAGGTCCGGTACCAGATGTTCTTGAGCTCGGCCTCGAAGATCTCGGGATCGGTGTAGAGCGATCCGTGCACCCGGTCGGGCCGGATCAACCGTTCCCATGGCGAGGCGCCGGTCATCATGTTCATCGTTCCGTCTCCCTCACCGATCGCCTGCCGCCGACGTTTTCGTCGACGGTCAATAATAATCCGAACGACCGTTCGGTGAATTAATAGCACGGGCACCGCGGGCCGGCAAGCTTCTTTCCCGGCGCTACCAATGATTCCCGGAACACTGCGCAAAGATGCAATTCCGGGTAGCCGGCGATGCGACGGGCTCAGTCCTGCGCCGCGCCACCGTCGCGTTCGCCACCTGCGATCTGCTGCAGCATCGACTTCGGCGTTGTCGCGAGCTCGATCTTCAGCTGGTCGCAGGTCGCCCGCCGCAGCAGGCGTTCGATCTCGGTCGCGGCATTGCGATTGGCCAGACGCGTGCCCTCGCCGGTCGCCCAGAGCAGAAGCTGCCCGAGCCGCCGGTCGCCATCGTCGCGCAGCGCCTCGATCGCGGCAGCGTCGGACATGTCGCCCCGGACGCGGGGCGTCGCTGGAATCTCCGGATGCGTCATGCCGTCAGCCAATCGCTTGACTGCCACGAATGCATCGTCCTGCAGGCGCACCTGCTCGAGCAGCGGCGCGGCCTTCCAATCGGCGGCGAGCTTCATGCTGTTCAGCGCGTAGATCGCGGAGAACACCTGGCCGCGGACGAAATCATCGCTGCTGTTCGGCACGACATGGCTTTGCAGCGCATCGATGATGCCGTCGATCAACCGCTCGAAGGATGCACTCATGCCGCGGCCTCCAATGCGCGCTCGAAGGCCCGCACGATCGAGGGCATCTGGCTTGCCATCACCGCAAGCCGCATGTCGTTGAAACGATCGACCTCGAAGGCGCGCACCGCGCACATCTGGATCGCGGCCGCCTGATACAGCGCATAGGCCTCATAAAAGGCGAGACTCTTGTCCGAGACGGCAACGCCGGAGGCACGCTGATAGAGATCGATCACCTCCGCGCGCTCGAGCACGCCATAGAGCTTGCGGCTCCTGGCATTGAAGGTCGGCATCAGCGCCCATGCCAGATCCTCGTGGGGATCGCCGAGATGAGTCAGCTCCCAATCCAGAATGGCGGCGATCCGCCCCTGGTGCTCGATGAAGTTTCCGATCCGGTAGTCGCCATGCACAATGGTTCGGCGGGGCGGCTGCGGGCAGTTGTCGTGCAGCCAGCGTCCACCCCAATCGAGCAGCGGGTAATAGCGCGCAGTGGGACGCGCGAGAGAGGCGCGCCAGCCGGCGATCGCACGCAGCTCGGCGCGTTCCCCGCCCTGCTGCAGCGAAGCGAATGGTGTCGCGCCTGGGTCGATCCGGTGCAGCGACGCGAGGATCTCGACGAATTGCCGGGCGATCGCGCGCTTGTGGTCGGGATCGAGCTCGCTCGCCGCCCAGGGCGCAGGAACATCGCCCTCGACATGCGCGCAGATGAAGAACGGAAAGCCGATCTCGGCGCCATCCTGCTCTGATGACACCAACGCCGGCACCGGTACGCCGCTGCCGGCCAGCGACTGCAGCGCATAAACCTGGGGCAGCACCGAGTAAGGCGCAAACAGCCCGCTCGGTGGACCGACGCGCAGGATCAGTTTGCGGTCGCCTTCAGCCGCAGTGCGGGCCACGAACGCATAGGTGATCCAGGAGAAACCCGATGATTTGCGGCCGAAGCCGACAATCTCCGTCCGGCTCCCGGATATCCGCGACAAATGCCGCACGAGTGCTGGCCGCACCGCGTCGTCATTGACCACGATCGGGCGAACAGGCGCCGGCACATCACCCGGCACATCTTGATCGGATCGTTTCGCAGCCTCCGGCATCAATTGACCGACCTCGTATAGCCTTGCCACTTCTCCTCGCGCAGCGCCGACTTCATGATCTTGCCGGAGCCGGTCAGCGGCAATGGCTCGAGGCGGATATCGACAGAACGCGGGCACTTGTAACCGGCGATCAAGGTGCGGCAGTGCGCAATCACCATTTCGGAATCGAGACTCCTGCCGTCCTTCGGCACGACGATCGCATGTACCGCCTCGCCCCATTGCGGATCGGGCACCGCGATAACGGCGCATTCCTTGACGTGCTCGTGCTGGAAGATGGCGTTCTCCACCTCGCCGGAATAGACGTTCTCGCCGCCCGAGACGATCATGTCCTTCAGTCGGTCGACGATATAGACAAACCCGTCCTCGTCCATCCAGGCGCCGTCGCCGGTGTGCAGCCATCCGTTGCGCAGCACGCGGGCGCTTTCCTCGGGCTTGCGCCAGTATCCGAGCATCACGCCGGCGCCGCGGATCGCGATCTCGCCGACGGTGCCGCGCGGTACTTCGTTGCCCGCGGGATCGATGATGCGGATTTCGACGCCGGGCGCCGCCCGTCCCGCCGATTTGCGCTTGCCCGCCAGCGGCCCTTCCAGCGCGTGGTACTCCCAAGGCAGGATCGTCGCCAGCGCCGCGCTCTCGGTCATGCCGTAGCCCTGATGGAAACGCCAGCTCGGCAGCACGCGCATCAGCTTGACCAGCAGCGCATCCGGCATCGGCGACGCGCCATATTCGCAATCCCTCACGCTGCTCAGATCATACGTGCCGAAGGACGGATGATTAAGCATCATGTTGAGCATGGTCGGCACGAACAGGCAGTAATCCACCTTGTGCTCGGCGATGGTCTTCATCGCGAGCTCGGGTTCGAATTTCGCGATGGTCACGTGCGTGCCACCGACCAGGGTCAGCGCGATCATCGGCGAGGTGCCCGCCAGGTGGAACATGCCGGCCGAGTGCAGATACCGCGTGTCTTCGCGGAAACGGAGCGCATAGATCCAGACCAGCGATTCATAGATGATGTTGGCGTGCGACAGCATCACACCCTTGGGAAATCCGGTGGTGCCGCCCGTGTAGAAGATGCCGGCGAGATCGTTGTAGGCGCCGGATGCATCCGCGATCGGCGCGTTCGCAACAAGCTCATCATAACCCTGCATGCCGTCGGGGACCGGTCCCTCGTTCAGATAGACCATCGCGGTGAGCGATTTTGCACCACGCAGCGCCGACGCGATTTCGGCGAAGGTCTTGTCGACCAGCAGCAGCTTTGGCGTGGAATCGTCGATCGCATAGGCGTTCTCGGCAACTGCCCAGCGCGTGTTAAGCGGCACCGCGACCGCGCCCGCCCAGGCGATGGCATAGAGCGCCTCGATATAGAGGTCGCTGTTGTGCGCGAGGATGGCGACACGGTCGCCGGCCTCGACGCCGAGCCGCCGCAACCCGCCCGCGGCGCAGGCAACGCGGCGGCCGATCTCCTTCCAACTCCGTGACCGTCCGGCATGGATGGTGCCGGGTGCGTCCTTGCGCAATTGCACCGCCGCGATCAGCGCCTGCGTCAGCTTCATGTTTCCTCCTCAACCGCCATGCGGCCGCGCACGCGCGCGGATGTTTCCGTCGCGCGTGAAGCCGATACGCCGCCCGGAGATTCCAGTTGATAATCCGGACAGACGGTCTATTATTGCACAACCGACGCGACGGGTAAAGCCTCTGTAGGCACCGCCGCCGGGATCAACGAGCCCCGCAAAAGAGGGCGTCATGGGAGGGGAAGATGCGGAAGCCAATCGTCACGCTTGCGATGTGGGCGTTCGCGCTCACCGGCGCGCTGGGAACAGCGAATGCTCAGAAGGCCTATGGTCCCGGCGTCAGCGACACCGAGATCATCCTCGGCGCCAATGCGCCCTACAGCGGCCCGGCATCGATCTATGCGAGCTTCCCGAAAACCATGCTCGCCTATTTCACGATGCTGAACGAGAAAGGCGGCATCAATGGCCGTCGCATCAACTTCCTGACCCGCGACGACGCCTATAGCCCGCCCAAGACCGTCGAGGTGACGCGCGCGCTGGTCGAGAACGACAAGGTGCTCGCGATCATGGCGCCGTTCGGCACGCCGACCAACGCCGCGATCCAGAAATATCTCAACAGCAATGGCGTTCCGCATCTCTTGGTGCAGAGCGGCGGCACCCGCTGGAACGATCCCAAGCAGTTCCCCTGGACGACGCCCTACTCGCCGACCTACGTCAACGAGTCCCGGATCATCGCGCGCTACGTGCTGCGCGAGAAGCCGGATGCCAGGATCGGCGTGCTGCTGCAGGCCGACGACATCGGCAAGGACTTTGTGCTTGGCCTGAAGGAAGGGCTCGGCGCCAGGGCCGACACGATGATCGTCAAGGAGGCGATGTACCAATCGACCGAGCCGACGATCGATTCCCAGATCGTGAACCTGAAGGCATCAGGCGCCGATACCATCCTAATCGCCGCGCAAAACAAATTCGCCTCGATGGCGATCCGCAAGATCCACGAGCTCGGCTGGAAGCCGCTGATCTTCCTCGGCTCGACCGCGAATTCGATCGCCGGCGTGCTGGTGCCGGCGGGCATCGAGGCCTCGACCGGTATCCTGACCACGACCTCCTACAAGACACCGAACGATCCGGCCTGGGCCAATGACAAGGGCATGACCGACTATCTCGCCTTCGCCGCCAAATATATGCCGGGCATGGACCCGAACGACGTGATCGCGGTGACCGGCTACACCACGGCCCAGCTCGGCGCCATCATCCTGCAGCGCTGCGGCGACAATCTCACGCGCGAGAACGTGCTGAAGCAGGCCACCAATCTCAGCGGCATCGAACTGCCGATGCTGCTGCCGGGCATCACGATCCAGACCACGCCGCAGGACTACGCAGCGATCACCGAGCGCCATTTCGCCCGCTTCGACGGCAAGACCTGGGTGCTGTTCGGCGACATCGTGGGCGCGGGCCCCGCCAAGGACTGATCCCGCGCCACCCATCCGACCGAACCGGCTCAAACACAAGGACAAGAACAATGCTGACAGCCCAGGACGATCTCATCGGCCACCAGACGCCGCAGCCGTTTGCCAAGGCAGGCGGCGGCGATGCCAGGTTCACCGAACGCTACTGGTACACCGCGCATCCGATCGACGGCAGCGAACTGCTGATCGACATCGGGCTCGGCTATTACCCGAACCGTAACGTGATGGACGGCTTTGCCGGCATCACCATCGGCCGGCGTCAGCACAATTTCCGTGCCTCGCGCCGGCTCGGGACCCGTCCGCTAGAGACGGAAGTCGGCGGGCTCAGGATCGAGATCGTCGATGGTAACAGCCTGCATAGGATCTCGCTCGCCGACAATCCGTCCGGCATCAGCTTCGCGCTCGAATTCAAGGCGAGCTTTCCGGCGGCGCAGGAGAAGCAGAATTTTCGCGAGCGCAACGGGGTCGTCGAGGAAGACCTCGCGCGCGTCTCGCAATTCGGCCGCTGGCGCGGCTGGATCGTCGCCGACGGCAAGCGTTACGACATCGAGCCCGAGCTGTGGTGGGGGCAGCGCGACCGCTCCTGGGGCCTGCGCTCCGAGATGCGCACCGACGAGACCAGGCCACCGGTCGCGACCCATCGCAATTTCTTCTGGACCTGGTCGATGTTCCAGTTCGAACAGTCGGCGCTGTCGATCTTCATCAAGGAGCGCACGCCGGGTAAGCCGCATTACCTCTCGGGCACCGAGTTCCGCCGCGAGACCGACGGATCGGTGTCGCATCGCGAAGTCACCTCGGTCGAGCACGCGATCGAATGGGCCGACGATCCGCTCGGCCAGACCATCGCTGTGGCCGACTTCACCTTCGCGTTCGAGCGCGGCGAGCCGCGCCGCGTCAGGATGCATGGACTGCCGACGCGATTCTATCTGAAGGCCGGCATGTATGGCGGCCTGCAAGGCTGGACCCATGGCGACGACCGCGGCGAGAGCCATGCCGGGCACGACATCTGGAACCTCGACGATGCGGCGACGCGCGCCATCGCACGGACGCTGTCGGATCATGTCGTCCGGCTCGAGAGCGGCAACGAGACCGGATTTGGCATCAGCGAATACGGTGTCGCCGCCGGCTATCCGCTCTATCCGGGCCCGCAGAAATTCCCGGCGATGTGATCGGAATGGACGGGCAAGGCAAGCGCGTCGCGGAAGCCAGCGAATCCACGTGCGATCAATGGGACAACCGAGCAGCCGAGGCGCTGGTCTCGCTCGAGACGATCGCCCCGCTCCGCTATCGCAGCCGCTTCGGCGACGGCAATCTCAATGGCCGGTCCTATGGCGGCCAGATCCTTGGCCAGGCGATGATGGCCGCGACCCTCAGCGCGCCCGAAGATCGTCCCGCCGCGATGCTGCAGCTCCTGTTCCTGCGCGGCGCCGATCCTGTCAGGCGCATCACGTTTGACGTGGAGGTTCTGCAGGACGGCAAGCGATTTTCCTCCCGCCATATCGTCGGCACGCAAGGCGACGGGCGTACCGTGCTCAGCGCGCAGGCCACATTCTGCGCGCCGCAGCCGGGCCCGCGGCACGCGGTGCCGTTCGCACGACCGGAGGATCCCGAAAGCCTGCCCGATCTGAGCATGATCCCCGACGCACTGATGGCGCAGTTGCGGCCGCTCGGCCCATATTCCCAGCACATCAAGCCCAGCATGGATTTCCGTATTCCGGAGATCGAACGCCAGCTCTCGGCCACGACGGCAGGGCCATGTCTGCGCTTCTGGATCAGATCCAGGCAGCCGCTCACCGCCGGTTCCCGCGCACAGGCCGCGGTGTTCGCCTATCTCTCGGACTGGTGGCTCAACTTCTCCAGCATCGGCGGCCATCTCGACGCCTTGCAGGCGCGCGCGCCGCTCTATCTATCGAGCCTCAACCATTGCATCTGGTTTCATCGCGTATTTTCGCCGGACGCCTGGATGCATGTCGAAACCGAGAGCCCCTGCGCCGATGGCGGCCGCGGGCTGTCGATCGCGCGCGTCCACGACCGTGACGGCGCGATGCTCGCCACCGCGATCCAAGAGACGCTGATGGTCCATCCAGAGGGCGACGCGTAGACGCCACGACGGTTGAGCTGATGCCGCGATCGCGGCTTAGTTGCAATGACGCGCTACAGCAAGTTCCACCCGGTGTTGAATCCTGGCAACACCGGCCAACAAAATGAACAAACGTTCAGCTTAGCTCGATCGCGACCACGACTGTGCCGCATCCCTGTCAAATCCTGCCTGCGGGTGGCGCAACAAAAACACTTTGGGGAAAACCTACATGCAGCAGGCACCGCTGGCCGCACGGAGTGCGGAATCGTCTGGATATGTTCTCTACTTCCAGCTCGCCAGCAACGGCACGAGACGCGCGTGCAGTCTGACGATCCAGGCGGAAAGCGCCAACGAGGCGGCGCGGATCTTTCGCGAGAACTGGGGCACGATCGAATCGATGGCCCGCGACGGCGTCAGCACGGGAATGGTCGGCTCTGCACCGGTCAGCCTAGCGATGTCGTGAGTACATCGCGCGGCATACGGCGAACCATACACCTGAGATGTGACAGGACGACGGCTGCAGCCTCGGGCAACGATGGCACGGCCATTTGACGCGCAGACGCGACAAGCAAGTTACGGGGTTCAGGGCTCGCGCACACGCGCGGGCCCTGTCGCGTCTTAGAACGATTCAAATCCATTCCGGTTAGAGAGATTCAAGTTTGCTCCGGTTCTTTTCGCGCGCGCCGACTGCTAGAGGCGCGGCGTGACCAAGTGCGCGTGAATCGGAAGTCCAAGAGTGCCTGTGAATGCTGGTGGCCGGGTTGTCGGCGACCGTCGAAATGCCGCCGACAAGGGCCGCACCCATCTGCTGATCGGCGCAGCATTCCTGCTCACCGATGTCGCCTCCGCGGCAACGCCGGCAAACGCCCAATCAAGCGTCCCGTTGCCGCCTGTTTCGGTCGACCAGCCGACGCAGAAGCGCAAGCCGGCGGCCGCCGCGGCAAAGCCGGCGCAGCGGACGCAGGCGGCCGCCGCGGCACGGCAGCGCAGCCGGAATGCCCAACCGGCGCCGCCGACACCGTCGGAGCGCGCGGCAGCTGCCGCCGCGGTGCTCAACGAAGCCAAGCTCCACTATCGCGCGATGCCAAGCTCAACCACGCTGCGCAGCGGCGCCTCGCCGCTCGACACCTCGCAGACGGTCAACGTCGTGCCCGAGCAAGTGCTGAAGGATCAGCTGCCGCGCAACCTCGATGACGCGCTGGCCAATGTCAGCGGCGTCACCCAGGCCAATACGCTGGCCGGCACCCAGGATGCGGTGATGCGCCGTGGCTTCGGCGACAACCGCGACGGCTCGATCATGCGCAACGGCATGCCGCTGGTGCAGGGCCGCAGCCTCAACGCCGCGGTCGAAAGCGTCGAGGTGCTGAAGGGCCCGGCGTCGCTGCTTTATGGCATCATGGATCCCGGCGGTATCGTCAACACGATCAGCAAGCGCCCCGAGCTCTATCAGCATGGTTCGGTGACCCTGCTCGGCTCGACTTACGCCAACTCCAGGACCGGAGCCGACGGCACCATCGACATCACCGGCCCGATCGGCGATCGCGGACTCGCCTATCGCTTCATCGGTTATGGCGTGAGCGAGGACTACTGGCGCAATTTCGGGCGCCATCGCGAAATGCTGGTCGCACCGTCGCTGGCCTGGTACGGCGAAAACACCACCGTCCAGCTCAACTATGAGCACCGCGAATTCATCACGCCGTTCGACCGCGGCACCGCATTCGATTCCGCGACCAAGGCGCCGCTGGCGATCCCCGCGACGCGGCGGCTCGACGAGCCCTTCAACAACATGTGGGGCACCTCCGACCTGATGCAGGCGTCGGTCGAGCACCGATTGAACCAAGACTGGAAGCTGTTCGCGGCCTACAGCTACAACACCGAAACCTTCAGCGCCAACCAGCTCCGCATCACCGGCGTCAACGCCAAGACCGGCGTCGAGACCCGCAGCAATGACGGTACCCAGGGCTCGCTCAGCAATGCCAGCTACGGCACCTCCTATTTGCAGGGCAATGTCTGGCTCGGCGATATGCGCAACGAAGTGCTGTTCGGCGGCGACGGCCAGTACCGCACGATCTATCGCGACAACCTGATCCGGCAGGCGACCCCGAGCTTTAACTTCTACAATCCGGTCTATGGGCTGATCACGCCGGGCACCACGGTGTCCGCGGCCGACAGCGCCCAGACCGACAAGCTCGGCCAGTGGTCGCTGTTCTTCCAGGACACGCTGCATCTGACCGAGCGCTTCGCGCTGGTCGGCGGCGTGCGCTACATGGAATACGACCAGATCGCCGGCAAGGGCCGCCCGTTCATCACCAATACCAACGTCTCGGCGGACAAGGCGCTGCCGCTCGGCGGCGCCATCTTCAGGCTCACCGACCAGGTCTCGCTCTATGCGAGCTACACGCAATCACTGAAGCCGACCTCGACCATCGCGCCGCTCACCGGCGGCGTCGTGATCGGCTCCAACATCGCGCCCGAAGAGGGCACCCAGTGGGAGACCGGCGTCAAGTTCGACTTCAACAAACGGATCTCCGGCACGCTTGCGCTCTACGACATCGACAAGAAGAACGTTCTGGTTTCGCAGCTCAACCCCTCGACCGGTATCGTCGAGTACCGCACCGCCGGCAAGGTTCGCTCGCGCGGTGTCGAACTCGACGTCACCGGCAGGCTGACTGACAACTGGAGCATGATCGGCAGCTATGGCTATACCGACGCACGCGTCACCGAGGACCCGACGCTCGCCGGAAACGCCCTGCAGAACGTTGCGCTGAACACCGCGTCGCTCTACCTCGTCTATGATTTCGGCACCACCCTGCCCGGCCGGCTTCGCCTCGGCGGCGGCGCGCGCTATGTCGGCGACCGGCCCGGCGATGCCGCGAACAGCTTCGTGCTGCCGGCCTACACGGTCGCGGACGTGTTTGCGACCTACGAGACCAAGGTCCAGTCGTTCCCGGTCATCTACCAGTTCAACGTCAAGAACCTGTTCGACACGGTCTACTACCCTTCAGCCAACAGCATCCTGACGGTCGCGATGGGCGACGCGCGGCGCTTCTCGCTCTCGGCGACGGTGAAATTCTGATGAGTGACGTTCGGCGCCCGATCAAGGCTGCACTGCTGCAGGTCCATTCCCTGGTCGGTCTTGTGCTGGCGCTGCTGTGGGCCCTGGTCGGCCTCACCGGCGCGACGATGGCCTTTGAGGACGAGATCGAGGCCAGCCTGAACAGTCAGATGATGCGCGTCGAGGCCAGTGCGGCCCGGCGGCTCACGCCGGACGAGTTGATCGCGCGGCTAGCGGCGGCGGGCGATTTCGGCAAGGTCTCGGCCGTGACGATGTCGAGCGATCCATCGGCCGCGCACCGCATCCGTTTTGCTCGCAGCGAAGGCGGCACGCGGCCGTCCTCGGTCTATGTCGACCCCTATGATGGGCACGTGCTCGGCTCGCCGCGCGGCGAGGACTTTTTCGCAACCGTCCGCAAGCTGCATCGCTGGCTGCTGTTGCCGGGCGACGGCAATGGCATCGGCCGCAAGATCACCGGCTCAGCCGCGATCTGCCTGATCGTAATGCTGATCACCGGCCTCGCGCTGCGCTGGCCGCGTCGTGCGCGCAGCGTCAAGATGTGGCTGAAGCCGAATCTGGGACTGCGCGGCCGCGGCCTGCATCGCTCGCTGCACGCCGTGATCGGGACCTGGGTGCTGCCGGTCTATCTGGTGATGACGCTGACCGGCCTGTGGTACTCGTTCGAGTGGTACAAGGCCGGCGCCAACTGGCTGTTCGCGCGGCCTCAGGCCACAGCCGCGGCGATGCCATCAAAGCCGCCGCGCAGCGCGTCGGCTGCCGAGAGCAAAGGTGACGCCAAAGCCGAAGCCAAGACCGAAGCGAAGCCGCTTGCCTTCGATCACGTCTGGTCGGCGTTCCTGCAGCAGGAGAACAACAGTTACGGAAGGGCCCTCATAACGCTGCCGCTCGGCGCGGGCACGGCCGTGCGCGTGCGGTCATGGCCGCAGGATTCGACGCTCGAGAGCGTGCGTGACGAATTCCGTATCGATGCCCTCACCGGCCGCGTCATCTCATCGGATCGCTACACCGACAAGACGTTTGGCGAGCGCGTCCTCGCCAGCGTGCTCGACATCCACCGCGGCGCCATCCTGGGATGGCCCGGCAAGCTCGCCTTCATGCTGGCCGCCGCCATGATGCCGCTGTTTGCCGTGACCGGCCTGCTGCTTTATCTGTCCCGTCGCAGGCACCGGCGGCTCGCGCGGCAGCCGGTCGGCCACCTCGTTCCGGGCGAATGAAGCCGTTTCATCAATTTGGCGATCAGCCGAAATCGCACGCCGCGAGCCGGGCATGTAACTCGGCGTCCGGTTCGGCCGCGAGCTCAAGCAATCCACGATAGGGATCGCCCGATATCCCGAGCACGGTAGCGAACGCAGGCTCGGTCTTGAGACCGCCTGCCCTCAATTCGCTGACGGCTCGCCGCAGCCGTCCATCATCAAGTGCAAGCAGCCGCCGTTCGACCTCGAAGTGGATCCAGCCTCGTTGCTGCTCCACCGGACGTTGATCACCGAACAGTTCGAACGGCCAGCCGTCGCACACAAAGCGGGCAATCACCGGCCGCGTCCTCGAGGTCCACCGGAAGAGGACGAAATCATCGCACGCTTGGTAGTGCGCCCAAACGTTGTCCGCGAATGCGTTCGGGTCGGACGCATGGCAGACGATATCGATGTCGCTGCCGGGCACGGCGAGGCCGAGCGGCAGCGTTCCGACGATACGGGGATCGAACGGCTTCAGCCGTTCCATCACGGCGGAGCTGGTGACAGCGGATGCGTAGTGCCCGACACTCATCGCGTGGCATGCCCTCAAGATCGCAGCGACGCATTACCACACGCGCGTGGAACGTGCGAACCTCTGCAAGTGGGCGGGCTTGAGGGGATCGTGGCCAAAAACGTTACGGGGCGATCTCGACCGCGTCACCGTGGTCGAAAATCGCCCCGCCGCCGGCGGACAGGCCAGGCTGCTCGCGCGCCAGACCGTCCAGCCGATAGTCGAATGATCCGTTCGATCGATTAGCCGAACTGGTTCATCGTGTTGTGGGCGCCGCCCGCCTTGAGGGCAGCCTCACCGGCGAAGTACTCCTTGTGATCGTCGCCGATGTCGGAGCCCGCCATGTTCTGATGCTTGGCGCAGGCGATGCCCTGGCGGATCTCCGCGCGCTGCACGTTCTTGACGTAGCCAAGCATGCCCTGCTCGCCGAAATACTCCTTCGCGAGATTGTCGGTCGACAGCGCCGCCGTGTGATAGGTCGGCAACGTGATCAGATGGTGGAAGATGCCGGCGCGCTTGGCCGAATCCGCCTGGAAGGTACGGATGCGCTCGTCGGCTTCGATCGCCAGCGGCGTCTCGTCGTATTCCGGCTTCATCAGCTCGGCACGGTTGTACTTGCTGACATCCTTGCCGGCATCCTTCATCGCGTCATAGACCTGCCAACGGAAGTTGATCGTCCAGTTGAACGACGGCGAGTTGTTGTACGCCAGCTTCGCGTTCGGAATGACCTTGCGGATGCGATCGACCATCGAGGCGATCTGCTCGATATGCGGCTTCTCGGTCTCGATCCACAAGAGGTCGGCGCCGTTCTGCAGCGAGGTGATGCAGTCGAGCACGCAGCGATCCGCACCGGTGCCGGGACGGAACTGGTAGAGGTTGCTGGGCAGACGCTTCGGACGCATCATCTTGCCGTTCTGGTTGATGATGACGTCGCCGTTGCGCGCATTGGCCGCCGTCACTTCCTCGCAGTCGAGGAAGCTGTTGTACTGATCGCCGAGGTCGCCGGGCTTATGGCTCACGGCGATCTGCTGGGTCAGGCCGGCGCCGAGCGAGTCGGTACGGGTCACGATGATGCCGTCTTCGACGCCGAGCTCGAGGAACGCATGGCGGCAGGCGCGGATCTTCGCGATGAACACCTCGTGCGGCACGGTCACCTTGCCGTCCTGGTGGCCGCACTGCTTCTCGTCGGAGACCTGGTTCTCGATCTGCAGCGCGCAGGCGCCCGCCTCGATCATCTTCTTGGCAAGCAGATAGGTCGCCTCGGCATTGCCGAAGCCGGCGTCGATGTCGGCGATGACGGGCACGACGTGGGTCTGGAAGTTGTCGATCTTCTCGATCAACGCCTTTTCCTTGGCCTTGTCGCCTTCCTTGCGCGCCGCGTCGAGCGCGCGGAAGATGTCGTTGAGCTCACGCGAATCCGCCTGGCGCAGGAAGATGTAGAGCTCTTCGATCAGCGCCGGCACCGAGGTCTTCTCGTGCATCGACTGATCGGGCAGCGGGCCGAACTCGGAGCGCAGCGCCGCGATCATCCAGCCGGACAGATACAGATAGCGGCGGTCGGTATTGCCGAAGTGCTTCTTGACCGAAATCAGCTTCTGCTGGGCGATGAAGCCGTGCCAGCAGCCGAGCGACTGGGTGTACTTGGTGCTGTCGGCGTCATAGGCCGCCATGTCGGCGCGCATCAGCGCGGCCGTGTAGCGGGCGACATCCAGACCGGTCTTGAAGCGATTCTGCAGGCGCATCCGCGCCACGGCTTCGGCGGTGACGCCGTTCCAGGTGTCCTTGCCCTTGAGCAGCGCTTCGGCCGCCTCGATCTCGCTCTGATACGAAGCCGGTCCCTGGATGGCCCGGTCGCTGATCCCGCGCGGTTGGAAGTTCATGTCCGTGATCCCTTCGGTGACGAAATAACTGCACCGTTTGTGACGCGCGGCGCCATCGGGAGCTAGACCTGGCGCGGAAAACTTGTCATAACTTACAAGAAACCGATGTATTGTTGTAAGAATCTTACAAATCTTGGATATGGCGATGGTAACCTCAAGCGCCCGTTCCGTTTTCATGGGTCCGCGACTGCGCCGGCTGCGGCGCGACCTCGGGCTGACCCAGGCCGACATGGCCGCCGATCTCGAAATCTCGGCCCCCTATGTGGCGCTGCTGGAACGCAATCAGCGCCCGGTGACGGCCGATATGCTGCTGCGGCTCGCCCGAACCTACAAGATCGATCTGGCCGACCTCGCCGGTGACGGCGGCGCCGATCATACCGCCCGCATGCAGTCCGTCCTGAAGGAGCCGATGTTTGCCGACATCGACATCCCCGCGCTCGAGGTCAGCGACCTCGCGGTCAGCTATCCCGGAATGACCGAGGCGTTCCTGCGCCTCTACACCGCCTACCGCGAAGAGCAGCTGGCGCTTGCAGAGCGACGAGCTCCGGACCTAGCGATCGCTTCACCGGGTCAGGAGAACTTTGACGCCAACGATCCCGTCGCGGAAGTCCGGCGCTTTCTCGCCGCGCGCCGCAACAATTTTGCCAGCCTCGACGATGCCGCCGAGCGGCTCGTCCACGAACCTGCCGGGCCGGCCGGATTTATCGAGCGGCTTCGGGAGCGGCATAAACTCCAGGTCCGCTATCTGCCGCCGAACGTCATGCTGGGTTCGATCAGGCGACTGGACCTGCATCGCAGACAATTGCTGCTCGAGGACTCGCTCGATACCGCGGGCCTGAATTTTCAGCTGGCCAAGCAACTTGCCTATCTGGAACTGGAAAACGAAATCGGCGCCGCCGTCGAAGCCGGCAAGTTCACGACCAAAAGCGCCGAGTTGCTGGCCCGCCGTGCGCTTGCGGCCTATGCCGCCGCTGCACTCATCATGCCGTATTCCGCGTTCGCGAAAGCGGTAGAGGCGCGCCGCTACGATCTGGAGGCGCTGGCGCGGCAATTCGGCACCAGCTTCGAGCAGATCGCGCACCGCGTCACGACCTTGCAACGGCCGGGTCTGGAGAAGGTCCCGTTCTTCCTGATCCGGGTCGATCCGGCCGGCAACATTTCCAAGCTGCTTGACGGCGCCGGCTTCCCGTTTGCAAAGCACGGCGGCGCATGTCCGCTTTGGTCAGTGCACGATATCTTCAAGACGCCGCGCCAGATCGTCACGCAATGGCTGGAATTGCCCGACGGGCAGCGGTTCTTTTCGATCGCCCGTACCGTGACCGCCGGCGGCGGCGCGTTCGGCGCCATCCGCGTGGAGCGGGCGATCGCGATCGGCTGCGCCGCCGAACATGCGGGCCAGTTGATCTACACGCGCGACGGACAGGGGCCGAACGCCGACGAGCCGACGCCGATCGGCGTCGCATGCCGGGTCTGTCATCGCCCGAGATGCGCGGCACGGTCGGCGCCGCCGATCGGGCGCGAGATTCTTCCCGACGATTTCAGGACCTCGAGCGTTCCGTTCGGGTTCTCGGCTGATTGACGAAGTCGATCACCCCTGCGGCCGGTTCTGGTCGTACAGCACCCGCACGCGGATCGTGCCGTCAATGGCTCTCAAATCGGCCAGCAGTCCCTCGCCCTCGCCGCCAACCACGTCGGTCTCGAGCACGACATAGCCGACTTCCGGATCGGTCTGCAGATATTGCGCCAGGATGTTGATCCCGTGCCGGGAGACCGCGTCGTTGACCTGGCGCATGACGCCGGGAACGTTGCGATGAACATGGATGAAACGGGTGCCGGTCGGTCGCGCCGGCAATTGCACCTGCGGAAAATTGACCGCGCCGAAGGTCGACCCAACATCGGAATAATCGATCAGCTTGCGTGCAACTTCGCCGCCGATCCGATCCTGTGCCTCTTCCGTCGAACCGCCGACATGCGGCGTGAGGATGACGTTAGGGAGACCTTGCAGCGGCGAGACAAAGCGCGCCTCGTTCGACACCGGCTCGACCGGAAACACATCGACCGCGGCACCCGCCAGCCGGCCCTCACGCAGGGCGCTCGCCAGCGCATCGAGATCGACCACGGTGCCGCGCGAGTTGTTGATCAGATAGGCCTCAGGCTTCATCAGCTGGAGCTGGGCGGCGCCAATCATGTTGGCGGTGGCCGGCGTCTCCGGCACATGCAGCGATACGACGTCGCTGGCTGCGAGCAACGCGTCGAGCGATTCGGCGGGCTCGGTATTGCCATGGCGGAGCTTGTCGGTCTGATCAAAATAGATCACGCGCATGCCCATGGCTTCGGCGAGGTTCGACAGCTGCGAGCCGATGTTGCCGTAGCCGACGATGCCGAGCGTCTTGCCGCGCACCTCGCGGCTGCCTTCGGCGGACTTGTCCCAGCCGCCGGCATGCGCGGAGACCGAACGCGGAAAGATCCGGCGGAACAGCATCACGATCTCGGCGATGGTCAGCTCCGCCACACTGCGGGTGTTGGAGTATGGCGCGTTGAAGACGGGGATTCCGAGCTTCCGCGCGGCGTCGAGATCGACCTGATTGGTGCCGACCGAGAAGCAGCCGACCACGAGCAATCGGTCGGCAGCCTCCAGGATTTCCGCGGTCAACTGGGTCCGCGAGCGAATTCCCAGCATATGGATACCCGACAGCGCCTGCCGGAGTTCTTTCGGACCCAGCGCCTTGGGCAGACGTTGCAGCTCGGTGTAGCCGTTCGCCTCGAACATCCGGGCCGCGGATTCGTTCACGCCCTCCAGCAGCAGCACGCGTATTTTGGTCTTGGGAAGCGACAGCATCATCGAGATCCGGATTCGTAAGGTTCGGGCAGATCCTGCCACGAGCGCAGTTTCGACGGATCGCGTGATAGCATAGAAAACGATCGGGTCAGAAGCCGCCGTGGGCCGCCCGGGTCTGCGATTCCCGATAAATCCGCTCGATCCGCGCATCCAGGCGCAGCGCGGGAACCCGTTCAGTCAAAGGTCCTGGCCAATTCGCCGCCAGAAGCCACGTTGCGGCTCCTGGGGCGCTCGAACGCCTGCTCCGGCTCACTGGCCGGAGCTCCATTCGTGCTCAGCTCGGCGCCGAGGATTATTGCCTGGAGCGGCGGTTTCACTCCGCCGTTCCGGTGCCGCAAGCCTGCTGCAGGCTCACTGGCAGGGATACCGCCGGCCGTCCTTTGCCTGGAACGTATTCGACGCCGCATCGTACGAGCGATAGCGCTGGGCGCAGGACGCCGCGTGCTGCTGGGCGGCGGCAGCTTCCTGCTGCGCGGCCGCGTTGGCTGCACCGGCCGCGATGACGCCGCCGATCAGACCACCGACCAGTCCGCCGACGGCAGCGCCGCCGCCATTGTCATAGCACTGCCCGTAACGGCACCAGACCTTCTCGGTCAACGACGGCACTGCCGCCGCAACGCCGGCACCGTGCTGCAACGGAGCCGAAATGGCGGAGGCCGAAAACACCATGGCACCGGTGGCGGCCATCAAAACAACTTTCGCAAAGCGAGCCCTACGCATCATATCTCCTGCTTCATTGCTGTGGGCGCAGGCCGGCACCTGCGTCCCGGTTCCCTCGACATGGATGGGCTCGCCCGGTCCCGGACCGGACGACACCCGGACACGCGCGGCCGGTTACAATTCGCGCGTCAGCCTGCTTCACAGATGGATGGAGCTCATTGGCCGGCTGCGTTGACGACGCGGCAGAGGTTATCGCCGACACCTGGAGCCAACTGTCCCGGCGGCAAGCTGAAGGTCGCATCGACGCGGCTGCCCTTGCCGTCCTTGCGGACGACGACCTGCAACGTTTGTGGCCGGCCGGATCCGGTGGTCTCCTGTTGGGTGGTCAGCGTGCCGAGTTTCTTGTCGACGTTCACACCGACAAAACCCTCCGCCAGAACGGCGCGGGACACCTTGTCGAGGGCGGCACCGGGATTGACCGACGGGAAGATCATCCAGGTCTTGTGCGTCATGCCCGTTACCATGGGAACGCCGGTGCTCTGGACGTGATCTGCGCAACCATCGGCCAGCGCAGGCATGGACGAAAGAACTGTAAGCGCGAGTACGCAAGTAATCCTTGTAAGCATGCTTTCATAACCCGTTTGAGTTGGTCGTGACCATTTAGGCCAAATGGGCTACGAGTCCATGGACGACGTCGCATTCCGGATGGGGGCGTTCGGATTGTGGCTAGGACAGTCGATCGCGAATGCTGTGCATCCGTTCGTGCTCCCGGACGTCGGCGCGGCGGATTGAATCGGAACGTTCGCTGGATGCAGGCGAGCGGATTAGATCAAATGCTAGCTTTCGCGGCTCGATTGCGCGATCTGGATATTCTGTTCGCTATTCGGATATTGAAGAAATTGTGAGAAAGGGCACGCGACCTGAAATCACCAAAGCTGTGCTAGTGTGGTGATGCGGTCTATGCGTGCGGGCGGACGCCCCTGAACAGCGGAAAGCCGGTCTGATGGATCGGGCAATCCGCGAAACAGCAATTATCCGATGGTTGGGATTTGATGGTCGACGTACTCGCTGCACCTCCCGCGCGATCGGGATCTTCGTTTGAAGAACTCCTTGAATTGCTCCAGCCCCACGGGATCAATGCGCATTCCTCGCCGCGATCTGACGAATCGTTTCGCTGGCATGCGGATATAGCCATCGGCGCGGAAATTGACGTCGTACGGGCCGATCTGTCGGCCGGTTGGGATTGGCGCTATTCATACGAGAATTCTGCCGGAGAGCTCGCAATAAGCCTGCTGAATGCCGGCCAGGCCGAAATGCTCATTGCAGGAAAGAGCATCCAGCGGACCCCCTCCGAGATCGCCATCGTGCCCCTTCCGACGATGCAGGCACAGCGGGTCGAAGCGGTCGATGGACGATACTCAAGCGTCACGCTCACCTTGCATACGGGCGTAGTTACAAAGGTGCTGTCTGCGACGTTCGGGAGCACGGCGCTGGAAGATCTCAATCTGACGCCGATCGTCGACTTGTCTACCGGCATTGGACAGACCCTCCTTCAGCTTGTCCGCACGAGCACCACCGGTTTGTATGACGGGATCCTGGTACGCTCTCCGAAAGCCAGCGCGCTGCTATCGGAAGCAGCGATACAGCTCATCCTTGAGAACGTTCCTCATCGGTTGACGGACCGGTTGAGCCGCCACCCGCTGGATGCACCGCCGCGCTACATTCGCCGTGCGGTCGAGTATATGCGGGCCAATCCGCATCTGCCGCTGACGATATCGGATATTGCCGCAACGGTTGGGGTTAGCAGCCGGTTGCTGCAATTGGGCTTTCGTAAAATCCACGGCACGACGCCGGTCGCCTATTTGCGGCAAATTCGGCTTGAGGCCATTCACGATGAGCTGTCGCGACCGGAGAACATGCTTCCGGTCAGCGAAGTTGCCCTGAAGTGGGGCTTTACGCATATGGGCCGTTTCGCTGCGGTGTACCGCTCGGCCTTCGGCCTGTATCCGTCCGATACGGTCCGGCGCGCGCGAGGGTTCTTAAGCTAGGCAGGCGGTTGTCGAGCCAGGCTGCGGCGGATCAGCAAATAGCCGTCCCAGACGCCTTGTCGAACAAGTGCGTTCGCTCAAGATCGAGCGCGACGTCGATGACATGATCCGGTTCCGCGGCGACGCCGACCGGCATTTGCGCCGTGAACGCGAATGGGCCCACGGTCCCGATCACCAGCGTGTGCGGCCCGAGCGGCTCGACGTCTTTCACAAGGATCCGGACGGAAGAGCCCGCCGGCGCGTCTTGCCGCAACACATGGTCGGGCCTGACGCCGAGCACCACGGGCTTACCGACGCTGCCTGCATAGGCCGCCTCGCGTGACTTCGGCACTCTCAACGCCGTGCCCGACGGCTCGGTGAAGGTGAGCGCGCCGTCGCGGGCAACGATCTTGCCATCGATGAAATTCATGCTCGGCGCGCCCATGAAGCCGGCGACGAAGAGATTGCTGGGCTTCTCGTAGATCGTGATCGGATCGGCCGCCTGTTCGATACGGCCGCGGTTCATCACCACGACGCGGTCGGCCATGGTCATGGCTTCGACCTGGTCGTGCGTGACATAGACGATCGTCTTGGCGAGACGCCGGTGCAGCGCCTTGATCTCGGTCCGCATCTCGATGCGGAGCTTGGCGTCGAGATTGGACAATGGCTCGTCGAACAGAAATACATCCGGGCTGCGCACAATGGCACGGCCGATCGCCACGCGCTGGCGCTGCCCGCCAGAGAGCTGCTTGGGTCGGCGCTGCAGATATTGTTCGAGGTCCAGCACGCGCGCCACGTCATTGACGGCTTTCTCGACGCTGGCGCGCGATTCGCCCCGCACCTTCATGCCGTAGCCGATGTTCTCTCCGACCGTCATATGCGGATAGAGCGCGTAGTTCTGGAACACCATCGCGCAATTGCGCAGGCCGGGACGCAATTGCGTCACGTCGTGATTGCCGATGCGGATGGTTCCGCTCGTCACCGCCTCCAGTCCCGCGATCATGCGCAACGTCGTCGTCTTGCCGCAGCCGGACGGGCCGACAAGCACGACAAACTCCTCGTCGGCCACGTTGAGGTCGAGCCCTTCAATGATCTTGTAGGGCCCGTATGCCTTGCTGACGTTCTCGATCTCGACGTGCGCCATGGAATCCTTTTCCGCCCCTTCGTCGACGGCAAGTCAAGTCCCGGACGATGCTCGCGCATCATCCGGGACCTCTCACTGGAAAGCTAGTTCTTCGGCGGAAGGCCCATCGCCGCGCGATAGGCCGCGAGCTGCTTGGCCCGGCCGAACTCGTCGGTCAGCCGATTCCACTCCTTGGCCATCGCGTCGAGCGCCGCCTGCGGCGTGGTCTGGCCGGCCAGCGCCTTGCCGAGCTCGATCTCCACCACCTCGGTATAAGAGAAGTAGCCGGGCAGGCGCATGTCGAGCGCGACGTTCTTGGCATTGATGGAGTCCGATTGCGCGCCGAGATATTCCTTGGCCTCTTCCGGCGAGAAGATCTTGCTCCACAGTTGCAGATTGGCTGTGTGCGATTTGCGATAGGGATTGACGCCGCTGCCGCCGGTGATCGCCGCCTGGCCCGACACTTCAGGACTTGTCAGTGTCTTGACGAAATCCCACGCCGCCTTCTGGTTCTTGCCGGCCTTCGGCACCGCGATCTGCCAGCCGCCGAATGCCATGAACGGGCCCGGAAGCACGCTCGGGAACTTGTCCCACTTCTTGGTCTTGGCGTTCCAGATCTCGTCCGAACCGGGCAGCATCGCCGAACCGACCTTGCCCGAGATCTTCGACTGCTTCGGGTCGGCGGCGATGACGCCGGTGTCGCCCCAGCCGATCGATTCCGCAACCTGGCCGCCGGCCACGGCCGCGTTCACCTCACCGAACGAGAAATTCAGCGCGTTGGGCGGCCCGAGCTTCGATGCTCTGATGTATTCCTCGAGCCCCTTCACCCATCCCGGGTTGTTGATCTGCGCGTCCATCGTCTCGGGGTCGAAGAACATCGCGCCAGGATAGTTCGGATTGTTGGTGTAGGCCGCCGCATGGCTGAAGAAGAACCAAAATTGCTGACCGCCGCGGCGGAAGGCTTCCGCCGTTCCCCACAGCCCCTTGTCGGGCCGCTGGAAGAACTCGGCAATGTCGAGATACTGCTTCCAGGTCTTCGGCGGCGCGAGGTCGTAGCCGTATTTGGCCTTGAACGCGTCCTTCTCCTTGGGATCGCTGAACAGGTCGGTGCGGTAGGTGTAGGTGTGGACGTCACCATCCATCGACTGCGAGTAGATCTTGCCTTCCCACACCATCAGCCGTTCGCGATAGGCCGGCTCGATATCGTCCCAGTCCTTGCCGGACTGCATCTCCTTCGGCATCTCGCTGAGATAGGGCACGAAATCAGGCAGCCAGGCCGGCGCGAAGCTGACGAGGTCGAAGGTCGCGTCCGACGCCGTCAGCGATGTCGCGATCTTCGGATAGAGCTCGGACCACGGGAATTCGACGACATTGACCTTGCCGCAGGTCTTCTTGGCCCATTCGTCCGCGCCGAGCTTGAGCGCGGAGGCGATATACGGCCCGGTCTGCGACGCCACCGTCAGGGTGACGCCGGTATAGTCCGGACTGCAGGCAGCATTCGCCTGGCTCGCGGCACAGGCCATCGCGAGCGAGGTGGTCAGCATCAGGAACGTCCGTCGCAACATCGTCTAGTCCTCCCTACAAGGTTTTTTGCTATTTGATGGCCCCGAGCAGCAGGCCCGACCGCATCATCCGGCTGAGCAGGCCCGCCATGATCATCATGGGACCGATGGCGACGAGCGCCGCAGCCGATATCGCCCACCATTCGTCGCCGCGCTGGCTGTTCTGTCCCGCCACCAGGATCGGCAGCGTCTGCCATCTGGAATTGGTCAGGAACAGCGCGAACAGAAACTCGTTCCAGACGAAGGCCAGCGTGATCATGAACGTCGCCAGCAGCCCGTTCATCGACATCGGCACCACGATGCCGAGGAAGATGCGCCAGCTCGGCACATTGTCGACCATCGCCGCCTCCTCGACCTCGATCGGCACAGCCTCGAAGAAGTCGCGCATCAGCCAGACGACGATCGGCAGCGAGAAGGCGACGTAGCACAGCGTCAGGCCGACAAAACTGTCGATCAACTGGAAGCCGAGCCGGCCGATCTCGCTGTAGAGCAGATACAGCGCGAAGGCCGTGACGATAGGCGGGAACATGCGCTGGCTGACGAACCAGAACAGGATGTCCTCATTGCCGAGGATCGGTCCCGGCAACGGCAGGCGATTGGCGGCGACGGCCACGATCAGCGCGATCGGAAAGGCCAGCAACAGGGCCTGCGGGCGGGTGAACCCGAACGTCGTGTTGAACAGCAGGTAGCCGCCGAGCGCGAGCAGGAAGAACGCGAGGCCCGCGCCGAGGCGGACCTTGAATTCGAAGCGCACCAGCGCATAGGCCGCCATCGCGCCGATCGCCGTGGCGATGGCCGCCGCGGACAGGCCAACGATGGTCGAGTTCAGGAAGGTCCGGAAGAACTCGCCGCGGATGCCCTGATAGAGATCGATGAAGGGCTGCAAGGTCGGCGTGAAGTCGATGAACGGCAGATAGGTCGGTCCGCCGACGACGCCGGGCGGCGTCTTGAAGGCGGTCACCATCACCCAATAGAGCGGAAACACCGTGATCAGGCACCAGACGAGAACGCCGACTGCGACCAGGCGGCGGCTCCATGGCGACAGTCCCGTCAAGCCCTGCCCGCTCATCGGCGCTTCTCCAGATGCGGCCGCAGCAGCGCCAGGTAAGTCACGCCGATGATCGTGATCGCAATCAGGAACAGGAAGCTGAGCGCCGATGTGTAGCCGAGATTGAACTTCTTGAAGCCTTCCTGATAGGCGAACAGCGTCAGCGTCTCGGTGTCCACGCCCGGCCCGCCGCCCGTCATCACGAACACTGTGTCCATGATCTTGTAGCTCTCGATCAGGCGAATGAAGACGACGGCGGCCGAGATCGGCAGCAGCATCGGAAAGGTGATGCCCCAGAACTGCTGCCAGGCGCTGGCATTCTCGAGCTCGGCGGCCTCGTAGACATCTTCGGGAAGCGTTTGCAGGCCGGCCAGCATCATCAGGATGACGAACGGGGTCCACTGCCAGACCTCGACCGCGATGATGCAGGCGAGTGCCCAATGTCCATTGGTCAGGAACGGCAGGTTCACCAGGCCGAACTTCGACAGGAATTGGTTGAGCGGTCCCATCGTCGGATTGAAGATCATGCGCGCCACCAGCGCGACCGCGACCGGCGCCAGCAGCATCGGCAGCAGCAGGGCGACACGGAACAGCCGCTCACCCGGCACCCGCGCGTTCAGGGCCAGGGCGACGCCGAACCCGATCGCGTATTGCAGCCCGACCGCGATCAGCGCAATCAGCGTCGTGGTGAAGAGCGCATTCCAGAACCGCGGCTCCTGCAACAACGTCGCATAATTGCCGAGCCAGACCACGCGCGGCGGGATCGGCGGAATCAGGCGGTAGCTGAGGAAGCTCGTGGTCAGCGAATAGATCAGCGGAAAGATCGAGATCGCCAGCACGACGAGCACCGCCGGCCAGATGAAGACATGCTTGATCGGATCATTCCGCATCATCGCAGCATCATCCCCTCAGCAGCGCCTCGATCTCCGCGCGCCGCGGCATTGCGGGCGCGGTGCCCGGCCGGGTCACCGAGATTCCCGCCGTGGCCGAACCGAAGCGCGCAGCCTCGAGCGGATCGACGCCGTCGGCGAGCGCCGCCGCGAAGCCGCCGACGAAGGCATCGCCCGCGCCGGTGGTTTCGACGACTTTGCCGGCCGCGAAGGGCGGCACGTGCAGCGAGCGATCCCGCGCATGGAATAACGCGCCGCGCTCGCCGAGGGTGATCAGCGCCGTCCCGGCGCCTTTGGCCAACAGGGCGTCGCCGGCGCGGCGAGCACCGGCGAGGTCGCCCACCGCGATGCCTGTGAGCGCTTCGGCCTCGGTCTCGTTGGGAACGACATAATCGCACAGCGCAAACAGGCCATCGTCGAATTGGATCGCCGGCGCCGGATTGAACACCGTGATGCTGCCGGCGGCGCGCGCGATCTCGAGCCCGCGCCGCGCCGCATCGACGGGCTGCTCGAGCTGCGTCACGAACACGCTGGAGTCGCGGATCGCATCCGCCACCGCGTCGACATCGGTCGGACCGATACCACCCGCTGCACCCGGCACCACGATGATGGCGTTGTCGCCGCGCGTCTCGTGGACATAGATGAACGCCGCGCCGGTCGGCGCTTCCGCCGTCCTGGCCACGCGCGGCCGGATTCCCTCTGCCTCCCAGGTCTTGATCGCAAGCTCGCCGAAGGCGTCGCTGCCGATCCGCGAGATGAAGCTCACGCCGGCGCCGGCCCGCGCGGCCGCGACAGCCTGGTTGGATCCCTTGCCGCCGGGCCCCATCGCGAATCCCGAACCGGCGATGGTCTCGCCGATCGCCGGCATGTTGCCGGCGCGGAACGCGAGGTCTACGACGAAGACGCCGAGGACGGCGACGCCACTCTTGTTCATCTTGTCACTCCCCGTCCGGCCCGATCACGCCCTTGCTGAACAGGAAGCAGCCGTAGAAGCGCCGCTCGCCCGTCGCGATCACGCAATAGGCCGTCTTGGCCTTCTCGTAGAAAGCGTGGCGCTCGACGCCGACCAGCGGCCAGGACCGTCCCTCCGCGCGATCGATCGCGGCCTGCACCTCGCGCTGCACGGGGGGCACTTCCTGAGTCTGGCCGACGATCTCCATGCGGATCGCGGCATCGTCGACAAACGTATCGAGCGGCATCACCGAAAGAACGGCTTCGACCGCCTGGGCGGCACTCACATTGTCGATGCGCAGCAGCCTGCCGAGCACGCTCTGGCGCGCGATCGAGTCGGCCGGAAAATTGGTGTCGCACATCACCAGGCGATCACCGTGTCCCATCGCCCGCAGGGCATAGAGCACGTCGGCATTGAGCAGTGGATTGATGCCCTTGAGCATGTTGCGTCCCTCCCTCGTCTTCAAATTCGCCGGACTCTGACGGTCCGAACCCCCAATCGATATCACCGCAAGGTGACGTCGCTAGTCACCGTACGGAATCCAGATGTTCTTCACCTGCACCGCGTGGCGGAGCAGGATCGGGCCCTCGCTCGCGGCCTTGTCGTACCAGTCGAGCGCGCGGCCATGATCGACCAGCGTGCGCTTGAGATTGCCGATCGAGTGCCGCTCGGCCGTCACCGAGGCGTCCTGCGATCCGAACGCCCAGAGCGCGTCGACATCGTCGTGCTCGGCAAGCACCTTGACCAATTCGCTGTGATCGCCGGTGACGATGTTGACCACACCGCCCGGCACGTCCGAGGTCTCCAGCACCTGATAGAAATCGGTCGCGGCGAGCGGATGCCGCTCGCTGGGCACGGCGACGACCCGGTTGCCCATCGCAATCAGCGGCGCCACCAGACTGATGAAGGCGAGCAGCGGCGCCTCGTCCGGACAGGCGACACCGACCACGCCGATCGGCTCATGCATCGCGAGCGCCACGCCGCGCAGCGGCGGCGCGTGGATGGATCCTTCGAATTTGTCGGCCCAGGCGCCATAGCTGAACAGCCGCTCGATGCTCGCATCGACTTCCGTGCGCGCCTTCGCAGCCGACACACCGGTCATGTCGGCGATGCGCAGGGCGAACTCGTCGCCGCGCGCGGAGAGATTCTCGGCAAGGTAATAGAGGATCTGGGCGCGATTATGCGCCGTCGCCCGCGCCCAGGATTCGGCGGAGCGCGCCGCGGCCACCGCATTGCGGATATCCTTGCGATTGCCCTCGCCTGCCTCGCCCAGGCGCCGGCCCTTCGGCGACAGCACCGGACGCGAATAATTGCCGTCCGGGCGCACCTGCTTGCCGCCGACGAACAGTTTTGCCGTTCGATCGATCGGCGGCACATCGAATCCGGCACTGGCGCCGGAAGCCGTCGGCAGCGGCGATGCCTTGGCCCGCGCCTTGCGCCCGCTCCAGGCCTTCGGCTTGAGATACTCATACATGCCTTCACGGCCGCCCTCGCGGCCGAAGCCGGACTCGCGATAGCCGCCGAAGCCGACGCTGGCGTCGAACAGATTGGTGGCGTTGACCCAGACCACGCCGGCCAAGAGCTTCGGCGCGATATCGAGCGCCAGACCGATCGTCTCGCTCCACACGCTGGCGGCAAGGCCGTAGCGCGTGTTGTTGGCGAGCATCACGGCCTCGTCGGGGGTGCGAAACGTCATCGCCACCAGGACAGGGCCGAAGATCTCTTCGGTCGCAACCGTCGAGGACGGATGCACGTTCCAGAGCAAGGTCGGCGGATAGAAACATCCTTCCGCCGGGATCGCACCGGACGCCTGATATTTCTCGGCGCCTTCCTTCACCCCGGTCTCGACCAGCGACTTGATCCGTTCGAGTTGCACCGGCGCGACCACCGCGCCCATGTCGATCGCCTTGTCGAGCGGCATGCCGACGCGAAGCGTCTCCATGCGACGGATCAGGCGCCTGCGGAAAGTATCCGCGATCCCCTCCTGCAGCAGCAGTCGCGAGCCGGCGCAGCAGACCTGCCCCTGGTTGAACCAGATGGCATCGACTACGCCTTCCACCGCGCCATCGATGTCGGCATCGTCGAACACGATGAATGGTGACTTGCCGCCGAGCTCGAGCGTCAGCGATTTGCCGGTGCCCGCGGTCGACTGGCGGATCAGCCGCCCGACCTCGGTCGAGCCGGTGAACGCGATCTTGTCGACGCCGGGACTTTCGACCAGCAGCGCGCCGGTGGCACCGTCGCCGGTCACGACGTTCAACACGCCCGGCGGCAGGCCGGCTTCGGCCGAAAGCTCGGCGAACAGCAGCGCGGTGAGCGAGGTGAACTCCGCCGGCTTCAACACCACCGTATTGCCCGCGGCCAGCGCCGGCGCGATCTTCCACGCCAGCATCAGCAGCGGAAAATTCCACGGAATGATCTGTCCGATCACGCCAACCGGCACCTGATCGGCAAATTCGCGCTCCTGCAACTGCGCCCAGCCGGCATGATAAATGAAATGGCGCGCGGCAAGCGGCACGTCGAGATCGCGGGTTTCCCGGATCGGCTTGCCGTTGTCGATCGCCTCCAGCACGGCGAACAGCCGGGCGTGACGCTGCAGCATGCGCGCCAATGCATAGAGATGACGCGCACGGCCGTGACCGCCGAGCTTGGCCCAGGCTGTCTGCGCGGTGCGCGCGGCGCCAACCGCCACCTCGACATCGGCGGCGGCACCCTGCGCGATGCGCGCCAGCGTCTTGCCGGTGGCGGGCTCGGTCGTCGTGAGGTGTTTGCCGGCATGCGGCGCCGTGAACTCGCCGGCAATGAAATGCCCGAACGTGGCGCCATGCCGCGCCAGCCAGGCGCGTGCCTCGCCGTCCGCCTCCGGCGCGGGGCCGTACTCCATGGTCTCGAAATAGTTTGCGACGCTCATCGCTGGAGTCTCATCCCACGGGGTGGCGATTGAAGGCCGAATAGTGGCCGGTCACGTGATGCTCGAGCTGCCGCTCGATATCGGCGAGCAGGCTGGAGGCGCCGATGCGGAACAGGTCTGGCTCGAGCCAGTCGCGTCCCAGTTCCTCCTTCATCAGGAACTGATAGTTGAGCACGTCCTTTGCCGTCGAGATTCCGCCGGCCGGCTTGAAGCCGATCTGGTAGCCGGTGCGCTCCTGATAGACGCGGATCATCCGCAGCATCGCGAGCGTCACCGGCAGCGTCGCGTTGACGCCTTCCTTGCCGGTGGAGGTCTTGATGAAGTCGGCGCCGGCCATCATGCAGACCATCGACGCCTTGGCGACGTTGCGCAGCGTCTTGAGATCGCCGGTGGCCAGGATCGTCTTCAGATGCGCGTCGCCGCAGGCGGCGCGGAAATCCCGCACTTCGGCGTAAAGCGCCCGCCAATCGCCGGTCAGCACATGCTCGCGCGTGATGACGATGTCGATCTCCTCCGCGCCGTCGCGGACCGACGCCTCGATCTCCTTCAGCTTCAGATCGTGCGGCACGAGACCTGCGGGAAATCCGGTCGAGACCGCAGCGACCGGGATGCCCGATCCGTCGAGCGCTTCGACGGCCGTCGCCACGAACCGATGGTAGACACAGACCGCGCCGGTATGCAGCTCGCGGCCGGCAAAGCCGAGCCGCTCGAGAACGTCGCCGCGCACCGGCGCTTTGGCCTTGGCGCAGAGGCGCTTCACCCGTTCGGTCGTATCGTCGCCATTGAGCGTCGTCAGGTCGATGCAGGTGATCGCCTTGAGAAGCCACGCTGCCTGCGCGTCCTTCTTGACCGTGCGCCGGCCCGGCAAGCTTGCAACGCGACGTTCGGCGGCCGACAGATTGATCCTGATCCCGTCGACCCAATCCATCTCGAGCGCGCGACCACTGTTGCGCGGGAGCTGATGCCCGCCGCCCGGGGAAGGCGGCTGCGCGGCCAATGGGGATGAACTCTGTATGAAGACGCTCTGCGTCATGGAGGCGCCGTGCGGTCCTAGCGAATCGACGAGATCGCCAGATAGACTGAATGTGTCGATCGCAACATGTGATCCTCCCTTGACCTTGCCGCGGGGTTTACCGACCGCCTGAGGACGACATCGTCCCCGACCTTCGATCAGCCCGTCAGACTGGATGTTATTATTGTAACAAATCGACGTTGATAAACTCACAACATTGTAAGATCATTGTCAATCGGATAAGCAAGCCCGGCGATTAAAATGGCTGAAACATCGAACGCACGACCAAGCGAGACGCGCGTGCAGCGCCTGCAGAGGCTGCGCCGCGCCGTCGAATCGAGCGGCACACTGCATCTGAAGGACGCCGCCGAGCTTCTCAAGGTTTCCGAAATGACGGTCCGGCGCGATCTCGCCGGGCCCGACGCCGCGCTGGCGCTGCTCGGCGGCTACGTCGTCAATGCGGCGTCGCCGACCGGGATCAAGTACGCGTTCGAGCAGGAGATCGATCAGCACACCCAGGACAAGCGCCTCGCCTGCCGGTCTGCCGCGGCCTCGATCAAGGAAGGCGATACGATCTTCATCGATTGCGGCACGACGATGCAGTCGCTGGCGGACTGCCTGCCAGAGGACCTGCCGCTTTCGGTGATCTGCTATTCGATGAACGTGGCGTCGATCGTGACGCGACGGCCGGCCACGCAGGTGATGCTGATGGGCGGCCTCTACCATCCGTCGTCGCAGTCCTTTGCGTCGGACGACGGCCTGTCCTATCTGCGGCGGCTCGGCATCAATAAGGCCTTCATCTCCGCGGGCGGCGTGCACTGGACCCGCGGCGCGAGCTGCTCGAATTTTCACGAGGTCGCCGTCAAGCAGGCCGTCATCGAGACCGCGATGGAGAGCATCCTGGTGATCGACGCGAGCAAGCTCGGCAGTCTCAAGTCGGCATTCTTCTCCGATATCGGCGCGTTCTCGCGGATCATTGTCGGCGGCACGGCGTCAGCGGACATGCGCAAGCACTTCCGCAGCCTCCCCGTCGAATATGTGACCAGCGCAACCTGATCCGAGCGGGGGCTGGCACGCCCGGATCAGGCTGCTCACGATACGCGGGCTCGCGGGACCACGCATCGAACTCCCGCCTGCTTAGTTGCAGGCAGGCTTCGCCTTGTTGCAGGCGTCGGTCAGCTCCGGTGGCGGCTCCTTCTTGAACACCGTCTTGTAGGACTCCAGCACGTTGGACTGCGTCACCGGCAGCGACTGCACGCCGATCCAGCCCGGCGTTTCCTTGCCGAGCAGCGCGTTCATCATGGCCATCGCTTCGGCGACACCCTGGTCATAGGGGCGCTGCGATCCGGTCGCCTTCAAGGGACCACCCTTGGCGATCTCGATCGCCGATTGCAGGCCGAGGTCGACGGTGGTGACCGGAATGTCGATGCCCTGCGCGCGCATCGAGCTCAGCGTATCGAGCGCCGGCTGATCCCAGACCGCGAACAGGCCCTTGATATCCGGATTGCCGGTGAGGAAGTCGCCCGCGATCTGCGACACCTTCGGCGGGTCGGTGAAGTCGACCTGCTTCATCTTGATGTCGGGACGGTTCTTCTGCATCCACTCGCGGACACCCTTGGTGCGCTCGTTGGTGCTGAAATAGTCGACGCCGAAATTGACCAGACCGATGGTGCCGCCCTGCGGCATGCAGGAGGCCAGGATCTGGGCCGCGATCTGGCCGTTGCCCTGGCTATCCGCCGAGATCATGGACGCATATTCCTCGGGATGCTTCAGTCCGGTCGGGATGCTGTCCATCAGCACGAGCTTGATGCCGGCCTTGGCGATCTTCTTGTAGGTCGGCGCGGTCGCGGTGAAATCGACCGGGATCGAGATGATGCCGTCAGGATGCTGCTGGATGGTGTTCTCGATATCGGCGATCTGCTTGTCGACCTGATATTCGGCGGACGCGACGCCGGTGACGGTCACGCCATACTTCTTCAGCGTATCGGTGATGCCCTGGATCTGCAGTTGCGCCCAGTCGAGATTGACGGTCTGCATGGAGATGCCGACCTTGAAATGCTTCTCCTTGATCTTGGCGGCGTCGGCGTCCGACAGCGCCAGCACCTCGGGCGAGGCGGCCTTCTCGCCATGCGGCCCCTGACCGACGATCGATTTCGGTCCAAGCGTCGCGAGATCGACGCCCTTGACGCAGGTTGCAGGCACTTCGGCGCGGGCCGAGGGGGCGATCGAAATGGCCGTCGCCGCGATCAGCGCGGTCAGCGGCAGGGTTTGTCGCAAGATTGGCTTCATTGTTTCCTCCCGTTTTTGGTCGCCGATTGACCGGAGGCCGGCGACCTTGCCCCTACCCTTGCAACGCCTGACCGTGCGGCCATGCGCTGCGCCATCGTGCTCTAGCGTTTCGTGAAGGCGACCGCGGCCACGATGATCGCTCCCTTGATGACGAGCTGCAGCGGCGAGCTGACGCCGAGCAGCACGAGGCCGTTGTTGAGTGTGCCGATGATGAGGCTGCCGAACAGCGTCCCCAGGATGTAGCCGCGCCCGCCGAACAGGCTGCAACCACCGAGGATCACGGCGGCGATGACGTCGAGCTCCATGCCCTGCACGACGTCGGGCCGCGCGGCGTGCGAGCGCGCGGACAGCACCAGCGCCGCAAGCCCGGCCAGCGCGCCGGTCAGCACAAAGGCCGCGGTCGTCACCCATTTGGTGTTGATGCCGGAATACAGCGCCGCGGTCGGATTGCCGCCGACCGCATAGATGCGGCGGCCGAACACGTTGTAGTGCAGCAGCAGGATGCCGACGATCATCGCCACCAGCGTCCAGGCGATCGGAACGGGTATGCCCAGGAACGAGCCTTCGCCAAAGATCGCGAAATAGGTCTCGTTGGTGATGATCACCGGCTTGGTATTGGTCACCATCATCGCCAAACCGCGCGCCATGCTCAGTGAGCCGAGCGTCACCAGGAACGACGGGATCGAGAGCTGCGTGGTCAGGATGCCGTTGAGCAGCCCGACCAGCGCGCCGGTGCCGAGCCCGGCGGCAGCGCCGACGATCCAGCTGTTGTTGAGCTGGCTCATGGCGAGCGCCGCGGCCATGCCCGACAGCGCCAATGTCGATGCGACCGACAGATCGATCTGGCGCGCGATGATCACAAAGGTCATACCGACCGCGATGATCGAGACCAGCGTGGTCTGGCGTCCGATGTTCAGGAAATTGTCGACCGACAGGAACCAGGGCGAGGACAGGCTGAACACGACCAGCAGCACCAGAAAGGCGATGTACAGCATGTAGGGCCGCTCGCCCCGCAGCAGATTCTGCAGCAACTTGCGGCGACGATCGGATCGGGTCGACGAGGCGACGAGATTGGGCGCGGTCAGTTCGGTCATGCTTGCAATACGCCTTGTTCGGAAGCCTGGTAGATCTGCAGCAGATGATGGACCTCTTCGGCATCATCGATCTCCCCGCGCACCAGCGTTCGCGCCACGCGTCCATCGACGATCACGGAGATGCGGTCGCAGAGTTCGATCAGTTCGACGAGGTCCGACGAGACCACCAGGACGCCGGTGCCGTCGCGGGCGGCATTGCGGATCACGCCGTAGATCTCCTCGCGCGCGCCGACGTCGACGCCGACCGTCGGCTCGTCCAGCAGCAGCAGGCGCGGCCGCGGATCATTCCATTTTCCGAACACGACCTTCTGCTGGTTGCCGCCGGACAATGTCCTGACCAGGCTTGAGGCGCCTTGCGCCTTCACCGACAGCCTCGCCACCGCAGCGTCGGCACGCCGGGCGGCGGCGCGCTGCTGCACGAAGCCCCAGCGCGAGAAATGCGGAATCCGCGGCAAGGTGATGTTGCGCTCGATCGAATGATCCAGCACCAGGCCCTGCATGTGCCGGTCTTCCGGCACCAGCGCAACGCCATGGTCGATCGCATCGGCCGCGCCGTTCGGCAGCCACGGCCGGCCCTCGATCGCCAGTGTGCCGCCCTCGACCGGCCGAAGGCCGAAGATGGTCTCCAGGACCTCGGTGCGCCCGCTGCCGATCAATCCGGCAAGGCCGTGGATCTCACCCTTCATCACGGACAATTCGACGGCCGACAGGCGGTCGTTGGACACGCCCGACAGCGACAGAACCGGCGACGGATCGAATGAACGCGCGGCCGCAGGCTCGGCGCGCGACACCGCGGGCGCCAATCGATCGGAGCCGATGATGGCGTTCACCAGCCGCTTCATGTCGGTCTCGGCGGTGACGAACGTGCCGGCATTGGCGCCGTCGCGGAGCACCGTGACACGCTGCGAGATCTCGAACACCTCGTTGAGCCGATGCGTCACATAGATCACGCCGACGCCGCGGCGCGTCGCCTTGCCGATCGCGTCGAACAGGATACGAACTTCATCCGAAGTCAGGGACGACGTCGGTTCATCGAGGATCAACAGGCGCACCTCGCCCATCAGTGCCTTGGCGATCTCGGTCATCTGGCGGTAGGCGAACGGCAGCGAGCCGACCGTCGCCTTGGTATCGAGGGGAATGCCGAGCTCGCTCAGGAACGCCTCGGCCCTCGCCATCAGTTCGCGCTTGCGGACAAAGCCGAACCGCGTACGCGGCTCGCGGCCGAGCAACAGGTTGTCGGCGACGCTCAGCGACTCGACGAGACTGAGGTCCTGATAGACGACGGCGATGCCCGCCTCCCGCGATCTAGCCGGACTGTCGAACGTCGCTGGTTTGCCGGCGATCTCGATCGCGCCGCTGTCGGCCGCATGGACGCCACTGAGGATCTTGATCAGCGTGGACTTGCCGGCCCCGTTCTCGCCGAGCAGCGCGTGCACCTCGCCGGCTCGGACCTCGAGGTTGACGTCGCGCAACGCCCGCACGCCGCCGAAGCGCTTGTTGATGCCACCGACCATCAACAGCGCCGTCGACGGCCGAGGCTCGGCTGCGATCGAACCGGACAATTCCAAATTTTCCTCCCGTCGCCCGCGCGAGGCGCTGGTACGATGGTGACATGTTGTTATTTTTGCAACTTATTGTGTTATAATTCTATCACATCGGCCGACCTGTCAATGGGAGATCGCGCCGGCGGGCGCTCGAATTGGAGGCGGCGGCGATCGGATCCTGCACCGCCATACGTGCTGCCGGCCTCCGCCAGGCACGATGGAGCCGGAAGGTTGTGTTACGCTGCAATCACTCTCTTCATCAAAGCCAACGCCGGTGAACCACGATGAAACTGAGTGCTGCGATTGCCGTCGCCCTGATCTCCTCTTGCCTGCCTGCAACAGCGCAGCAAGGCGGTGCCGACCTCTACGCGCAACGCTGCGCGCAATGTCACGACAGCAGCAATACGGGTGTTCGCGCGCCGAGCCGCGCCGCGCTGCAATCCAGATCGTTCGACGAGGTGCTTGGTGCGATCACCACGGGCCCGATGGCGTCCTTCGCGCAGGGACTGAGCAGCGACGAGCGCGCCGCGATCGCCTCACTCATCACCGGAAAGGCCGCTTCGCATGCGGCGGCCGAGAATGCAGGCCAATGCACGCAGAACGAGACCGGCTTTCCGCAGCCGATCGACGGGCCGCGGTGGAACGGTTGGGGCGCGGATATCAACAACAGCCGGTTTCAGCCGACGGCCATGGCCGGCCTCGCGCAAGACCAGATCCCGCGACTGCGTCTGAAATGGGCGTTCGGGTTTCCCGAGACGTCCAACGCCAACGCGCAGCCGGCTGTCGTCGGCGGCTTGCTGTTCGTCGGTGGCGGCGACCGCAAGCTCCACGCCCTCGACGCCAAAAGCGGCTGCACGCGCTGGGCGTTTCCGACCGAGGCGCCGGTGCGGACGGCCATCAGCTTTGCCCCGCTGGACAACGGCCAGCCTGCCATCTTCTTTGGCGATGTGCGTGCCAACATCTACGCCCTGAATGCCGCGACCGGCAAGCTGATCTGGAAGAGCAAGGTCGACGATCATGTGGCCGCCCGGATTACCGGTGCGCCGGTGTTCTATTCCGGCGTCGTTTATGTCGGCGTTTCATCGATCGAGGAGGCCATCGGGTCTCGTCCCACCTACCAGTGCTGTACGTTTCGCGGCAGCGTCGTTGCGCTGAAGGCCGAGACCGGCGCACAGATCTGGAAGGCCTACACGATCCCTGAGGCACCACATCCGACACGGGCGAACGCGATCGGGACCCAGCTGTTCGGTCCGGCCGGCGCGTCGGTCTGGTCCGCGCCGACGATCGATGTGCAGCGCCAGGCGCTCTATGTCGCGACCTCGAACAGCTATGCCGATCCGGCAACCGACACCAGCGATGCCATCCTCGCGTTCGATCTCACGACCGGCCGAATGCTGTGGCATCAGCAAGCCACGCCGAAGGACAGTTTCGTCGTTGCGTGTTTCGGCACCGATCAGAGCAATTGTCCGGAAGACCGCGGCCCCGACCATGACTTCGGTCAATCGCCGATCCTGGTGAGCCTGCGTGATGGACAGCGCGTGCTGGTGATCGGCCAGAAATCCGGCGTGGTCCACGCGCTCGATCCCGATCATGAGGGCAAGATCCTGTGGCAGACGCGGATCGGCAAGGGGGGCGCGTTGGGCGGGACCGAGTGGGGCTCCGCCGCCGACCAGGACCGAATCTATGTCGCCAATTCGGACGTACGATTTCTAAGGGACGGCACGCGACGTCTGAATTCAAGCGAAGGTGGCGGCCTGTTCGGGCTCGATCTTGCGACCGGAAGGATCGCGATGCAGGTGGCGCCGGTGGCCTGTGGCGACCGCCCCCAGTGTAGCCCCGCGCTCTCCGCGGCGGTCACCGCCATTCCCGGCGTCGTGTTCTCGGGCGGCGTGAGCGGCTTCCTGCGCGCCTACGCGACCGATGACGCACGGCTGCTCTGGGAAATCGACACCGCCCGCGACTACACCACGGTCAACGGCGTTGCGGCCCATGGCGGCGCAATGGACGGACCCGGCCCTGTCGTCGTCGACGGCATGCTGTACGTCAATTCCGGCTACGCGCAATGGAGCGGGCTGCCCGGCAATGTTCTGCTGGCCTTTGAAGTCGGCAACCCCTGACAGGTATTTGCGCCGGCAAGCTGAGCACTACTCGCGGCGGGCTATTCGTGCTTTGATGCCGGACAGGATCAGTCGAGAGGTCCGAAGGGAGACCGTGTGGTGATTGGTGACGTGCTACGCAACATCACGTCAGGGGCCGTTACCCTCGCGCGCTCCAATGGTCCCGAATCGCCGATAGGAGGGACCGGCGTCCCGAAATCGACCGACATGGCAGCCGCGCTTCAAATCGATGCGCATGTCGTTGCGCACGAAAAACACAGAAACTATAAGTGCTTGAAAGAATGGTCGGAGTGGCAGGATTCGAACCTGCGACCCCTGCGTCCCGAACGTAAGTAGCAAACGAAAACATCAACGAAAACAATGAAGTCTGTTCGCAATTGACCACCCTTATCGCCGTTTGTTCACGGCGTTTCGGTGGTCAATCGGTGGTTGGCCTCGATGCGTTAACGTTCAGTGCAAGCGCTAAGCTACTAATTGGTCGGGGTCGAGCCGCTCGGCGTCGGGGGTTCGAGTCAGGGGAGCGTTACCGCCTTTCCCCACACCAACCAAACCTACGATACATCATCCAATCCTTCGCATAGGGCAGTTCATGAGCCCGTGTGGCGAGCACAGATTTATCCCAACAAAGCGGAACGTTGAAAGACCTTCGCCTGTAGGTCAGGCGAAATCGACCTCTGTCGCGGAATATCGAAAGCCCGTATTCGGTGCCGGCATCGTGCCGTAGGCGCGTGGTGCCCCTCGTCTGCTTCCTTCCGACCACCTCCGGCCAATTTCTCAACTTGACCTACCAGATCGCGCCAGACCTCTCGTTGTCGCGTTTCCCGAACAATACGTGGGTTTATGGTGCGCCCTCCGTATCCCTCCAGCGGCGACCGCCTTGTGTAGTTTGAGAGGCGGCCCGAGGATTTGACCTTAAGTCTAGCAGACCGTGTGAAAAGTCCCTGAGGCGGATTCCAATGACAGGGCCGTTGCGTTAGAATCGCGCATGGCACACATTTCTGGCTCGGATCGCTCGCAGCTGCTGCTTTTGCCCGAGGCGATCGACGATTACGTCGACGTCGAGAATCCGGTCCGCTTTATTGATGCCTTTGTCGATGGGCTTGATCTCAAGAGTTTAGGCTTTGCGCGGGTGGAGGCGAAGGTCATAGGACGACCGGGTTACGATCCGGGTGACCTGCTGAAGCTTTATATTTACGGCTATCTCAATCGTGTTCGTTCGAGCCGACGGCTGGAAGCCGAATGCCATCGGAACATGGAAGTAATTTGGTTGCTACGAACTCTCAAGCCGGATTTTAAGACCATCGCTGATTTCAGGAGCGACAACCGTGCCGCGTTCAAATCGGTTTTCCGCGAGTTCACGGTCTTATGCCGACGTCTCGATCTCTTCGGGCGAGAGCTCCTAGCGATAGATGGCACGCGCATCAAGGCCGTAAACAACAAGGATAGGAACTTTACGAAGGCATCACTAGATAAATTCATCGCCGCCGCCGACAAGAAGCTTGATGACTATCTAGCACGGCTCGACACAGACGATGAGATCGAGCACGCGATGGCGGGGGCGCGCACTAGGAATCTTGCTGAGAAGATCGAGGCCCTCAAGAGAAAGCGCGCGGAATATGCAGCTTATTTGAAGATCCTGGAGAGGAGCGGCGATGATCAAGTATCGATGACCGATCCTGACAGCCGCGCCATGGCTGCGCATACCAAAGTGGGCGTCGGTTACAATGTTCAGATCGCGGTGGATGCAAAGAACAAGATGATCGTCGAACAGGCGGTATCAAACGATGTCCTGGACATGGGTCTTTTGCAACGAACCGCCGAGCCCGCGCGAGCTATACTTGATGTCGAAAAAATCAACGTCGTTACCGACAAAGGCTATTACAAGATAGAGGACATTGAGGCGTGCGAGCAGGCAGCTCTGACGCCCTATATGCCGCGGCCGCAGCGAGGGGCGGCAGTGAAGAATGGATTCTTTCGCAAGGACGAGTTCCGCTACGATAGTGTGAGCGACACCTACATCTGTCCGGCCGGGCAGACGCTGAAACGGATACGTGAAAGCCGACTGCGCGAACTGAAGAAGATCGAATACGGAAATCCAAAGGCGTGCCGCGCGTGTCCCCTGCGCTCACGCTGTACGAGGGATATTCGCCACATCTCGCGTCTTGACAATGAAGGCGTACTCGACCGCATGGCGGAGCGTGTGTCGGAGAACCCAGAAATCCTTAACCGGCGCCGCGAAATCGTCGAACATCCTTTCGGTACGATCAAGCAGTGGATGAACCAGGGCGCCTTCCTTATGCGCGGGCTCGAACACGTGCGCGCCGAGTTCAGCTTAACGGCGCTCGTCTACAATCTCCGAAGAGCGCTCAACATCCTTGGCACGAAAGCACTTCTGGCAGCCGTGCGCGCGTGAAATTCGGGCGACAGCACGAAAAATGCGGCTTCATGCAGTCCTCCTGAACGGTAAGGACAGCGTTTGTCGGTCAGATCATCAAATATTTGCTGAAGCGAGCGCAAGCCAATACGGGTCGGAAATACCTCGGACTTCTCACACGGTCTGCTAGCATTAAGGTCACGTCGGGAATGCAGGTCAATGTGTTGGGCGCCGAGCGTCGGCGGCGATGGAGTTACGACGAGAAGGTC
>NZ_JASAUT010000079.1:0-31688 GCF_029952935.1 Bradyrhizobium sp. Mp19 | reverse complement strand
CCTTAAAGCTAGACTTAAGGTCAAATCCTCAGGCCCCCTCGCAAACTACACAAGGCGGCCTTCGCCGGAGAGATACGGCCTTGCTGGTTGAAGAGGCGGAGAGGATAGTCGCCTCATCGGTCCCTAGCTCATCCCCCCGGCCAAACCGGGAGGGTAATCGGAATAATCGAGGTTCTTTTAGTGGGGCTGTCGGACGCCCGCCACGAGCCCGCTGATGCGCGCTTCCGTCGCTTGTTCGAAGCAACGCATGGGCGGCCACGGCTACCGCGCCTACGCGCGTCTCAAGCAGGCGGGGCACCGGATGACCGTATTCTCCTTCAATCTTGGAGGCTTCCCCGCTGGAAACGCCCCGTAAAGCACGCTAGCGGGGATGCCTTCGGAGGATAGAATGCCGGATTGACGTCGCAAGCCAGATTCTATTTCCGTACCGGCGTCTCTATTGGCACGCCGGGCGCCCGATCAAGCGGCGGATGCGGCCTAGCCAGCCCCATCGTGCCCGGCGGCGTCTCATTGCTGGCCACACGAGTGTTGACGTTCTCCAGCGTCGTAATCGTTGCGGCGATGAGCGCCATCGCAAGAGCGACCGCAAATAGGATCAGCGCGGCTCGGTGGTTGGTCATTGCAACGCACTCCAACCCCAACCGGTTCAACGCCGCCCCGCAAGTTCGGGTTCCCTATTCTGCTCACTCCTAGGGGCGGTCTATTCTTCGGCGTCGCCTCTCTGCGACAGGGCTCCGGCACGAAGTATCGCGATAGGTCCTCGCCCCGGTGGTAGCCCTCTCCCACGGCGCACGTAGTCCCGCTAGAAACGGATCATCTTCGGACGGAACCACGAAATCGACGGTCATCCACTGAATTGCGCCCGAGACCCGTTGTTTATCGTAGTCGTATTCAAACTGAACAACCCAATCCCGTTCACGCAGCAAATTCTTCTTATCGACTCCGGTATAGTTCGTTGGCTCGTCCCTGCCATAAGTGCTTTTCAGCCTATTTGTAGCGGCCTCAGGAACCCTTTCGATGTTACCAAAGTAGTCGCACTTTCCATGGAGTCCGTGCGGCTGGGTTGTGAGCGTACCAATCAAGATACTTGTTTTGCTGCCATCGATCACGGCCCCCTCATGGCCTTCTTGCGCCTAAATGGGCGACAAGACTCATTGTTAACCAGTGACTTTACCGACTTTGGCAATATCTTTAAGGTTGCGTACAAGATTTTCGTCGGAGGCCACTGAGTGTCACGTCACCAACGATTGGAGGGTGCGTCCAACAACGCCCCTCTTCTCTCGTTACCGCTGGTGCCCAAGTCCGATTCCGAGATGCAACGCCTTCTGCCGTAGAGCACCCACGGTGCGTCTAGTCAGCTTGGCTATTTTCACGACAGGCGTACGCGCCTTGGAGTGGGCCTTAAGGTCTTTGATATCTGCCTTAGTCCACTCGCGCCGCTTCACGCGTTTCTTCGTTGCTTTCTTCGCCATAATGGCTCCTTTGAGTTAGGAGCGGCTTGTAGCACAGGTTCTTAGCGAAACAATGATAAGCACTTCGTTCGCTTCGCCTGTGTCTCACTCTCCCATCGAACCTGGCTTCGCCATGACCGTCGCATACGATCGGCAGCGCTACATGACTTCGAATTATCAGATGTACAATCAGGCGCGATTGATCAATCAAAATCCACTATCGAATCAACTTGAAGCGAAGGCCGACTTAGTAGGCTGTTGCTTCAGGGTGAGCGGCACGTAGCAGTCGCAAGCCTGGCAACGGTGGGTAACGCGGGTGTTCTCTACCTCGTTGCAACCCACCTGCAATCTGAAACGAACGTTCGTCGAAGCGTCAGCAAAGCCAAGCTGCCGACCTAGCCACTGCCGAGCAAAAGCACCCGGCAGTCGATGATCTGTCCCGGATCTGAGAGGTCACCCTTACTAACTCTTGAAGTTTGCTGTCGGCGCATTCCAGACGCCCAGCTCAGACTTCAATCAAGGCATAAGGTCGACCGGTAGGCTTCTCAACTGATCGGGCCACGTTGTAGACCCGTGCGCCTCCGGGTGTTCGGCCTTCATAGCGACCCTGATGAGCATGGCCGTGTACCACCGCGCTCACTTTGAATCGATCGATGGTTTCTCCGAGACGTGACGAGCCAAGAAACGGAAGAATCTCCAGTGGCTCGCCTTCGACCGTCTCGAGAATCGGTGCATAGTGAAGAACGATAACAGCCTGCTTGCTCGCCACAGCGCGCATCGCATTTTCCAGGCGTGTCGCTTCGTTGACGGCTTCGGCGACCAAGTCCTTGACGACGGCCTCGCCGAACGAAGCAAGCATGCGACGGCCGAAGCCGCCGATGAAGCCCTTCACCCCGACGAAGGCGACGCCGTTGATTTCATACGACTGCCCGTTGAGCAGGTGCATCCCGGTGCCCTTCAAAACGCGCTTTACGTCTTCAGTCTGACCGGATTCGTAGTCGTGATTTCCGAGCACGCCGACAACGGGAATGGAGCAGGCACGCAAATCCTCTGCCAGAAGTTTCGCTTCGGACGGCTTGCCGAGGTCAGTGAGATCGCCGCAAAGGACGAGCACCTGGGCCTTGGTCGAGATCTCGGCAAAGAGCTCCCGGAAAGACAATGTGCGGTCCTCCTTCACGTGGAGATCGCCAATGGCAGCGAAGGTGAATTTGTCAGGGTTTTCGGGCATCGCGCTACTCATTGCCCTCGCCTGCGTCTACAAAACCCCATTCCTCAACGGCTGGCTCATAATCGACCAGCGAAAACAGCCGGCCCCGACATATCTTCACGCGCGGAGGAGGACGCTCGAGCTGGGTCTTCAGGCGGGCGACCAGTTCGTCCATCAGCCAGCGCGGTACGCAATCGCGCTCGCTCGGATAGGCCCAGCGGAAGTTGAGTAAATGTGCTAGGAGCACCTCCCAATGCAACTCCATGTAGGCAAGCAGCCAGTCTATCTGATCGTGCTGCTTGAGAATGACATGCGCGATGTCCGCGCCGTCGTAACGGTGCCGCAACTGGACGAAGGCCTTGGACCAGATCAACTCCGTCGGGGCGATGACGCGCGTCGGCGTTCCGAACACCTTGACCTGCGGCGCGGATTCGAACCACTGGTCGTTTACGGGAGCCATGCCATGCCAGAACGCGAAGATCACATCGAAGAAATGCTCGTCCTGAAAGACTTTGCCGAGCCAGCGCTCGTCCTCGATTGCGACAGTGTATCCGAGGTTCTGAAAGTGGTCGAGAACACGGGGACAGTCAGTCGGCTTGCACACGATATCGAGATCCTTGGTCGCGCGCACCACACCGGTATAGGCGCTCAGCGCATACGTGCCTGCCAACAGAAACGGAAGATCGAGCTTCGCGAGCTCGCGCAAGGCCTGGGCGTAGAACAATTCAGCGCGGGCCGATGCCGCAGTCGGCTCGGCGGCCGCATCGACCGTCCCTATTGATCCAGCGGTCGTTCTGATCTCCTTCGCCATGAACAATCAATCGAAGCTCGTCAGCTTCGGCAATTAAGGTGCCTGTTCAACAATTGACCAGACAATGCAAAGTTCCTTTCGCCGGAGAGGCTATCCGCCGCGCTATTGACTTGAGAAGGTCGACATGCGGAATGCTCCCGAAAGAGCCCGCAAGTTCGGCGTCGAAGACTTCCGGGCGACCACGGAACAGCAACGCTTGGCCCAATTTGAACATTAACAGTTCGGCGACAGCCGCAACCATCCGGGTTCCAAAACGTTAGTGCTTATCACCTCACCGCACTGTCCTTCCGTCATCGGTGATGAGAACGCCACTGCGCTACCGCCCTTGCCGGAATCGGAAAAGGAGCGCCGTCATGAAAAGACGCGTTTTCAATCAAACACCCCCACCGAATGAGCACTTGGAAGAACAGGCCATACGTCTGCGTAAGGAAGCTCAGGATGTCCCGCCCGGTGTCGAGCGCAAGAAGCTAATCCGCCAGGCACGTAAGGCCGAAGCTGCTGCTCGCATGCAGGAATGGCTTTCCTCCTTTGGCCTACAGCCACCCAAATAGCGCCATGTCGCAACCCAAGGCGGATATCTCGAGAAGCACCGAGGAGGTAAGAACATGAGGCTACACGTCCCCGACGAATTTTCCACCAAGTTGATCGACTGCAGTCCGATCATGGGCAACACGATGCCCCCCAGAGATCCGGAGGAAGAAGAGGACGAGGAGGAAGAAGAGGAAGAAGAGCAAGAGGACCACGCCGATGAACTGCCGGTCGTGCGCGAGCCGGACGAAAACTAGAATGAGCGACGGAGCGAGAAAGCTCCGATTGCTCTTCCAAGAAGCGACATTCCCATCCATCTTAAATCACACGATCGTCAGCTCACGACAGCAAGGCCTCGGCGACATTCTTGGCCGAGATGTTGAGTCTTCCAGCCCGAGGCGCTGGGGACCATTTCACCTCTGGGCATCCCCGCCCTCCCTCCGAAAGAGGCAACTGAACGCCAGAGCTTCAGGAAGCAGCCGGAGACCGTGCTGATGATGGCGGAGCTCAGCGCCATCGCGGTGTGAAAGAAGCGAACGAATTCACAGCCTATATTGCCCTTGGGGCGCGCGCTGGAAGGCAGTGAGGCCGCGATCAAGATCGACTAGCCGGATCGACCTCGGATCGACATTGGGCCGCGTATTTGCGGCTCAATGTCGACATCGGCACAGTGACACACTGGGGGCTAGCAGGACAGCGGCACGATGCGTGGCCACCATCCAATCGCAGACCTTGGTTGCAGCTGGCGGAAGATCCCTTAGTCAAACTAACCAACGATCAGGTTGACAACGATTTCGCCACCGTTCTTGCGTGTTCGATGAATAATTTTGCCAATGGACCAGGTGTGCGGTTTTTAAGAGTGAGAATGGCGATTGCATAATGTGTCAGCGGGATCTTTGCTGGCAGCAGTTTTAATCCCACGCGTCGAGCGCTGAATTGGGCTACCGAGTTCGGCAAAATGCCCACGAATTTACCGGTCGCGATCAGCGTCGTCGTCAGCTGGATCGACAACGTGGCTATGCTAGGTCGGGGCGGCTTCAACCCGCTAGCGGAAAAAATTTCCGAGATAATCCCGCCGGGAGTGCTGTCATACGGTGGAAGGACCCAGGACTCTTCCATCAAATCGGCAAGCTCGATCCGGCGGCGGCGTGCCCACGAGCTGTCAATCCCTACGACCGCAACAAATGGCTCCTGGAGCAACGGTTCAAAAACCAAATCGTCCTCGACGAACGGGTCTGGTAGCCGCCCGACCAAGAGTTCCACCTTACGCTCTCGTAGCAGATCGAACTGCGATAATCCGATGTCCGCGTGCACCACGCGCAACTGCAAACGCGGGTGCTGTCGGAGAAGACGTTCCGACACCGTAGGGATGATGCCCGCATTCATGATCTCAGGACACCCAATAGCCAATTCACCCGACGTCGGGTCGGTGAGAAACTCGATCTCCCTCAATCCCTGCCGCATTTCATCAAAGACGTTGACTCCGCATTTGAGCATGGCTGCGCCGTAGCGGGTCAGTTCGACCCCTTGAGATGTGCGCTCGAACAGCTTCACCCCGAGTGTACGTTCCAGATCTGAGATGGTCTTGGAAACGACGGGGTGAGAGATCGAGAGCTTCTGCGACGCCTTGGCCATACTGCCCGCTTCCGCGATCGCCAGCACCACGTGAAGGTCGCGCAACTTGATGCGGCGACCGATGCGGTCCGACCAGTCCATTTTCGCCCCCTTAGTCTGTAGGCTACAGGGATGTTCAAAAATCGGACTTCAAAACTACAGCGAAGAAAGCCAGTATTTCAAGCTGAAGCCGGTCGTTCTCGCAGCTCGACCGGGAAGCGCCGATCCAGGTGGAGGTCAGCAATGCCAAGGAAGGATATTCTTTCGGCTGCCGTTCTCGCAGCCTCGATCATCGCGACGGGCTGCGCAGCAGCGCAGGGCACCGTCAAAATCGGAATGGTGATGCCGATGACGGGTCCATTGGCGGCGGCAGGCCAGCAGGTGCTGGCGGGTGCTCGCCTCTACATGAAGCGGCATGGGGACTTCGTTGCCGGCAAGCGGATCGAGATGATCGTCAGGGACGACGGCTCATCCGGCGAAATGGGCAAGCGCCTGATCCAGGAGCTGATCGTCAACGACAAGATCGATGTTATCGGGGGCGGCCTGACCGCCGACCTCATCCCGAGCGCTGGCCTTATCACGGAGGCACAGAAGCCGACCGTCATCATGCTTTCGAGCACAACGACCGTTGTCGAGAAGTCGCCGTTCTTCGTCCGCACCAGCTGCACGCTGGCGCAATCTTCCGCGATCTTGGCGGACTGGACCATGAAGAAGAAGCTCGCCAAGGCCGTGACACTGGTGACGGAATTCGCACCCGGACTCGAAGCCGAGGAAACCTTTACCAACAACTATAAGGCCGCTGGCGGGCAAATTGCGGAAGCGATCCGCGTTCCCTTGCGCAATCCCGACTTTGCCCCGTTTCTCCAGCGCGTCAAGGAAGCCGCCCCGCAGGTGTTGTTCGTCTTCGTACCCTCGACGCAGGCCGCAACCTTCGCCAGGCAGTTTGTCGAACGAGGTCTCGACAAGGCAGGCATCACGCTCATCGGTCCCGGCGATCTTGCCGACGACGAGGCTTTGCCGAACATGGGCGATGCCATGCTGGGCACGGTGACGGCACACTTCTATTCGGCCGCCCATCCGTCCGCCCTGAACGCAGCTTTCGTCGATGCCTATCGCGAGGAAGCAAAGGATGGTGCGAATTTCATGGCCGTGTCCGGCTATGACGGAATGCATGCGATCTATGAAGCATTGGACAAGACATCGGGCTCCACGGACGGCAAAGCATTGGTCGCAGCAATGAGAGGCATGACCTGGGAGAGCCCGCGCGGCCCGATGTCGATCGATCGCAACACCGGAGAAGTCGTGCACAACATCTATATCCGCAAGGTTGAGAAGACCGGCGGCGAGCTCCACAATGTCGAGTTCGAGACTTTCAATAACGTCAGGGACCCCCGCGTCGCAGCACGATGAAGAATTTTGACGTCATTGTCGCGGGAGGCGGCATCGGCGGGCTGAGCCTTGCGCTCAGCCTGCATCAGGCTGGAATAACGGTTCGTGTCTATGAGGTCGTGCGCGATCCTGCGCCCCTCGGCGTCGGCATCAACCTACAGCCGACGGCAGTCCGCGAATTGACCGAGCTCGGACTGGGCGATGCACTCGCGAAAACTGGCATCGCGACGCGTCGCCTGAACCTCTGCAACAAGTTCGGTCAGCTTATCCATGCCGAGCGCCGGGGCCTGGAGGCCGGATATCGTTGGCCACAATATTCCATCCATCGCGGCGAGCTTCAGCTTCTCCTGCTGCAAGCCGTCCGCGATCGCATCGGGGCAAGACGTGTCCAAAGCGGACTAAAGGTGACCGGATTCGAACAAGGCGACGGTCGTGTGCGGGTTCACCTCACAGATCGTCAATCCGGATTGCAGCAGGTCGAGGAGGCGGACGTTCTTGTCGGGGCCGACGGCATCCATTCTGCCGTTCGGCATCAGCTCTACCCTTCGGAAGGCGTACCCCGCTTCGCTCAGCAGATTTTGTGGCGGGCGGCGGCGGAGGCCGAGCCTTTCCTCGATGGCCAGACCATGGCCATCGCCGGTCATTTTCACCAACGCATTATTGTCTATCCCATCGCCAGTAGGCCCGGTGGCAAGTTGCTGGTCAACTGGATCTGCCAGAAGACGGTGGTGGACCGAATGCCGCCGCGGGAAGACTGGAACCGGAGGGTCGCGAAGGAAGAGGTTCTGGCAGCATTCGATCGCTGGAAATTCCCATGGCTCGATCTACCCGTACTAATCGACCAGTCATCTGACATTTACGAGTTTCCGCTAGTGGATCGCGATCCGGTCGCGGCGTGGTCATTCGGCCGCGTCACCTTGCTCGGCGATGCCGCACATCCGATGCAGCCGGTCGGAGGACAGGCCGGCTCACAGGCAATTCTTGATGCCCGCGCTCTGACCCGCGCTCTGGTGGAAAGCAACGACACCGTTGCTGCATTGGAACGCTACGATCACGAGCGGCGGCCTGCGATGAATGACATCGTCCTGCGAAATCGCAATCTCGGACCTGAAATCGCCATGCAACTGGTAGAAGAGCGCGCGCCGAACGGCTTTGCCAGCATCGATGACGTGATCTCGCGTCTCGAACTCGAAGCTTTCGCCTTGTCTTTCTCTAAAGCAGCGGGTCTTGACGTGGAAACCGTCAACCAACGACCGTCGTTCCTCTCGTCAAAAACGCTTTGTTCATCTCGACCCCTAAGTGAGGACCCTTTGTAGAAACCATGTCGGCGATAGGCCAAAGCGGAGAAAGTTCTTGAATGGATACAAAGATCCGGCTCGATCAACGCCAGTTGGCATAGTCTGGGCTTTCGTCCCTGGTGTCCCTAGTGCGGCCACCGCTTGTGGGCCTGGGCCGACACCAGTTGAAAATCGCAAAATGCATTCCATCGCGTCTGCCGTTTGCCGCTTGAGGATTCGGCCTCCGTCATCGCCTTCGGGCGTGACGGAGGCCACCAAGGGAATTTACATGGCTGAACTGGTCGAAATCACAATATAAGTCATTGCGCGTGCCATTGGATGATGTCCGCAAACTGTTGTTGCCCGACAACCCGAGCGATCGACGGCGACATGACATGCGAGAAGATGTTCACGCGGGAGGTCTTTGACCTAGAGACGGCCCACGGCCTCCCCAGGAACCTTCGCGACCGGCATCGGTTTTCCTCATATGAGCGAACCTCTGTCAGTTCTCGTTGAAAAGTCGATCCAGGTAGCCCGGGATTTCCTCGAGCGCTCCGGCGAGATTACCGATCCCAGTGACGCGAGCCGCTTCCTCCTCAGAAACATCGACGACATGGCGCGATCCGGTGAGCATCGCCTGCTTATGCTAGCGAATAATGCCATCGATGCTTATCGACGTTACAAGCGTCTACTCGTGGCATGATCAATCCAAACCGTCCGATCTGCAGCGGCCTCGGCTGGGTTTGCGAAAACCGTCCGCGCTTGGCGTGGACGAAAGATCCGCGCGGGTGCCAGTGTGGCGCAGGCATGAGGTGCGCGTACAACGGCTCCGACGACATTGGCCCAAGCGTCGAGTGGCCGAATGTGAGCGTGACACTCGAGAAACCCCCGCCCGCTAGAAACTAGCGCCGCTCGATCTTGTTGCGGCGGTTGTAGGGTGAGCGGTTGATCGGCCGCAGCGATATGCCCTCACGCTGCGCTTTGCTCGCGATCGCCCCCTTTGGTCTCTTCATCTTGAGGCTGATAACGCCTGTCGGGGTGTTTGCCTCGCTAGCGCCCGGAGCTCTTTGACTTCCTTATCGGGTCCAGGGTTGGTGCGAACGGCGTTTGTACTTGGGGTGGATTTTCGTGGGCCCTTTTTTTGCCGATGGGTGAGCCGGTCGTTTCGATGCTGCCACGTAGGTACCTCCTGATCGGATGAACACACGAATCAGTGCGCCAGTTCCTGGTTAGGAACGGAGCGCCCAAGCACGAGTTATTCGAGAATGGACAGCCTTACGAAGAAAGATCAATTTGAGCGCTCAAAAATCGATTTGCATGCGTCTGACCAAATGAAATGCTGGACTCATGCGCTAGGAAGAGCTTCGTAAGGTCGTCGATAAAGTCGGGAATTCTGCCGCGGCCGTCCGCAAGGAGCTGGAGGCGAACCGTGACGAGAGAACAGGAGCTCAGCGCTGAGTGCGCACAGGAAGCGCGAAGACAGGCCGCTCTTCTTCCGCCCGGTCCAGTGAGAGATGCGCTGCTGGAGAAGGCCCACCAGTACGAATTGGCCTCAAAAACTGATTTGCATCGCAATGCCAAAGAACCGACCCTGGGATCCCGCTGAAGACGGCACTTTGCAAAAGCTCATCGCAGAAGGTCGTTACGCTGTCGACATTGCTGTTGAGACGCAGAGAAGCCGCGGTGCGACTCAGAGCTAAGGGTTCTTGGTCTAACGTTTGCCACAGCACCGCGGGGCCCCAGGCCAAGATAACGTGGGGTCGCCCCAGCCGAACGCTGAGACGACCTGCAATCCGGTTACTTGGACCTGGTCGAACCCCCTGACTTCGTTCCAGTGCTGGACCCTGTGGTCTGACCGGGCGCGTATCCCGATGCGCCGGGGCTGCCAGCCTTCGAGCCTCTTGCCTGCATTTCCTGTCCAGGCGCATAGCCTGAGGCGCCGGGGCTACCCTTCTTGGAGCCCCTGTCCTGCATCTCGTGACCGGGAGATTTGCTCGAAACGCCTTGCGCGAACGCGACGGTGCTCGAAGCCATAAGGCAGGCCGCAGAAACTGCGATGATTGTGCGCTTCATTTTGTCCTCCAGGATGAGCCCCGGCAACCAACCACGTGATCCGAACGATGTTCCATGAATGTTGCCCATCAGCTCCCGGTCGACGCCATCGCAAGAGTCTGCCGAGTCCAACGTAGCAGCCGGTCGCAGCGGTCGTGAACCGTAGGTGAACGCACCGTTCAGCAAGCATTTCAACACGACTGATAATCTGCCGGGTTATCGGTCAAAAGGAGGAGATTCTTAGGATGAAACGACTTCTGATAATCGCGTCCATCGGCTGTGTCATTTCGCTCACACCAACGCTGCCGGCATCGGCGATGCCGATGGCAAAGTCGGATCGTAGCCATGTCGTTCTGTGAGCCAAGGAGTTGCCAGACATATTTGTCTTCCTAAGACCGCTTGGCCTCCGACTTGGGTGGGGCCATCACGGTGGTCGCGGTCATCACTACGGTTGGGGCCGCGGCCGTCACTATGGCTGGTACCGAGGCCATCATCACGGTTGGCGCCACCACCGCCATTGGTGGTGACGTCCTGACCGGAAAAGAGAGGCCGCAGCAACCTGCGGCCTTTTTCATGTCTACGATTGCGTTACGATCTCCAGGCTGCTGAAGTAGCCGCGATCGGCAACGGCCTCGAGCGTCTCGGTCTTTAGAACAGCCTTCGCCTGCTTGGCCACATTGGCCAGTTGAGCCCGATCCGAGCCGCTGTTCGTCACCTCATGCGTCACAATCAGATGGTGCTCGGTATCGACGGCGACCTGCACATTGTAGCCAACGACGCCGGAACCGCGCCCGCTCGTCGCCATCGAGCGGCTGTCGGGATCGGTCAGCGAGATCTGCTGGTCAGGCCAAGCAAGCATCTGCTTCTCGTAAGCGGCAAGCTTGCCCATTTCCTCCTTCAGCTTCGTCAGTTTTTCGGTAAGCCTCGTCGTCTTCGCGGCCATTGCCTCCGTCGGCTCTTGCCGGTCGGCCGTGTCAAGTTGGCTCAGATAGCGCGAGACGCTCTCTTCCAGTTGGGCACGCCGCCGTTCCACCTTCGCCCGTGTGAAGTTCTTGTCGCGGTTGTTCACGGCTTTGAACTTGCTGCCATCGATGGCAACACTCACCGTCGCGAGGAGGCCCATCTCACGACAGAGTTCGACGAAGCGCGCACATACCCTGCGCAGCGCCAGGCCATTGTCCTTTCGGAAGTCCGCGATCGTCTTGTGATCTGGTGCGAGCCGACCCAGCAGCCACATGACCTCAACATTGCGTCCGGCCTCTCGTTCGAGCCGCCGGCTCGACTGAACCCGGTTCAGATAGCCGTAAATGTAAAGCTTGAGGAGAACCTAGGGGTGGTACGATGGCCGACCAGTAGCCGCTGGCTCCGCCCCCTCAAATCTCATCTCGGCCAAATCGAGCGCATCGACAAACACATCGATCACGCGAACAGGGTTACTATCGTCAATGAAATCATCGAGGCACTCGGGCAATAGCGTCCACTGCCCACGATCCGCCTGATTAACGAAGCGCCTCATCTGCTTCCCCCGCAGAATCACCAGGGAATCATAGCGAAGCAGCAGCGTTTTCACACAGCCAGGGTCAAAAGCCGCCCATAGCGACCGAACCGAGTGACTTCCGGTTCACCTCGAAGAGCCGACGTTCGCGATCGTCATGCAGACCGTCAGTTATGGACCAAAACCTGAAGTTCAATGCTGGCGCTGGCGCTACCGAATTATGCCAGAACATCGAGTAGGGCCTTTACCTGCTTCAGGTCCGGCGTATCAAAGCCCTCGGTGAACCAGCCGTAAACTGGCGCAAGTAGTTCGCGGGCTTGTTGCGGTTTCCCTTGATCGCGCCAAAGCCGCCCCAGCAAATTGGCGCCCTGCAATTGCAGGCCTTTCGCAGATTGCGCGGCGGCGATATCGGTTGCCATTCTCAGGTCTGCCTCGGCAGCATCAGTTTCCTGCAACTTCTGAAGTAGCCGCCCACGGATTATATGAATTCGAGGCAAACACCAGCGGTCTCCAATCTCTGAAGACACAGCAATCGCCAAGTCAGTCTGCTCCATGCCTTTTCCGTACTGACCCGCCGCCAAATAGGTTTCGGCCAACAGGCAGACGATCAGGCATAGATTGCTTCGCACGCCGAGCCGCCCATACGTCGCCAAGCCATCCTCAAGAAGCCGAATGCCGCGATTGACGTCGGCGGTTTGGCCGATAGCCCATCCAAGGTAAGCCATGCCAGTGGCGCGCTGCTGCGGCAAACCATGCTCTTCAGATAACGTCAGCAACTCCCTGGCCGTGCTTACCACTGCCGGAGCATCACCACGAGCAACCTGACCTTGGCAAACGAACCATAGCGCATGAGCTAGTGATGGCGCATGTTCTAAGCGCCGAGCCAGCTCGACCGCGTCGCGTTCCGACTGCTCCGCCTGTACGGGGTAACCGAGGAGCCATTGCAAGACCGATCTGATCGATAGAGCACAGACAGCCGGATCGTGCCCGAGATACAGGTAACGGTGTTTAGCGTGTCGAACCTCATCGTATAGGGCCATTCCTGCGTCGGCATGGGCCTTCGCTTCTGAGAGCGCGCCACGGAACCAGCAAACTGGCCAAGCACAATGATGTGCTTGGAGCTCGATGTCTGGATCCTGAACAGTACGCGCGACATGAAACAGCTCTTTTGTGATCTCCTCCGCCCGGAAGAACTGGCCGCGAGCGGTATGAAACAGCCACAATCCAGCCAAGGGCGGCGCTAAATCGACCGAGCTTTGAAGTTTCCGTGCTAAATGTTCGGCACGTTCGAAGGCAACGCCAACCTCTGGAGCTGACCAGCTGTAAACACTCATCAGCGCTGGACCGAGCTGAGATAGAATTGCAAGCTCAGACTCCGAACGGTCAATCTCGGAACTTTGCTTTTCGATTAGAACGAGAGCCTGGCGAAAATGCCCGATCGCTTCGCGATTGCTTGCCCGCCGCACCGCTTTCTCTCCCGCCGCACGCCAGTATCGTATCGCCTGCTCGTTAAACCCAGCTTCCGCGCAATGCCTGGCGAGGAGTTCCGGCTCCGCCTCAATCAACTCGGGAAACTCCTTTTCGAGGGTGTTCGCGATTCGCCCATGAAGCTGCTTCCGCGACGTACGCAATAACGTCCCATACGCGACATCCTGCACGAGGGCATGCTTGAACAGATACGTCGCAAGCGGCGGCAAACCCTGCCGGAACAACAAACCAGCTTGAATGAGGCGGACGAGCGCCGATCCCAACTCTGCCTCTGTCTTCCGGACCACTGCAGTCAGCAGCGCATGGGAGAACTCGCGCCCGATCGCTGCCCCGATCTGCGCCACCTCCTTGGCGGCGCCCAGCCGGTCGAGCCGCGCCATCAGGGACGCATGCAGGCTCGCGGGGACTGCGAGCACCGGAGAGGGGACTGAGGTCACAGTCTGCAGGGCTTCCAGCTCGTTCCCGGCCTCCAGCACTGCCTTCGTCATTTCTTCGACAAACAACGGGATGCCGTCGGTGCGCTCGATGATGTCGTTTCTGATGTTCGCCGGCAGCGGCTTGTTGCCGATGACGCGGTCGATAATGGCACCAATTTCGTGCTCTGCCAGACGGTTGATCGTTAGCGCGGTCACATGCGGTTGTCCGATCCAGGGCGGCTCGAACTCCGGCCGAAACGTTACGATCAAGAGCACGGGAAGCTTCGCAATCTGTTCTACGGTGTGACCAAATGCTTCGAGACTCGTGGGGTCGCTCCAGTGCGCATCCTCCAGGATCATCAGCACGGGGCTGGAGCGCGCGAGCGTCTCCAACTGCAGGCTGAGCGCTGCAAGCGTCTTCTGCCGGCGCTGTTTGGGAACAAGCTCCAGAGCGGGATAGCGTCCGTCGTTGGGAAGCGATAACATCTCGGCCAATAGCGCCGCGTCCTCTCCGGATGTCGAGGTCTGCCTAAGCAGTGCACCGAGCTTGTCGAGCTTTGTTTGCGGTGTGTCGCCGTGCACAAATCCGGCGGCACGTTCGAACTGCCCGATGAGCGGATAAAAAGCGCTGTCCGCGTGCTGGGGCGAGCAGAAGTAACGTAGCCGCGTGTGAGGTTCGGCCGCGAGTGCCTCCATGAGCGCGGCTGTGAGCCTTGATTTGCCTATCCCGGCCTCACCGGATAGGAGCACCATCTGGCCTTCGCCGGTCTTGGCTCTTGCCCAGCGCCGCAACAGTAGTTCAAGCTCTTCTTCTCGCCCGACGAGTGCAGTCAGCCCTCCGGGATGCATCGCCTCGAACCGGCTCTCGACAGAACTTGCCCGCAGCACTGCGAAGGCCTTCACCGGCCCAGCAATCCCCTTGAGCTCCCTGGGCGCGAGGTCCCGCAGTTCGAAGATATTGCCCAGCAGCCCGCGCGTTGCCCCGGCAATGACAACCGTGTTCGGCTCGGCGATGGCCTGAAGGCGTGCCGCGAGGTTCGGTGTCTCGCCGACAATACCACGCTCCTGGGCTTCGCCAGATCCGACAAGGTCTCCGATAACCACCATCCCCGTGGCTGCCCCGATCCGCACCTGTAGTGGCTCGGGCGCCGCCAGCGTCGCAATTTCATCGATTAACACGAGCGCGGCCCGAACCGCACGCTCGGCATCGTCTTCGTGCGCCTGCGGATAGCCAAAATAGATAAGGACGCCGTCGCCCATATATTTCGCCACGAAGCCGCCGAAGCGGCGCACGGTCTCTGCGACGCACCTGTGATAGGCCGTAATTATCTCACGCAGGTCCTCTGGGTCCATCCGCGCCGAAAGCGAAGTCGAACCTACCAAGTCAGAAAACATCACGGTTACCTGACGACGCTCGGCGGTATCGCTGATGCCTTCTTCTCTGGCCGAAGCGGTGTCGGACGGTGCCGTCGGCGACGTGGCTTCAGCCCGTAAGGCGGCGACGGCGTCGAGCAACTTCCGCCGATGCCCGACAGATGCGATGCCAAGCTCCTTCAAGTCCTCCGGCGTCAAACTCTGGAGGATCGCTTCGTCGATGTTATTTTCGCGGAATGCCGCCTCGTACTGTTCGAGGCCAAGTTTCCGCAGCCAACCTCCGACGTCCATGGCGGCGCCCCTAGCTGTGGCATGATCCCCCAGGCGCGACATCCTGTCGAGGGAAAGGGAGTGGCCGGTTTCGAGGACTTCAGCGGAGATTGCCGGCCGGCAGCCCCCTAAGCGTCCAGCCGGGGCCTGCCCGGAAGCTTTAAGCTTCCAGACTGGAAGCTCAAATCAGCGCCGCGGGCGCGGCCTTTCAAAAAGAGGCCGCTGACCGTGGGCCTTATACTGGTGTCACATTTGCGCACGTCGCTCACTCGTCCATGATAGGCCTCATGCGCGAGGCAATCATTATAACCGTGCCTATTTTGGTGCTGGCCTTTGCCCTGCAGCGTGAGCGTGGTGCCGCGATCCTGCCTACTAAGCCGCTTCCTCCGGTCAGCGCGCGAGAGAACAATTGAACGAGCCGACAGCGTTCGGTAGAGGTCGCCGCGCGCGATCGCTTCGGCCTTTGCTGCTTCGATGAGCCTTACGCCTGACGGTGACTACGTCTCCTTTGCTCCTATAGCGACCAGGTTCGTGCGGCAGCGCAGTTTGTCGCGATGGGCACGGACGTTGTTAGACGATGTCTAGAGTCATCGGCAACGCACTACTTGTTCGGCATGGCGACGCGAGTTAGACCCTCCCGCATCCCTGCGGCCAGCAATTGCACCCCGTTCGCAGCCTTGAGCACTAGGATTCCGTGTGTCCTTGCTGCTCAGGCAGCGAAGATGAAGCGTGTGCCCGTGTAGGAGCGTAGGAGCTTGTTCGGCATCTCGGCCTTTGCCATTTCGTAGAACGGCTCACCAGTGCAGTGGAGTGGAATGACGTAGTCGATGTCGATGCCCTTCAACGCTGTGATCGTGTCGCGCACATAGTCCTCCTTGTAGGGCGCGAGGTGGAACCCGCCCATCACCGCGTGAATCTTGCTGATACCGGAAGCCACTTGGGCTTGTTTGATTGCGTTGATCAACCCGCGATGGCTGCAAGACGTCAACACGATCAACCCGCGGCCTTTTAGATTGAATGCGGTGGCGATCTCGTGTCGGAACTGGTCCGGGACGACAGCCTTCGTCCGTTCGTCTTCCGGAAGCTTGTCGGCATAGCATCCAATGCCGTGGTCCACGCCGATCTTCATGGCGCTGGGCGACAGCAGCTTCTCAAAGCTCGCTTGGCCGATGTGCCCCGTGGTGAAGCCGTGGTCGGCGACCAGTGCCGGCCCTTCTGCATAGGTCACCGCAACATTGGCACCTTCCAATGCCTTGCGATCCAAGGCTCCGAAGTCGCCGCGCACCGGCGGGGCCGTCCATTCGCGGGAGCAGAATGCGTCCTCGCCGCCGATGTAAATCGGTAGCTTGGCTTTGAGCTTGCCGTTGTTTTGTTTAAGGAAGCCGGCGAGACCGCCAAAATGATCGTAGTGACCGTGGCTCAAGACAAGGGCAACAAGCGCGGCCGGATCGATGCCTACGAGAGTGGCGTTGTTGACCAGCGCGTCCCGTGTAAAGCCGAAATCGACCAGCACATGTCGTATTTCCTTGTCACGCCGCGACTCGACGTGCATCGACAATCCGAACTCACTGATCAACGTTTTACCCGGCGGCTTGCCACTGCCGATGCCCCAGCCGAAGTGCTCAATCTCAACATCGGAAACCTTCCGGCTCGGCGCGACAGCGAATTGGTAGCTGTCGACGACCACGCGCACTGCCACACGATCGATCTCCGGAACCTTACCGGCGACCGGTTCTGCGCGTACCGCCTTCCCGCTGCCGATCAGCGTCGCCACGACGGCGCTGAACAAGGCGGCACCGCCGCCGCATACCACATCGCGTCGATGAACTGCGTTACACTGGCAAATTAACACGATCAAATCCTCCTTTTACGCGGCCTTTGCTGCCGAAGGCATCACGCGGAAACGCGCTCTAAGGCGGAGGCGTTAGTGTACCGAACACGAGGATTAGACTCATCCTATCCCGCGTGGGATCGAGTGGCGAGTCACATTGGTCCGGTTCGAGTCATTTTCGACGGTTTCAGCGGAGATTGTCGGCTGGCTGATGTCCGCTTCTACCCGGTAAGCGTCCAACCGGGGCCTGCCCGGAAGCGTTGCGTCTCGCCAGACCGTTGCCGGAAGACTGCTCTCTCACCTGAAGCCCGGGTCAACGCTGCTTGCCGACCATGGCTATGACGCGACTGGATCAGAGAGCTGCCCATGAAAAAGGGGCATGGGCCAACATCCCCCCGAAAAGCAGTCGCAGCGATCCGATCTGCTTCAGCCCGTATCTTTATCGCGCTCGCAACAAGGTCGAACGGTTCTTCAACGGGATCAAGCCATGTCGTCGTGTGGCAACACGCTATGACAGGCTTGCGGGAAACTACCTTGCCTTCGTTCAACTCGCATCTATCCGGATATGGCTGTCCTCAATGTTCAACTGGGCAATACGCGAGGGACTCGACATCGCTGCGAACCCGGTTCTCGGCACTAATCGACCCGCGCAGCCGAGCAGCCGCGAACGGGTCCTCACCGAGACGGAGTTGTCGGCCATCTGGTGGGCCAGCGGCGATGACGATTACAGACGCATCGTGCGTTTGTTGCTGCTCACAGCCCAACGCCGTCATGAAGTGGGCAGCATGCAATGGGCCGAACTCGATACTAGTTCGGGGCTCTGGACCCTGCCGGGTACCCGAACCAAGAACCATCGCGAGCATCACTTGCTGCCATTAGTTCCCGCCGCCTTGGCCCTGCTCCCGCCCCGCCGAGACAGCCGAGACTTCCTCTTTGGTAACGGACCCCGACGCAGCGGTGACCCCCATCGTGGGTTCTCCGGCTGGTCAAAGTCGAAGGCAGCGCTTGATGAGCGCATCGCCGAGGCCCTAGGCGAACCCCTGCCCCATTGGACAGTTCACGATCTCCGGAGATCGGCGTCCACGGTTATGGCCGACCGGCTTGGCGTGTTGCTTCACATCGTAGAGGCGATCCTAAACCACGTCAGCGGCCACCGGGTCGGCGTTGCCGGTGTATATAACCGCGCCCGGTACGCGGCCGAGATGCGCGAGGCGCTCGAACGCTGGGCAAAGCACGTTGCTGCCTTGCCGGCTCCAAAATCGGGACATGTTCGCACTGTGATAGCGGGCGCCGGCCTCTCTTATGCTGGTGTCTCCCACGGAGTTGTCGCGGTCCACTGCTAATTTTAAGAGTTGGCCTGGGAGTCGCATTGATTCAGCTCAACAGAGCGCATCGCTTTTCCCGCATCAGCAAAATCTACGATATCTTGTCGTCGCGCGCAGTTGCCATTGCAAAAGCGTCCCTACCCGGCGCGCCGCGTGGTCCTCACCCCGCGCCGACCGACCTGAGAGAATTCGAGCTATCTGAGTTGCATCGAATCAGGTCCTTGGACCTCAAGCCATTCAGTTACCTCCAGTGCATCAGAAAGGAGACGAAGAACAGTGCTCTTGTTAATTTTCTCGTCACGGACAATCACATTGACACCGGTAACACCACTCTTCCACGCGAGGTCTCGATATATTCCGACTTGCTCCGTCCCTCCTCTAGAATGACGAACCATAAAAACATGCCAGTTGCCGTCAGATAGACGATAACAGCCTTCGACAAAGGGCATATCTTCCTCCATCACGAGATCGAACGAGATCTCGCCCTTTTGCTCGCTCTCCGCCTGAAATTCGTCTCCGGCTTTGCGTTTCATCCTTATCTCTTGTCAGCGGCCAGACGACGGTGTTCTAAACTCATCCGTCCTCGGACCATGGGCCGCCGCCGAAGAATGCGGCGAGGCCCGTTCCGCTCGCACAGCGACCATAGGGCCTTTCATCGCCAGGTCGCGATCCCCCGCCACACCGGATTTCAAGTTCGGCCGGCGGTCGCCTCTCCGAATTTTCCGGGTTCCCGTGGCAGGTCTGCGTGAGACGGATGAGACCAACGATGTCGAGCTATTTGGATAAGCACATAAGTACCATGCGGCCCGATGAAGCCAGTCTCGTGAGGAAGGCCTACGAGCAGGCGCTTCATCTACTGTCCGTCAAGGACCGCGATGATTCACTGACGGAACTGATTGCGAAGACAATCATCAAGGTTGCCCAGACCGGAATTGCCGACCCCGTAGAGATTTCAGCGCAAGCAATTAAGGAACTCGAAATTCGGTAGCGGACGCGGCCATCGGCTGCTCATGCCTCAAATGAAAAGCCCCGATGCGGGCTGATTGCGTCGAGGCCTTTTGGGGTGGCAGTGCCAACCAAGAACGGCGGGGCGCGTGGATATTCCAGTGTGCCGCTCGCCGTGACCGCCCGTCAGACGCTCCAGCATGGTCACCGCCGCCATCCTGTGAAACCCGCCCAGAACCTAAATAGCCTTCCACGCTCAGGGGAGTGTCGTTTGGGAACGCTTGCTGGGGCATCCTGCAGCGCGGGGAACCGACCTAGCAATTTTTGAAGGTGCGGCGGAACCGGAGGCACATCGTGAGCGAGATGCTGGCGAAGCCGATCGCCAATCTCGTTACAGATTGCGCGGGAGTGTTTTGGTTCCAGGGAAAACGGATCAGAGGGGATTCGGCGCGGTTCGGCCATGGCTGCTACCGTTAGCTTAATGTGCACAGCGTCTTTGCGTGTGCACGGCCTTCCTGCCACCGCGACAGCAACGCTGATCAGGCTTGCTTCGATCCGCCGGAACCGAACCTTTTTAACATAGGTGAATTGTCAACGGGGCTTCGCGAAATGTGAGGCGCACTATGACAAATCTGTCTGCGGGCGACGTGTTTCTCACCGTCGCTATTATGAGTGTCGCTTTCCTGACCGAAGTCGCTGTTTTCTCCATGGTCGGGCTGTTCTGAAAGAAACGCGCGGACTGGCGCGGCGCAGCCGATGCGACAGCGTGTCGTTCGGCTCAACGAGGCCCGGCGCTCAATATTGGGAAGAGTACCGGCAATCGCTCATAAGAAATCGCTCGCGTTCGGGAACCAATTCTGAATGTATCCGGTTAATTGATGGGGCCGATGCGAGGGACCATCGCATGAGGATCGATCATCTCGCCGCAATTGCGATAGCTGTTTGTACCGTTAGTGCCGGATTGGCGGCGGTCCATTCCGTCGGCTTACCGCTCGAAAAGCAGTCCATGCCGACCGCTACTGACACGCCGACCGCTACTGAATTGGCAACCCGAATAGCCGCTTCCGTGGATGCGTTCGTGCCTCGGTCCGGCGGCTAAACAGCCTCATTCAAGTGCGACTAGGCACCGCCTGCCGTGTTCGTCCGGGATGGAAGCTTGTCTCGCACCGCAGCATATACGCAGCGTTCATCGAGTTCATATTTACATTTCGCCCGGCCGTCTGAATTAGCGGTCGGGCTTTTCGATAACGGCCAAACCGGGAGACTTCCGGTTCTCCTCGAAGAGCCGGCGTTGCCGATCGTCATGCAGACCGTCAGCTATGGGCCGAGGCTGTGTGAGAACCCCTCGTGAGTGACAGGTCGAGAACGCTCGGCATCCGTTTAGCGGCTCGACCGGGCTGGCAAATGAAGGGTCTGAACCCTCCGGCGCCGTTACAAACGTCGCTTACGTATCGCCTGCAGCAGTGGTCTGCAGCCCAGAAGCGCTATTGCGCGTTTCATGTTGTAGGCAAGCACATTGAGCGCCATCTCGGTTGCTACCTTGTGTCTTCCCCGCATCAGGAAGTGCGTCGCACCCATCCAGTCGTTTATGGTCCCGAACGGATGCTCCGCGGTCTGCCGGCGCAAAGTCATCTTGTTAGGGTCTTGGTCGAGCCGCCTTCTCCAGCATAGTCTCGTGCTCCCAGCGTGCGATCCGCCGTTCGGGGCCCGTCGTGCACTGAGCTTTGAGCGCGCAGGCTTGGCAAGTAGTGGTCCAGTAACGGCGCAGCATCTTGCCGTCCTCGTAGCCGGTGAAGTGGTACGTCAGCCGTTCACCGGCAGGACAGCGATAGATGTCCTCGGCGGCAACATAAATGAAGTCCTGCTTGCCAAAACGGCCGGCGGCCTTCGCTCCTGAGGCCAGCGGTTTTGGCAATGTGACCGCAATGCCAGCCACCTCGCAGACACGAATCTCTTCGCCGTCATAGTAGCCGCGATCAGCAACGGCATCGATTGTCTCGACAACCATCTCGTCACGCGCCTGCCTGGCCATGTTCGCGAGCTGGTGCCGATCGCTGCCCACGTTGGTCACTCGTGGGCCATAATGAGATGATGCTGCGTATCAACTGCAATCTGCACGTTGTAGCCGACAATGCCGGTGTCCTTGCCACTTGTGGCCATCGAGCGGGCGTCAGGATCGGAGAGCGAGATCTGCTTGTCCTCGCTCTTCATCATCTCCGCGTTGATCGCGTTGAGCCGGACGATCTCCTCCTTGAGCCTCTCGATCTTGTCTTTCAACCGCTCAACCTTCGCCTCCGGCACCGCGTCGCCATGGCGATCGGCGGTTTCGAGTTGAGATAGGTAGCGGGATGCTCTCATCGATCCGCTCGAGGCGCCTCTTCATCTTGGCCTCGGTAAAGTTCTTGTCCCGTGCATTGACAGCCTTGAACTTTGATCCATCAATGACGACGCTCGCTTCACTGAACAGCTCAAGCTTGCGGCATAGCGCGACGAACTCGCGACAGGCCTCACGAATGGCCTTGCCATTGTCTGAACCCTGACTGGACATTGTTGAAAAAAACGTGCGGTTCTAAACCACCTCGCCTGCGGCGACCAGCAGCTATCCCGCCACGCAAGAGGTGAACTGCATCAGGCCAGCCGGTCGCGCAGCGCCTTAGCGTCCCGCAGGACTGGTGTGTCGAAGCCTTCGGTGAACCAGCCATACACCAGCGCGAGGAGGTCGTGAGCTTCCGTGCACTTGCCTTGATCGCGCCACAGGCGGGCGAGGCAGGTCGCAGCGCGCAGCCCAAACGTCTTCGCGCTCTGGCGCTCCGCCACAGCGAGCGCTCGATGATAATTCTGCTCCGCAGCGGCTTGGTCGCCTCGCGCATTCATCATATCGCCTCGAATTCGATGTAGCTCGACCTCACCGGACCGCTCGTGGGTCGTCTCGATGAGCTGCGCAGCCTCGACGAGGCAATTCTGTCCCTCCTGCAGATCCCCGACCTTGGCGTGAGCCTCGGCGAGAAAGCAGAGCGCGCGCGGTGTGTGCACGACGGCTCCGGCACCACGAAGCACCGAGAGCCCACTCGCGAGCATCGCGAGGCCATCCCGCGCCTGTCCAAGTGCTGTCAATGAGCGACCATGCTGGAGAAGTCCGACGCCCAACCAGAGCGGAAAACCGTGCTCGTCCGAGAGAGCGACCAGCTCTTCCGCGTGCCGCCGTGCGTCATGCGGCAAGCCGGCGGCCGCCTCCACCGCACACACCTTGCTCAACACAAAGGCCACCGTGAACGGATGGTCGAGCCCGCGGGCTTCCGACAACGCCTCGTCCACGCGCGCGCGTCCCTGATCGATGTGGCCCAGAAGCGCCAATGTCAACGCCAAGTGACCCAGGCTTGCTGCGTACGGATCGGCCACCGCGATGGCGGCGCAAATCGCGCGAGCGGCCGGATCTCTCAGGCCATCACACAGACCGAGAAGGGCGCGCGCTGTCACAAACTCCCCGCGAAAGTAGCAACTGGCGCCGTGGATATAGTGACCCAGCAGCAGAGCGACCTGATCTTTTCTAGTCTCGCCAAATTTCTCCATCTGCTCGGCAAGGGACACCGCCAGTTCGTGCTCGGACCGAACCATATGGAAACCCCATTGGGAATAGAGCAGCGGGACGACACGATCCGGCCGATCGAACCGCTCAGCGAGCGCTCGCGCCCTGACAAGGGTATCGCCCACCACCGGCGCCGAATACCCTCGAGCTGCCATCAGCGCCCGACCCAGGGCAATTTGCAGGTCGAGTTCGTGCTGCACGGGCCGGGAGTCCTCAGGCATGTTCGCCAGCAATTCCAGGCCCTTCTGTAACTGCGCCACCGCTTCCGTCATCGCCGACCGCGCGACCGCTTGCTGGCCGGACTTGAGCCGGTAGCTTACCGCCTTCTCGTTGAAACCGGCCTCGGCGCAATGATGGGCCATGAGTTGCGGCTGGGCAGCCACGATTTCAGGGAACTGACTCTCAATCACCGTTGAAATGCGGGCATGGATCTGCTGGCGTCGACCGCGCAACAGGGTGCTATAGATTGCGTCCTGCACCAGCGCGTGCTTGAAGGTGTACTCTGCATCGGGTGGGGTGCCCCGCTGGAAGACCAATTCGGCGCCTACGAGCTGGGCCAGAGCCCCGTCCACCTGGTGCTGCGACACAGCCGCGACGGCGCTGATCAGCTCATGCGAGAACGACCGCCCGAGGGCGGCGCCGATCTGCGCCACCTCGCGCACGGGTGCCAAGCGATCGAGCCGTGCCAGAAGCGAGGCTTGGAGCGAGGTAGGGATGGCAAGCCGAAGCACGGTCCCCCTCGCATCAAAGCGGTCGCCGACGTCGGTCAGCATGCCGCTCTCGATCACCGCCTTGGTCAATTCCTCGATGAACAGCGGTACGCCATCGGTCCGATCGATAATATGTTCGGCGACTTCCTGGGGCAACGCTTTGCCGCCGGTCACCCGCATGACCATTTCGGCTCGCTGTCGACGCGGCAGACGACCGAGGCTGATCTGTGTCACGTGCGAACGCCCCATCCAGACCGGCGCGAACTCTGGCCGGAAGGTGATGACCAGCAAGGCCCGGAGGGTGGCCACCCGGTCGACGATGAGGTCCAACAGGTCGAGCGAGGTGGGGTCGATCCAGTGCACATCCTCGAACACCATCAGTACGGGCCGACGCGCCGCCAGTCCCTCGAGCTGGGCCAGGAGGGCCCGAAGCGTATTCTCCTTGCGCTTCTGTGGTGTGAGGCTGAGCGGTGGATAGCGATTGCCGATCGGCACGGACAGCAAGTCCGCGATCAGAGGGACGGCCTCGCTGAGGTCAACGTTTGCCTCCGCAAGCAACGCCTCAAGCTTGTCCAATCGCTGCTGGTCCGTATCGTCACGCCGGAATCCCGCTGCCCGCTCGAGCTGTGAGATGGTCGGGAAAAGCGCGCTGTCCTGATGGTGCGGCGAGCAGAAACGGCGCAAGCGGATGTGTGGATCATCGCTCAGCCGCTCCACCGCGGTCTCGGCGAGGCGCGATTTGCCGATGCCGGGCTCACCCGATATCAGCACGACCGAGCCATCGCCGCGTTTTATCTGCTCCCAGCGGCACATCAGCAGCTCGATCTCCTCATCGCGGCCAAGCAGTGGCGTTCTGCCTACGCGCAAGGCCTCGAAGCGGCTATCGACCGCGCTCGCGCCCATAACTCGCCAGACCGGAACCGGGTCGCTGAATCCTCTGATGGACACGGTCCCGAGAGCGAGATACTCGAAGAGTCCCCCGACGAGGCGGCGGGTGCTGCCGTCGATGACCACCGTGTCCGGCTCGGCTAGCGCCTGAAGCCGCGAGGCTAGATTGGGGGTCTCACCGACCACCTCATGCTGCTGGGACGCGCCATCCCCGATGAGATCGCCGACGATCACCAACCCGGTGGCAATGCCAACTCGTACTCGCAATCTTGCCCCCGGACCGACATCGACTCCTGCCACGGCCGCGACCAATGCCAGCCCGGCGCATACCGCGCGCTCAGCATCGTCCTCATCCGCCCGCGGATAGCCGAAATATGCGAGCACGCCGTCGCCCATGTATCTGGCAACGAACCCGCCAAGTTTCTCGATCTGCTCGGCGCAGCAGCGATGGTACGCGCCGATGATTTCCTGCAAGTCCTCAGGGTCGAGCCTTGTCGAGAGCGCTGTCGAACCAACAAGATCAGCGAACATCAGCGTGAGATGACGTCTCTCGGCCGCGGTCCGAGGCGCAGGCGCGGGTCTCGGTCCGGCCTCATCGAATTCCGCAATCGCGCGCAATATCTTCCTACGATGGCCGAGCGATACCCCGATTTTTTCGAGGTCATGGTCGGTCAGATCGCGCAGAACGCTTGGATCAATGTCGTTCTCGGCAAAGCGCTGCGCGTATTGCGCAAGCCCAAGCTTCTCGAGCCACTCCGCAATCTGCTGCATTGGCTCCACCGACATCTGATTGACGGCCGGCCGAATTTTAGACCACAGCGAAGAAACGTTATCCCGATGTTTCCGGAATAGCACGTCTTGTTTACAGCAGTTCGCCTCCGTGGGCCTTCGAATATTTGCCAAGGTGGTGCGTCAGTACGGATGTTCGCTACCAAGAAGCGCATGGCATGATGAGAACAACCGTACGCGCCCGATTTCGGCAGCAAGCACCGTTACGCGACCAGACCAATGTGACCGTTACCGGCAACTAATTGAGCGGGTCCATGAGCCGGCGACAATGGATTGCGTGACGTCCGGTTCGCGCACTTTTCGGACCTGCCAACGCTCTTTTCATCCTGATTGGATTGATCTGAAAGGAACACGCTCTGGGCGCGCGCAGCTCGGTAAGGATGACCTTTCCCGATTCGGCTTGCGCCTCGCCATACTCGTTCAAAATTTGTGACGCACGGCGCTTCACCGATGGCATTACTCGTCCATAAAGGCGAGTTTTTTCAATGCTCGGCACTGGGAACGATTGACGGTGACCACTCTTCCAATTCGCGATGTTGGTCGATTTTCTTTTCAAGTCTCGTTGGAGGTTCCGGCTCTGGTTTCAGCGACACGTACAGCCTCTGACACGTACAGCCTCTCGCCGATCTCTCGAACGATGGCTCGGTTGCGTGTGTTCTCAATGTCGATGCGATTGTGCATAACGAAGCCTCATTTGGGTAAGAAAGCCCCAGCGTCTTGCGGTTTCCCGCTCGCGAGCACGGTTGGCAATTCTGAATGGAACAGGAGACCGCCGCTTTTGGCTATCTGCGCGAGCGCTCGTATTAAGAACAGCGGATCGCTGGCAGCGACCTTTGGCTATCCGCGACATGCGCCGTAATAACACCGGCGAGCGGCGGTCTCATATTTCTAATGCCTGGCGGGCGGCTTTCGTTCCATTGATCTCTGTCGCGACGCGATGCTCCGTTCGGACAAGGAACCCGAAGAGTGGCGCCGACGCATCCGCCAGATTGCCAAGTGATCGCAACCCTTCGGAATGAAATGCGATTACCGAAGTGCACTCTTGAAGCACCGTCGCCTATCCGGGGGAGCGGTAAAGAGGTGTCGTCGCTGCTGGAAATTCGAAGGAACGAATTTCCACCCCCGCGAGTTTTCCACAGCACTCGAAGTTAGGAGCGGAACCATGCGCACCTTAACGGAGGAAGATATCCGGACACGGGCCTACAAACTTTGGAAGGCCGCAGGTGGGTCCACCAAGTGCGATGCCTTTTGGTACCAAGCAGAGAAAGAACTATTAGCCGAAAGTGCGAGAGAGAATTCTGGGCTACGCGCGTCGAATGTCACGCGTCGAACGACTCGACGACGGCGCGATATGGTCCCGGCGGGCGGCCACTAGCCCGGATGCACCTTCGCATCATCTGAGCCATCCGCCGGTCGTCCGCTCGCCCTAATGCATGCACGATACAGCCACGGCTCGACGCGCACCGGAAGGGAGCAACTATGTCGTGGATCAGGTAGTTTGGCAGTAAGATGCGACGCGGGCGGTGAACGGCTTTGATGCTTTCATCGCGAGACGGCCGGTGATCTCGCTGGACCAGCACGGGCGGACGGTGGCGACATGTTCAGTTGATGGCGCGGGATGGCCCGGCAGCGGTCCCGATTTCTGCACGCTTGCGTGTCCTAAGTGCGAACTGGCCTAAAGACGCTGGCAGAGGACCAATGAAACCAAGAACTAAGCGAGCGAGTCAAAAGCGAACTAGGCCGGCGCGGGTCTCGCCGTCTCAGTTGGCGGCCTCTTTCATGACAGCCTTTTTCATGACAGCCTTTGCCCACGCGGCGCATGGCCGTCCCCACCCGTCAAATGATCTTCGATATTATCGGCGATCTCCTGGCAAACGGACGCCAACGCAAGCAGTTCGGTTTTAACGAGAGGATCGTCGGCCTGCTGAACAAGGTTCCGGCACGTGGCCGCTTGATCCCATAGATAGTCAAGCCAATCATGTATGCCGAACACAGTACCGTTGGGCTTGGAGCGGTCACAATCCATGGTGGAACTTTCACTAGAACGCCGAATGCGTGAAGCTGATGCAGGTTTCGAGACCGCAAAATTTGATTTCAGTTCGCGCTCCAATCTTTGGAGTCATTGCGAACGATGGAAGCAAGTAAGGTCACTCAGTTGGACGGAACTGAGGCGGGCTCTCTAAACAGAATTTGATGGGTTCGGCGGCATCAGCACCGTACGGAACGCAGGCGGCCTGGCATCATTGTCGCGCACCGGGTTCCCTCTGGCCGCTGGCGAGCCTATCTGAATCCTTCGTGCTGATGAGACCACGCGCGAAGGGCGTTTGCGGTCTTCTCTGTATCCCTTCGCGCGGCGGGGTCTTTCTTTGGGTCAGCGATGGCAGTCCGATCTGAATACGCTTGTTGAAGGTTTCAGCGTCTTGGGCGTCCACGTTCGGTATTGTATGCTGATAGCCGCTTTGATTACTGCGATCGCCCGTGGTCTCCGGTTGCGGAATCGACTGGATTGCATTAGGGCGCGTTCTCATAAATTAGGCTCACGTCCGCTTCGCCCCAAAAGCGACAGCAATTGTGCGGCGATGCGATATGACGCGATGGGCCAACACCAGACTCTTGCGTGTGCGACATCGCCGTAATTTGGCGGCGGCAGCAGCAGGTGCGGTCCACCTCGTCAAATGCTACCTAGGTTGCCGCAATCTTGGTTCGGTCTGTCGGTCGACCACCTGAAGGCAATATCGCGGCGATCTCCGCGAAGATCAGCCCATGAGAGTCAACCGCTCATGGGCGCTCGGCGGTTATCATCCAATAGATGATCCGCCTTTCGATCAGATTGCGTTGCCCGTTGCGCTGGCGTTCTGGCACGTCTTCGCCGAAGACGAACTGGTGAGCCAGCTTGTTGGGCTGGACTCCACGGGTCAGCTTGCTTCGCTCGATCACCACGTCACTGTAGTTGGTCCAGTCCCGAATACGGAACCCCGCAGTTTCAAACTGGGCGCTCATAACGTTTTCGGAAGCGAGGAAATTGGTTGAGGCGTCATAAGTCCAAGCAAAGGGTAGAGGATGTCGCCACCGGGACCGATCGAGAATTCGGTCGAGGTGAACAATCCGCCCGGCGTAAGCATCCGATAAACCTCCGCAAGGAATCGGGCTTTATCGGAGATATTCATGGTGACGTTCTGGCACCAGATAACATCGAAGGCCTTGTCGGGATATGGAAGATCGAGCGCATCGCCGATTTGCAGAACGACACGGCCGGAAAGGCCGCAGCGCTCGGTCAGGATCTGTCCGGTCTCTATCAGCTCTGGCGTCGATGCCGTCCACTCAGCAGCCATACCTATTCGCGAGGTAGCGTGCCGGTCCACCCAGACCGCCGCCGATATCGAGGACGCGGCTATCCCGAGTCAGCGTAATCCGCTCCGCTTGATCGCGTGTGGTCGCCAATCCTCCGGAATGGAGGTGTTCGACGGTCGCCGGTATTTCGGGCGTGAGGTTCTGCGGGTCGTGTCCCAAATCAGTGAGAACGGCGTCTATCCGCGCAAGCACGCCACGGCGCGACCAGTGATCCTTAACATCCCCATCGGCCTTACCTTCCACGCTATCGCGTCAAAGCGTCGATGAAACTGCGGGACTGCCAGATGTCGGCGATTGGCCGAAGGTGATCGATCGCATCCTGATGCATCTCTTCGCTGCCAGAGGTGCAGCAATCTTCAAGTACGAGGCAGCTGTAGCCTCGGTCGATCGCCGACCATGCCGTATTGGTGACGACAAAGTTTGTGGCGACGCCGGTTAGAACCAGATCGGTTATTCCACGGGTCTTAAGCGCATTATCGAGGTCCGAGCCGGCAAAAGCACTAATATGACGCCCCAGGATGACAGGTTCGCCTTCTTGGCACACCAACGCGTCGTGAAGGTCATATCCCCAGGTGCCGGGACGGAGGACTTCGCCCGCCTCATGCTCAGCGGTAACGAATTGGCAGAAATGGCCCCGCTGCGGGTAGCGGTAATCGCCGGGCGATAAATCCAATTTGACATAAGCAATGAAAATGCCTTTCTCGCGCGCCGCGCTCAGAACGCGATTGATCTTGTCGAAGAGGTTTGTCTTCTGCACCATCCCGGCAAAACCAGTGTGTTGCGCGACTGGAGATGCCGGGTCCGTCATGTGTTTCTGCAAGTGCAGTCCGAGTACAGCCGTCTTTGCCGCTTCCAGGTGCTCCGCCATAGTAGTTCCTCGTGTTTCAATAGGCGCCAGCCTGCCGATCATCGCGGAAACCCGGCCCACCCAGCACCCACCAGGAATGGCTCTGCGGCATTCGACATTGATCTTTCCTCCCGACAGCGGACATAGCGGCATTCTGAGCAAGCATCGGCTGAGGGCCAGAAGCAGTCATTCAATCGCCTCGTCCATCCTGGGCAGCGAGCTATTCGGGCAACCCGGCTTTCCGAAGACCCTCAACAAACAGCTTTGAGTGATTGGGGACCTGGGCGATCCACGCCGATACTGTAAAGGCGGGATCGATCTCAAGCACGCGCGCCGCCGCCTCGTGCGCCTCAGCGTCGCGTCCTAGCTGGGCGAAGGCGGACGCGAGGCCGCGGTAAGCTGGCATGAAGGAGGGATTGTGCCGAAGCGCTTTCTTAAATGCTACGATCGCCTCGTCAAGGCGGCGAAGCCTCATAAGGGCATTCCCAATGCCGATAAACGTCATGTGCAGCAGCGGGTCCACGGGGCTCATGCGAATGGCGCGTTCAAAGCTCCGCATCGCTTCCTCTGGAAGTCCCGCCAATACATAGACCCAGCCTCTGTTATTCCAAGTGCGCCATGAGTTTGGGTTGAGCGCGACCGCCCGGTCAGCCATTTCGATCTCGGCTTCGCTATCGCCGACCGTGCCCGCCAAGATTACGGCAATCCTTGACAGCGTGTCCGGATCACCATCATCGATCCTCAATGCCAAACGAGCGAGCCGCACTGCCTCCTCGCGGTCGAACTGGGGATCGTTGGCATAGCCTAGAGCGACGTTGCTCGCATGACAGTCACCTGCCAAAGCCGCCGCAAAGCCGAACCTCGGGTCTAGCTCCAAAGCGCGATGAGCCAGCTTGATCGCCTCGGCCAAACTTTCGCGGGTCGTCAGGTGGTATTGGTGCATGGCTCGGAGAAAAAAGTCATAGGCAGTGAGGTTCTCTGGTCGCCGCCGCGTCGCCATTGCAATTTCTGTTTGAAGCATCTTTGGCTGAATAGCCGAGACGACGGCGATGGTAACTTCGTCTTGAAGAGAGAAGACGTCGATCAGGTCACGCTCAAACCGGTCCGCCCATAGATGCGCGCCAGTAACCGCATCGATCAACTGTCCTGTGATGCGAACTTTCCCCGACGCCTTCCGCACAGCCCCCCCGAGGACATACCGCACGCCGAGCCTTCGCCCGACTTCCTTGATATCGACCGCCCGGCCCTTGAAGGTAAAGCTCGAATTGCGCGCGATGACGAACAGCGACTTGAAGCGCGAGAGCGCAGTGATGATTTCTTCCACCATGCCTTCGGCGAAGAATTCATGCTCTGGATCGCCGCTCATGTTCTCAAATGGCAGCACAGCGATGGAGGGTTTGTCGGGGAGCGCAAGGTCGGGTTGTTGAGGTTCTACCTGCCGGTTTTCGGTAACTTGCTGCGTCCCCAACGGGTCCAGCGCTTCCTGGACTGCTCCGACGAAACGGAAGCCCTTGCGCGGCAGTGTCTTGATGAAGCGCTGTTCCTCGCCGGAATCGCCGATCGCAATCCGGGCGGCATTCAAGCGGGTTGTCAGAGCCGCGTCGGATACGCTGCGCCCATTCCAAATGGCTTTGATGAGGTCGTCTTTGCTGACAACTCGTTCCCGGTTGCGGAGTAGGTAATTGATCAGATCAAAAACCTGGGGCGCGACGGAGACGATGTCTGCCCCACGATGCACCTCGCGCCGGTCGACGTCGAATGCGTACTCCCCGAAAAGATAGCGCACTGCCAATCCCTTTAGGCGGTCTACGGTCATCGAACCCTAGCAACACTTGGAACACGAAGAATAAGCCGCCGGTAAGGAAAGTAAAAGCAACACATCAAATGTGCTCGCCGGGTCCTGGTGGTCGACGGTCTGAGTTGGACACGGCCAGCCGCGTCGTAGCACAGATGCCGACTTCCGATATGGGCCTTGGCCGTGTAAAAACGGCCTTGCAGGGCAGGCAATCTTGAAGCCAAAACTGGGCCAGCGTCAGGCCGCGAT